>CAYFVG010000008.1:0-17555 GCA_964346365.1 uncultured Alteromonadaceae bacterium
GGGTGGAACTCGATGCCGTCGCGGTACGCCTCGTAGGTGGCGTAGCAGGGTGTCCGGGTCACTCTGGTCCCGGGGATAAAGCGTCACCCCGATACTGCCGGAGACCTGCAGTCGCAGGTGATCTACCTGCAACGGCTGGGCCAGACCATCGAGAATGAAGCGCAGACGCCGCTCGAGTTCGGGCCCATCGCCAATGCCCTCGAGGGCGAGAACAAATTCATCGCCGCCGAGGCGGGCGACCAGATCGCTGTCGCGCACCAGTCCGCGTAGTCGTCCTGCCACTGTGTTCAGCACATGGTCACCGGTCTCGTGGCCGTGCGTGTCATTGATGGGCTTGAATTCATCGAGGTCGAGATAACACAGGGCAAAGCCGTGCTCGCTGCGTGCGCAGCGAGCGATCATCTGCGCCAACAGCACCCCCATCAGCCGCCGGTTGGGCAGCCCGGTCAGTAAATCGTAGTTAGCCAGGTGATCAAGTGCCTGCTCGTGCGCCTTGCGTTCGCTCAGATCGATGTCGATGCAGAACAGCTCCGGCTCCTCATCCGGCCGCCGCAATACGGTGTGGCTGGAGTAGACCGGCACACGACTGCCGTCTTTGCGCATGAGCTCCAGCTCGCCGTTTTCTATGGTGCGTCCCTCCAGGACGCCGCTCAGGTTGTGGCGCACCCCCTCACGCATCTCAGGAGGTATGATGAGTTCCAGAAGGTTGCCCTGCAGTGCCTCCTCGGCCCGGTATCCGTACAGCTGTTCCGAGGCCCGGTTCCAGTAGAATACCCGGCCGTCCGGCGCGTAGCCCTGCACGGCTACCCCATCGACGTCCTGCAACAGGAATCGGAAGCGTTCTTCGCTTTCGCGCAGTTTTATTTCCGCCGCGCGGCGGTCGGTAATATCCAGGCACACCGCGAGCAGACAAGCCTGCCCGTCGAGCGTGGCGGGCGTCAGCGTGACGTCGTACCAGATGATGTGGCCATCAGCATGTGCCGCTGGCCACTCGAGCCTGGCACCTTCGGCGTCGAGAGCGTGCTGCAAGCGATCCAGCGCCCGTTCAAAGCTGTATTCCCCACCCACCCAGATCGCGTCCTGGCGCTCCAGAAGCGCCGCCCGTGTCGCGTAGCCGAAACTGGTCCAGGCTTGCTGGTTGGCATCCAGCATTTTCCCGCTGGTGGTATCAAATACCAGGATGGGTGCCGGTGATTCCTCGAAAATCGCACGAAAACGGCGCTCTGACTCCACCAGTTGAGTGACATCCTGCACCGCACCAGAGAGGCGTACGACACGGCCTGCATACCGCTCTGGACGGCAGAAGGACCGAAGCACTTTCGCTTCACCCTCGGCCGTCGTCATGCGCAGCGTGAGCGCGTAGGGCTCACCGTGTTCACGAGCGCGCACCAGGGCGGCTTCCAGCCGATCGCGATCCTCCGGAACGTAGAAGGCCAGCGCGTCCGTTACCGACAGATCCGTCTCGATCGGTAGCCCGTGCAGCCGGAAGGTGTGCTCGGTCCAGTGCAGCGCTCCGCTCTCCACATCGATGGTCCAGCCTCCCACATCCGCCAGCTCAGCCATGGCGGTAAGTAGTTGCTCGTTGCGTTGCAACGTCTGCTGCGCGTTGCGCTGAGCGGTAATGTCAGCGGCGATGGAGAACACCCGAGGCTCGCCGCTGATCACCGCCGGCATCAGCGTGACCAGTTCCCACGTCGGGTTTCCCCGTGCATCGACGCTGTACCATTCAAAGCGCTGCACTTCGCCGCCGGCCGCTGCGCGTATCAACGACACGGCTTCGTCTTTCGAGTAAGGCGGTTCCCCCCAGAAGCTGTGCCGTTGGAGTTCTTCCAGAGAGTCAAGGCCGTAGGCTTGCCAGCTGGCCGGATTGGCGTCCAGGACTGCGCCGGTCTCGGCATCGTGCAGGATGATGCTCAGCGGGCTCTGCTCGAACAGCACGCGAAAGCGATGCCTGGCCTCGTACTGCTCGGTGACGTCCTGGATGTAGCCGAGCCAGGAAGGCTGCTGCGCGTCCACGTTTGGCCAGGATTCCATGCGCAGCCAGCGTTGCTTGCCGTCCACGATAAACCGGGCTTCCACCAGGAACATGCCGCGCCCGGTGCGCGCTCGCTCCGTGGCATCCAGTACGCGCTTGCGATCATCCGGATGTAAGTTGTTCAAGGCTGCGTAGCTATCGGCCTCGACCTGCGCGCGGGTCACGCCCCACAGCTCCGCAGCGCGATCGCTCAGGTAGTTCAGATAGGGGTTGTCCGGCGCCGCATCCACGATTTCGTAGACGCCGAGTGGCAGGTTGCGCAGCATATGCTCGCGCTGCGACAGCATGTGCTCGATTTGCGCCGCCGTCAGCGCGCTCGGCGACGCGCCACTGCTGCCGGCTGATGAGTCGTCGCTGCCACCCATCGTCGCTGCCCCCTCCGCCTGCCGAAAATCAATTTTTCGCGTTATCAGCCTGCAATCGGGCCGCCAGGTAGAGCTGCCCGACCTGTCACGCCAAGCGATACTGCTACCATAGGCGCAAATGAAACTGCCGGCCAGAGCAAATTCGCTGGACATCGGCGTGATACTGCTCCCGCCACGCGGTGTCTGGCAAGGGTGGTTTATTCGTGATCCCGACGGGCGTGCCTGCCCGATTTTACAGCCTGTTCTCCACTTTCAGGCCCGGGGCCGGCGAGGACCCCCGGGCATTCCACCGGGTGGGCTGAATTATTCCCCGCCGGTATCCGGCAGGTACGCGCCGTCTTCGTCGTGCACTTCGCGCCCGGTAACCGGTGGGTTGAAGGCACAGATCAGCCGCATCTCTTCAGTACCACCGCGGAGGGTATGCCGATCGTTTTTATCCAGTGCGTAGAGCGTCCCATCGCTGATTTCGTGGGTTTCACCGGTCGCCTTGTCCAGAATCGTGCCGTTGCCCGCTACACAGTAAACCGCTTCCAGATGATGCTTGTACCAGAGGTTCAGCTCGGCGCCCGCCGGAATAATCGTTTCATGGAAGGAAAACCCCATGCCATCTTTCTTCAACAGCATTCGACGGCTGGTCCAGCCCGGGCCATGCACTTCACGCTCGGATCCAATAAGGTCCTGAACTCGCACAATTTTCATAACAATACTCCATTTGGGTAAAAGTTCGTTCTCGCTACCGTGAGTCGATGGCGTCCCGGCAATACGTTGTCCATCTGCATTGTCCCTTGCAAGCCGCTGCAGGGGATCCGGCTGGATCTGGATGCGACACGCAGCGTGCCTGTGCCCGCCTCTGATGCAGCGCGCTGCTCCCGCCGATCACCCCTGCCGCTCGGCCCGGAACCGGAAATCGGGGGACGAAGGCAGCGCCCGGAGGGCCGCGCGGAGCCGCTGCAGGCCGTCGGTCATGCTTACCAGGGGCGTGTAGTCGAGGTCCCTGCGGGCGGCCGAGATATCATACCAGTGCGCTGTCGCCAGCTGCTCCGCGGACCAGCGCGTGAGCGGGGGTTCGTCCTCGCGCCGTGCCAGGCGCCACCAGCCCTCGAGCAGGGCCCCTGCGATCCTGGCGGCGCCCGCCGGCACGGCCCGGATTTGCGTTTTGACGCCGGCGGCCTCGAGCAGTGCGCCGATGATGGCCGCCTGGGGCCAGGGGTCGTCGTTGGAGATGAAGTAGGTCCTGCCGCGGCAGGCCGGCCTGGCGTCCAGTGCCGCCAGGGCCAGCAGATGCGCCCGGGCGGCATTGTCGATGTAAACCGTATCGATCAGCTTGTCAGCGCCCGGGAGTCGCAGCGACCCGCGTCGGGCGCGCTGCACCAGCCGCGGCAGCAGCTGATTGTCGCCGGGGCCCCAGACCAGATGCGGCCTCAGAGCTACGGTGTGCACGCCATCGCCGTTGGCCGCCATGACCCGCTGTTCCGCCTCTGCCTTGGTTTCCGGGTAGGGCGCGGCATAGTGGTGGGGATAGGGCAGGGATTCGTCGCCGCCCTCGATGTCACCGCCACCGTGGACCACGCTCGGGGAGGAGGTGAACACCAGCCGCTCAATGCCGAGGGCGCGACAGGCATCGAGGACGTGCTGCGTGCCGTCGACATTGATGCCGCGGTAGTCCGCCGGGTCGCCCCAGGCGCCCGCCTTGCCGGCGGTATGAATAATCGCCTGGCAGCCTGTCGCCGCCGCCAGTACCTCCCGCGAGCTGCGGATGTCGCCGCGCCGCTCCTCGATGCCGGCCGCGGTCAGGGCGGTTGCCGCCGAGCGCTGGAACGCCACGGGCTCATCACCCCGGGCCGCCAGCTGGCGGCAGATTGCCTGGCCGAGGAAGCCGCCGCCGCCGGTGACCAGGATCTTCACGGGCGGTCCGGCGAGGCCCGGCCGGGCCCGGCCGGGCTCACGGCTGCCTCGCGGCCCAGGCGGCCAGCGCAGCGCGATCGATCTTGGCGTTGTGGCGGATATCCACGGGAAGGCCCGGGTGAAAGAGCACTCGGCGCAGGTCCCGGAGCGCCGCGTGCTGCGCCGCCCGCGCCTTCACCGCCTCCGCCACGGCTTTCGCCTGCTTCTCCGCGTCGCCATCGCTGCCGCGGTGCAGCTCCACACAGAGCACCGGTTCCTGCTGTCCCGCTGCGCCCACGCCGACCAGCGCGGTCCGCTCGACCCCCGGGAGCGCCTGGAAGATCGCCTCCAGCTGATCGGCGAACAGGTCGCCCTGCGCTGTCTGTACCCGTTGCGCCTTGCGGCCGCAGAACCACAGCCGCCCCGCCGCATCGAAGTAACCGGCGTCGCCCATGCGATGCCAGATCCGCCCCTCATCATCGGTGGTCTTCGCGAGGCGCGTCTGCGCGTCGCGCTGCCAGTAGCGATCGGTCGTGGTGGGCCCGTGGACAATGATTTCGCCGATCTCTCCGGCGTCGAGCAGATCCTCCCGGCGCAGCCGGGGAATAGCCTCGTCCGATAGCCGCAGTATGGCGACCCGGTTCGGCGCGACCGGGCGCCCCACGCAGGTACCGCGGCCCGCCCGGGTCGCGGCCAGGACCGCGTCGTCCATTTCCGCGCTGGCTATCGACGCCACCGGCAGGCATTCCGTTGCGCCGTAGGGTGTGTGCACGGCGCCATCGCCGGTCATCGCCCGCTGCATCAGGGCAACGGTTTCGGCGGGCACGGCGGCTCCTGCGGACAGCACACGTTTGAGTGTCTGCAGCTTGAGCCCCTGTTCGCTGCAGTAGCGGCCGAGGACCTTGAGCAGCGCCGGGGAGCCGAACAGGTTGCTCACGGCAAACTGCTCCACGGCCTGCACCAGGTAGGCGGGGTTCGCCTTCGCCGGGCGCGTCGGGTCCATGTAGGGCACCACGGTGGTCATACCCAGCGCCGGGTCGAAGAGTGCAAACGGGGGAAAGGTCGCGAGATCCACCTCGCCGGGTGCGATGGCGAAGGCGTCGCGAAGCATCCGGACCTGGGCTACAAAATGGCTGTGGCGATAGACCACCCCCTTGGGGATTCCGGTGCTGCCGGAGGTAAAGAGGATGGCGGCGGTTTCGTCCGCCCGCGTGGCCGCCAGCACCGGCGGGCCGCTGGCTCCGCCCCTGCGGGCGAGCCCCCGGAGCGTGATGCCGCCCCAGGCGAGGCGCGGGCCGACGGTCACCGAGCGGCGGATGGAGCGCGGCGACCAGCGCAGCAGCACGCGGGCCAGCTGTGCCCGGCTGATACCAATGAAGGCCTCGGGTTGCGCCTCGCCCAGGCACTGTCTCAGCGGTTTCAGGCCGATACCCGGGTCGATGAGCACGGGTACGATCCCGGCCTTGAACAGGGCAAAGAAAAGGGCGAAGAAATCCAGCCCGGGCGGCACCATCAGCGCGACCCGCGCCCCCCGTTCGATACCGTAGCTGGCCAGGCCGCGGGCGTAGCAGTCGCTCAGGGCATCGAGCCTCGCGTAGCTGGCGGAGCGGTAGCGCACCGTGCCCTTGCGCACGCCGACCGGGTAGTGGATCGCGGCGCCGTGCGGCTGCGTCCGGGCCTGCGCCGCGAGCGCCGCCGCGACGTTGCAGGGCTCTGGCGGGGGCGGCTCAGCGGGCTGCGGGTTGGTCATCGTTCGCGGCCGCGCGTGTCGGCGCCTCTTCGGCCCCGCCGCTCGAGCTCTCTGCCGCGGCGCCCAGGAACTGCTCGATCCGGTCGAGGAGGGGCTCACCGCCGTCCTCGAGGACGTAGTGCCCGCAGTCGGCGAGGGGATAGAGCTCCGCGTCCGGCAGGTAGCGCTGCCAGGTGCGGTAGAAGGTGTCGTCAAAGACAAAGTCCCTGAGACCCCAGGCGAGGAGCACGGGCCTGGCTGCAAAGCGATGCAGCTTTTCCGCGGTGTCATTGACGAGCTTGTACGCCCGGTCACCGGCCTCGACCGGGATATCCTGCACGAAGCGCGCGGTGGCAATACGGTTCTTCCAGCTGTTGTAGGGGCCCGTGTAGCCGGCGCGGACGGCCGCGCTCACCGGCTTCTTGAAGGCGATGCGGGCCGCCGCCGCGGAGAAGGCGTTGACCCCCCGGATCAGCCACTCGCCCGGCGCAGTGCGGCCGCCGAACCAGAGGGCGAAGGGGAGCTTCTTGTCTGCCGGCATGGGAAACGCGGCAGTATTGAGGATAACGCAGCGCTCGATCCGCTCGGCGCGCGGTGCGGCCCAGCCGAAGCCGATCATACCGCCCCAGTCATGGACCACCAGGGACAGGGGCGCGCTGGCGCCGATGGTCGTCTGTACGAGGGCGTCGAGGTCGGCGATCCGGCGCTCCAGATGATAGTCATAGTGACCGTCGTCGGGCTTGTCCGACAGGCCGCAACCGATGTGATCGGGGACAATGCAGCGGTAGCGATCGCGCAGGCGCAGCACGAGCTTGCGGTAGTAGAAAGACCAGGTCGGATTGCCGTGCACCATGAGCAGCACGGGCGCGTCCCGCGGGCCCTCGTCGAGGTAGTGCAGGCGATGGCCATCGATGGACAGCCAGTGGGACTCGAAGGGGTATAGCGCCGGCGGCGGGCGATAGGGTTCGGTCACGGACGCTTACCAGACCACCTCGGCCATCGCGCAATTCAGGCCCGAGCCGATCCCCAGGAGCGCTACCCGGTCCCCGTGCTTCAGTTTGCCGGCCTCGGCCACCCGGGCGAGCACCATGGGCACGGAGGCCGGGCCGATATTGCCCTGCTGCGGGTAGATTGCGTGCACCTTTGCCGGATCGAGGCCCAGGGCGCCGACCAGGGCCTCGGTGTGCACTTTGCTCACCTGGTGAATGACGAACTGATCCATCTCTGCGACGACCCAGCCGAGCGCGGAGCAGGTGGCCGCAAAGGTCTCGGCGGCGAGCTTCAGGCCTTCGCTGAGCAGGGTGCGCGTGTCGGTGCGCATGCGGTCCATGTTGCCCTGGCACAGGTGGCTGAATTGCGTGGCCGCACGGGTCACGCTGCCGCGGTAGCTGTGCCCATCAGTCGCCAGGTCGCGGCGGGTCATGATCATGGCAGTGGCGCCCGAGCCGAGCGTCAGCGAGGCGAACTCCTCACGAAACTGTTCCTCTCCCACGGCCGGATCCAGCAGGCGCTCGATGGTCGCATCGATAAGCGGTCTGCTGGTTTCGCCGTCCACGACCATCGCGTAATCCACGTCACCGCGCTCGATCATGCCACCGGCGATGTCCATGCCGTTGAGAAAGCCGAGGCAGGCGTTGCCCACATCAAAATTCAGGCAGTCCGGCGCCAGGCCGAGGTTGCCGTGGATCATGGAGGCAGTGGACGGCTCCAGAAAATCGCGGGATACGGAACTGTTGATCAGGACGCCGATACGCGATCGGTCTATTCCGCTGTCGCTGATGGCTTTTTCCCCGGCCAGCGTGGCGGCGTCGGAGGGCTGCGTCCCCGCCTCCCAGATGCCGCGGCAGGCGATGCCGGAGACCTCTTCCAGCAGGTCCTCGCGGATTCCCAGGCGATCCAGCGTCGGTTTCAGACGCTGCGAGATTTCGCTCGATGCCAGGCTGACCGGCGCGTCGACGGCCGCCGGCGCATAAATGACAACGTTTTGGAAGGGCATGGGTGTCAGGATCTCCTGCGCGGTCCCAGGGAGGGCCGCGATTGACTGATCGTGCTCGCCGACGATTCGTGGTGCAGGGCGAGGCCCTGCGGGGGCTTACGCCCAGGGCATCTGAACTGCTCCGGTTGTGTGCCGCCGCGGGAGTCCGAGGGCGATAGCGGCGAAAAGGGTAACAACGCGGGAAGCCCGGAGCAACGCGACTTCGGGGGGGGGTCCGTGCCCGATGGTGCTCGCGGTCCACTTGCAGGCAGGCCCGGCTGCCCCGGGGCATGGCCGGGACGTCAGGGATCGCTGGCGCTCGCTCCGGCGGCCTCTTCCCGGAGCTTGCGGCGCACATCCATGAGAACCCGGCCGTAGTTATTGTGGCCGCGCCGGTCGCGCCCGCAGCCCCAGAAGTAGTCATAGGCGCTGTTCTCCACCAGACGCCGGTCGCCGGTGCCCAGCAGCCGCTCGGCGACGGCCGGATGCGACCGGCACTTGGTGTAGACGGCGCGCGTCATGATGACGCGGCGCACTTCGTGCCAGTCGCGCCGGGGCCTGCGCCAGCGGGCCCGGCCCAGCCGGCGCGCCTGCCGCGGGTGCGCGGCGTTGCGGATCTGCTCGCGATAGGCTGCGTCCTCGAACTTCATGGCCTGGAAGTAGTGTTCCACCGAGGGCCAGTCGGCACCGTCCAGGGAGAAACCGTGCCGGGAGAAACTGGACAGCGGCTCGTTGGCGTCGCTGCGCGCCAGAAAGATGCCTTCGTAGCTGCCGTCGACGGTGTCAGACATGGCTGATGCTCTCTGGCCCGCCACTTCGCTCGCCGGTGTCCTCGTCGAATCGTCCGCGATGTGATTGGCCGACCCGTCCACGATCGCGGCAAAGAATGCGGATCGTGAACGAGTCGTCGCGCTGGAGCGCTCAGTGCTGCGAAGGATCAGCTGAGGCGATCGAGGACCTTCGGCAGGGCGTCGACGTACATCTTCACGTCGGCGAGCTGCCCCATGCTGACCCGGGACCAGTTGCTGTAGTCGCGATAAATACCGCGGATGAGCACGTTCTCCTTTGCCATCTCCTCGCGGAAGGTATCGGCATTCAGGTCACCGATATCCACGAACATGAAGTTGGTCGCGGAAGGCAGTGCCTTGAGGCCGTTTTCCTTCAGGGCCGCCTGAATCATTTCCCGGCCCTCGAGGATTTTGCCGCGGGAGTAGTCCATGAACTCTTTGTCCTCATAGGAGGCGACGGCCGCCGCGACACCGGCCTGGTTCAGGCCATACCAGCCGACGCCGTACTGGCTGATCTGCTCAATCTTTTCGGGCGCGGCGATGATATAGCCCACGCGCATGCCGGCAAGGCCGTAAATCTTGGAGAAGGTCCGCGCGATGACAACGTCGTGTCCCTCGCGCACGAGGGGGACCATGGTGTTCGCATCGGGATTGTCCGTGACCTCGTTGTAGGCCTCGTCGATCACCACCGTTGCCTTCTTCGACGCCTTGATGGCGAACTCCCGGAGCTTCGCGGGATCCGACAGGACGCCCGTCGGGTTGTTGGGGTTCACCACCTGCACCATGCCGATGGAGTCGTCGATAGCGGCGAGCATTGCATCCAGATCGATTTCCAGGCGCGGGTGCTTGGGCAGGCGCTTGATGTTGGTGACGCCCTGGCGCTCGACGATCATGGACGTGGTATCCCAGAACAGGTCCGGGGCGAGAATGTTCCCCTTTCGCCCTTCGGCGAGGGCCGTGGCGACCAGCGCCGAACTCGAGCCCGCGCCGAGGGCGACGGACTCCGGCGCCACGCCGTTGCGCTCGGCAATCATGCGCCGCAGCGTCATCGCGGAATCGCGGACGTAGTAGGCGCCGTTGACCGACGCCTCCTGCATGGCGATCAGGGCATCGCGGCTGGGGCCGAAGGGGTTCTCGTTGGCGTTGAGCTTGGCGAAGCCGGCCTTGGGGCCGTAGAGCGGCGTTGGCCGCGCCGCGGCGCGGGCACCGGGAGCGACGAGCGCCGCACCTGCCGTTCCGGCCACGGCCGCGGCGCCCGCGGCTCCGAGGAGAAACCCTCTGCGCTTGATATCCATAGTCATAATAAAACTCCCGTGGTTGTGTCGGCCGCTCAGGCCTTGAGGTACATTGAAATGGAAATGATAACCAGGTAAACGCCGAAAATACGTTTGAGCTTGTCAGAATCCAGCCTGTGGGCCAGGCGCGCACCCAGCGGTGCGGTGAAAACGGAGAACAGGGAAATCGCCGCGAGGGCCGGCAGATTGACGTAGCCCAGGGACCCGAAAGGCAGATTTTCGGCACCGAGGCCCATGATCAGAAAGCCGATCATCCCCGGTACGCCGATGAGAAAGCCGATGCCCGACGCCGTCGCCACGGCCTGGTGGATCGGCCGGTTGCACATGCACATGGTCAGCACCATGACCGTGCCGCCACCGATTCCCAGGAGTGCCGAAAAGCCCCCGAGGCCACTGGCAAGGAGCGCCCGCCCGGCGCCCGTCGGCATGCTCCACCGGCCCATGAACCGATCGCACATGTGCGGAAATAGGAAGTAGATCGAGTACACCAGCACCCCGACCGCAAAGACCATGATCAGGCGCTTGCCGTCGGCGACGGAAGCCACGGCGAGGCCGCCGCAAACGCCGATGATCACCCAGATCGCCCACTCCCTGAGGAGGGCGAAATCCACCGCACCGTGCTTGCTGTGGGCCTGCACGGAACGCCCCGAGGAGATCACGATCGTTGCCAGGGATGTGCCGACGGCGACCAGCATGAGGTCATCTGTAGCATCGGTCAGGAAGGGGAATACCGCGAGAAGCGCCGGCACCACAATGAAGCCGCCGCCGACCCCGAAGAGCCCGGAGGTGATACCGGCCACAATGCCGGCGCCACTGAGCATAAGAACAAAAAGCAACACGTCGCTGAGCACCACCTCATTTCCCTATGTTAACGCGCGTCACGCAACCCTGGCGGGCACCACACCTGTCCAGACCTCACTCGCGACTCTCGCGAGAAACCCCGGAACTGAAAGCGTGGCGCCGGCGTCACCGGTGACGCCGCGCGTGTTATGCAATTAATCTGCCAATCCGTCATCGCGCACCCCTGTTGTGGGAAATGCAGCGAAATCCGTTAAAGGCCCCTGCCTGCGGGCGCTGACGGCAAAAAAGCAGCCCTCAGCGGCAGCATCGGTCCGGAGCAAGTGCGTTATCATCGGGCAGGAAACGCACTTAAATAGTGCAAAGCCGCGCCAATACCCGACAACGCCCCGGCAACAGACGAGGTCAGCCCACCGCGTCGCGCCCCGCAGAGTCCTCGCCTTCCGCCAGCGCCCGCATCCTCCGCGCAATAGCCTCGGGCGACCCGGTACGCCGGGCGATGACGCGGTACACCGCCGGCACCATGTACAGGGTGAACACCGTGGCAATGCTCACACCAAAGAGCACCACGACGCCGAGGACGTTACGGCTCGCCGATCCGGGCCCGGTCATCAGCACCAGCGGCACCGCCCCCGCCAGGGTCGATATCGTGGTCATCAGCACCGGGCGCAGGCGCAGCACCGAGGCCCGGATAATCGCCTCGTCAAAGGTTTCCCCCTCATCGCGCACCTGGTTGATGAATTCGACGAGCAGGATGCCGTTCTTGGTCGCAATGCCGAGCAGCATGAGGAGACCGATCTGGCTGAACAGGTTGAAGGTCTCGCCGGTCGCGAGGAGCCCGAAGAGCCCCCCGACGAGCGCCAGCGGCACGGTAACCATAATCACTGTCGGGTGGACAAAACTCTCGAACTGCGCGGCCATGACCAGAAATAACACCAGCAGTGCCAGGCCGAAGGCAAACAGAATGTCGCCGCCCGACTCCTTGTAGTCGAGGGACTCGCCCTTGTAGGCGACCTTGGCGTCCGCCGGGAGGTCGCTTTCCACCACTCCGTCGAGGAAGTCGAGGGCGTCACCTAGGGACACCCCCGGTGCGAGGTTGGCATTGATCGTTGCGGCGCGCAGCCGATTGTAGCGGTTCAGGGTGGCGATACCGCCGCGGTTCTCGATACGCAGCAGGTTGGCAAGGGGTATGAGTTGCCCATCGGCGCCGCGCACCTGCACATTCTCGATGTCTCCGGGCGTGACGCGCTGCTCGTCTTCGAGCTGCACGATCACCGGATACTCCTCCCCGTCGACGGAGAAGGTCGTGACCTCCTGCTCCGTCATCAGCGCCTGCAGCGCCTCGGCAACTTCACGGGTGGAGACGTCGAGGGCGGCGGCGCGGGTGATGTCGATGGCAATGTGCACCTGCTGCTGCGTCTCCTTCAGGTCTGAGTCGAGACGCCCGAAGAGCCCGCTCTGGCGGGCCCGGTCGAGGACCACGTCGCGCCAGGCGGCGAGGGTCTCGTAGTCGGGCCCCTGGAGCACGAACTGCACCGGGGTGTTTGGCCCGCGCTGCCCGAGGCCCGTGGGCAGAAATGCCATGGTGCGAAGGCCGGGCAGGTCCTTCCAGTCCCGGAGCACGCGCGCGCGCAGGTCGAAGGCGCTGTAATCCCGCTCGTTCCAGGGCACCATGGAAATCCGCGAAAACGCCGTGCTCGGCGTCGTCGACCCGCGGAATGGAGAGACGAAAAGCACCCGCGTCAGCGAGCCCTCGCGCTGGAGCTCGAGGAGCGGCGGCTGCAGTTCCTCGATGATCGCGCGCATGCTCTCGATATTGGTTCCTTCCCGGGCCGAAATCATGGCCAGGACTGTGTCCTGGTCCTCTACCGGCACATACTCCTGCTGCAGCGCCGAGTGCAGGGGCACGATTGCCGCGATGGACAGGAGCACCAGGGGCAGCATCAGCCAGGCGCGGGGCAGCAGTGCCCGCAGGCTCCGCTCGTAGGACTGCCGCAGGTGCTGCATGGGGCTGTCCATCAGCCGCGTCAGGAGACTGCGCCGTTCGCTCCGTACCAGTAGCTGGCTGCACATCATCGGCACCAGGGACAGCGCCATCAGCGAGGAGACCACGACGGCGGAGGCAATCGTCGCGGCGAGCTCGACGAACAGCCGCGCCGACGCATCCTGTAGAAACAGCACGGGGCTGAAGACGGCGAGGAGCACTGCCGTGGTCGCGATCACCGCGAAGCCGACCTGCTGCGCGCCCCGCGCCGCGGCCAGAAGCGGCGCCTCACCCTCCTCGATGCGCCGGTAAATGTTCTCCAGCACCACGATGGCGTCGTCCACTACCAGACCGATAGCCAGCACCATGGCGAGCAGCGTGATCAAGTTGAGGGAATAACCGAGGGCCTGCAGTGCTATCAGGGCGCCGAAAAGGGAGATGGGAATACAGACGACGGGGATCAAGGTCGCGCGCAGGGTACCCAGGAACAGCAGGATCACCAGGGCAACGAGGCCGATGGTCAGGCCGATGGCCCAGTAAACGCCGGCGATGGCCGCGCGGATAAAGGCGCTGGCATCGCCGGAGGCCGAGAGCGCCATGCCCGGGGGCAGATCGCGCTGGATCGCTTCGATTTCCGCGCGCACGGCATCCAGCACCTCGATGGTATTGGCACTGGACTGCTTCACGATACCCATGGACATGCTGTCGCGGCCGTTAGTGACGAAAATGCGTCGGTTTGAGGCGGCTCCCTCCTCGACCCGCGCGACTTCCCCGAGGCGCAGGAGATGCCCATCGCCGCCGCGCCGGATCACCAGCTCCCGGAAGTCGTCCGCCGTCCGATAGGCGCGCTGTACGCGCACGGGGAACTCCAGGGCCTCGGAATCGAGCCGCCCCGCGGGAAGCTCGAGGTTTTCCCGGCGCAGGGCGTCGGTGATATCGCTGACTGCGAGCTGCCGGGCGCTGAGCTTGTCGCGATCGATCCAGATACGCATCGAACGCTGCGCGCCGCCGTAGACGTTCACCGCGGCGACGCCGGTCAGCACCGCAAAGCGGTCGACGATGTAGCGCTCGGCGTAGTCCGTGATCTCCATCATCGACAGGGACTCGGCCTCGAGGCTGATGTAATTCAGCGGCACGGTCTCGCTGTCCGCCTTGGTGATACGCGGGCGCTCGGCCTCGTCCGGCAGGCGCCGCTCGGCGCGGGCGACGCGGTCCCGGACGTCGTTCGCCGCCGAGTCGATATCGCGCCCGAGATCAAACTCGACATCGATCCGCGAGCGCCCGTCGTTGCTCGCCGAGCGTATGGCGCGGATGCCCTCGATGCCGCCGATCTCGTCCTCCAGCGGCTGAGTGATGCGTTTCTCGATCACATCCGCGGCGGCGCCCTCGTAGGCCGTATCCACCGAGACCTGCACCGGCGACAGATCCGGGTACTCTCGCGTTGCCAACTGCAGAAACGCCATCAGGCCGAAGCAGGCCAGGAGCAGCGCAATCACCGACGCAAAGACCGGGCGCCGGACCGAAAGGTCAGGGAGCAGCATGGGCTCAGGCTTCCCCGGATGGCGGGGCCTTCGCCCCCGCCTCTTGCACGGGTACTCCGGGGCGCAGGAGCAGCTGCCCGTTGACGACCACGCGGTCGCCCTCGGCAATGCCGTCGCGCAGCACCACCCGACCGGGCATGCGACGACCGAGCCGGACGGCGACGCGCTGCGCCCGCGACTCCGCGTCGACGACGTACACCGCGCTGCGGTTACCGACCTGGATCAGGGCCCCCTCCGGCACCACAATGCCCGGGTTTTCGCTCAGCTCGAGAACCACGTTGATCAGCATCCCCGGCCGCAGGCGCCTCTCGGCATTATCCAGAAGCGCGCGCACCGGGAAGGCGCGGCTCACAGGGTCGACGCGGCTGCCGATGCGCTCGACGGTGCCGTCGAATTCGACGCCGGGCCAGGCGTCGCTGCGCCCCGTCACGCTGTCGCCGGTGGCCACGCGCGCGAGGTAGACCTCGGGCAGGGTGAAGTCGAGCTTCAGGGGGTCGATGGCATCGAGTTCGCCGATGACTGTCCCCGGCGTGACCAGGGCTCCGACGCTGACACGCCGGAAACCCACGACGCCGGAAAAGGGCGCAGTGATCCGCCGTTCGGCGACGCGGCTGCGCAGGGCCTGGAGCTGCGCGGCGATGGCATCGACGCGCGCCTGGGCCACGTCGATCTCCGCCGCCGTGGCGATGGTACTGCCGAGACTCTGGAGGCGGTCGTACTGCAACCGCGCCTCGCGGAGGTTGGCCTCCGACTCGCGCAGCAGGGCCACCTGCTCCGTGTCCATCAGTTCGGCAAGGACCTGGCCGGCTTCGACCACCTCACCGCCCTCAAAATGCAGAGCCTTGACCTGCTCTGTCACCGTCGCTGTCAGGGTGACGGACTCGTGGCCGTAGAGCGTGCCCACGGCCTCCACGCGTTGCTGCACGGGTTGAACTTGCGCAATTACCGTTTCCACCTGTACCGGGTCGCCGCGCGTGGTACCGGCAGCTGGCGGGGAACTGCCTTGCTCGCAGCCCGCCAGCCCAAGCAGAACCATGCCGGAAGCCAGCAGGCGATTCACGGTCGTGCGCAAAAGTCCTTCCCTCTCGATCTGCCGGATGCTTTGACGGGATAGCGGCGGCGCTTGACGCCGTGGCGCTGCCCGCAAGGTTGCCGGCGCGTTGCCGGCCGCGGCGACAGCGAAAAAACGGCGAAAATTCTAGCGCGGAACCGCTGGCGCTGGATACGGAGACAAACTTAGTGCTGAGTACGAGGGCTGGGAAGGTACCTTCAGCCCGTATGTTCCGTCAATTCTCATCGACGCTCATCGACGGCAGCGCGCAGCTGGGCCAGCCGGATTCTCGCATCCTAAGTGGCCCGGTGGGCGGTCTGCCGCCGGTGAGCGCGCGCCCTGATGGTGCAAAAAAGTAACACAATGCGTCATGGCTGGGCGCATACGCCCCCGACCTGCGCGCGCAGCTCGATCAGCGCGCGCTTGAGCGGTGGCCAAAAGTGCGCACTTTGCCCGCCTTTGGCCGGGATTATTTCTCAATACGCCGCCTGTCGGCGAACGAGTGCCGCCCCGTGCTCGACTTTCTATTGCTGCCGGGCGCAGAGCGCGATTGCCCATTAATCAAGCGCTTGACGGGCCTGGCCCCCGCGGCGTTCGGTCAAAGGCAGCACATATTGACTCCTTTCCGACGCGAAGGTTCCGCCGTGTCCCGGCCGTCCCCGAGGACTTCGGTGCCCAGGATGGCATGGCTTTTGCTGCTCGTCCGGTGCAGGTTTGATAAAAACATGTTGGTAACGAAACACTGTTCGCAGACGTTGTGACCAACCATTTTGTCCAGATTAATGTGAGGAGTCGCCTTACCATGCAGAGAAATCAAAACCAGATTAAACCCCTACCGCTGGCGATCGCGATGCTTGCCACGGGTGCCGCGACGCTTGCAGCGCCGCCGGCGAGCGCGCAGGGCAACGGAGATATTGAAGAAGTCGTGATCACGGGCCTGCGTGGTCAGGCGCGTTCCGCCCTCGATTCGCCGGTAGCGATCGATACCTTCAACGCGGAGCAGATCGAGGCGATTTCGCACACGGATACGGTGGACGTGCTGCAGACGCTGGTGCCCTCCTTCAACGTCTCGCGGCAGCCGATATCCGACGGTGCCTCCTTTATCCGACCGATCCAGATGCGCGGACTCGACTCGCACCACACGCTGGTGCTCGTCAATGGCAAACGCCGTCACCGCGCCGCGCTGGTGCAGATTGGTGGCTCCGGCACGCAGGGTCCCGATGTGGCGACCATCCCGACCTCCGCGATTCAGTCTGTAGAGGTGCTGCGTGATGGTGCGTCGTCCCAGTACGGCTCTGATGCCATCGCCGGGGTGATCAACTTCAACCTCAAGGACAACCGGGAGGGCTTCGAACTCACGGTCGATACCGGGGAATTCTACGAGGGGGATGGCACTGCTTACACGGTGCAGGGCAATCTGGGCTTGCCGCTCGGCGACAGCGGGTTCGTGTCTGTTTCCGCTGAAGTTTTCGATTCAGATTCCACCTTTCGCGGCGCGCAATACTGTGAGAGCTGGTTTTGCGCGGATCCAGGCAATCCGCGCTTCTCCTCGACGAGCCAACTGCGCCAGGACTTTGTGACGGGCACACCGACGCCTTCGGCCCCGGCGCGTATTCAGGGGCTGCAGGCGGCCTTCCCCGGTGGCCTTGGCAGCGCGTCTGTCGAGGGTGACGTTGTGCAGCCCTGGGGCAGTCCAAACCGCGAGCACCAGATGCTGTTCGTGAATGCGGGGTACGATCTGGCCAATGGCATGGAGCTCTATGCCTTCGCCAACTACGGTGAAATCCTCAGCGACGGCAGCTTCTTCTACCGCTACCCCGGTAACGGCACCATAGAAGACCTCCGGCAGGCGGACGGGTCGATCTACAACCCACTGGAAAAGTTCCCGGGCGGTTTTGCGCCGCGTTTCGAGGGTGATATCGAGGATATATCCCTCGCCGGAGGCCTCCGCGGTAATGTCGGCGATGCGACCACCTTTGACGTGAGCGTTCGCTACGGGTCCAACGAGATCGACTACACCCTGTTCAACACCATCAACCCGTCCCTCGGCCCGGCGTCACCGACCAGTTTCCAGCCCGGCAGCCTGACCAATGAAGAGCTGCAGGTTCAG
>CAYFVG010000008.1:17655-22088 GCA_964346365.1 uncultured Alteromonadaceae bacterium
CAATTCGCCATCCGCGGCTCTTTCGGTACCGGTTTCCGTGCGCCCACGCCGGGCCAGCAGGGCACCACCAATGTCTCGACCCGTCTGCCCAATGGTTTTCCGGTCGCCACCGGGCTGTTTCCTGCCGGTGGTACGGTGGCGCAGGCCCTCGGGGCGCAGGAGCTCGAAGCGGAGACATCGACCAGCTATACGCTGGGCTTTACGGCGGCAGTCGCCGCGCTGGAGATCACCTTCGATCTCTACCGCATCGATATTGATGACCGGTTCCGCGCCGTTTCCGTGCTCGACGTGAGTGCCGATCCTGATGGTGATCCAGACGCCTTCAACCGGTTCCTGGCCCTCCAGGCAGCAGGCGTTGCCGGGGCAGAGAGCATCGGTGGTGTAAACTACTTCCAGAACGCACTGGATACGGAGACTCAGGGTTTCGATCTGGTGGCCAACTACCCGGTGGAATGGGGTAATGGGCATGCAACGGACTTCTCCGTGGCGCTGAACTACAATGAAGAGGAAGTCATTTCCGACCCGCTGGACGTGCTCAATGCGGAGACGGAATTCGATATCGAGAATCAGATTCCCAACCTGCGCTGGAACGCGACGGCCTTCCACCGCTTCGGGGACTTCACGATCATGGCGCGTGCCCGGTACTTCGGCGAGAGCGACGACTCGGACAACACGACGCCGCTGTCTATACAGACGTACGATCCCACCGTGTTTTTTGACCTCGAAGGTTCATGGCAGATCAACGATAACCTGCGGGCCAGCATCGGCGGGCGCAATCTCTTTGACGAGTTCCCGGACGAAGTCGATCGCGTAGCCAGCGATAATGACTACTGCTGCGGTCGCGTTTATCAATCCGGCAGTGTTGTGCCCTGGCAGGGTGGTTATTACTACGCCAGGCTCCGCTTCGGCTTCTAAACAGCAGGGGCACGGCGTCGCCGTGGCCATTGATCGTACTCAGGCGCCTTCGGGCGCCTTTTTTGTGGCCCACTAGCCACCGTAGCTCACCGCTTCGGCGCTGGAGATCGCAATCACCTTTTGAGCAAAGGCTGAAACGCCGATTGGCTGTCCCGCCGGATCTTGCACGCTGCTGAGAATGTGTCTCCTGCGGCAAGAACTACAGAGATGGCCTTAGTCGGAGAATCCCTTGCAGTGCACAGTCTGGCCGACCTGGACGTTGCCGGAGGCAAATATCGGCGAGCGATGGCGCTCTAGCGCCGGGACCGGCGTTGTTCCGCCATGGCTCGTGCTGGCCCTGCCCGGATGAGCGGGCGGTGCCACTCCACTTGCGGCGCTACACGAAAAGTCGATGCTGTCGCCGCTTCAGTACCGATACTGCAGCGGCGGTTTTCGTCTGCGGGTCGAACGTCCCGAGTCAGACGTTCGGCGGGCGCCCGATGGACGCGCTCATTCTTCGCTCAGCGAGGCAACGAGCGCGTCGCGCGGGTCAGGGTCGCGCGAGCACGACCTCGATCTCTACCAGCATTCCCGGCGCGGCCAGCCCCGCGACCTGGAACGCCGAGCGTGCCGGCAGGTTCCGGTGATCAGCTTGTTCGCCGAAGTACTCGCGATAGGCGCGCATCATGCCCTGAAAATCCATCGCACCACCGGGCTCCGGCGCCACCAGGAAGATCTGCATCTTGACGACGTCAGCAAAGGTGAGCCCTTTGGCGCGGAGCGACGCCTCGAGTCGCTCGAAGACCGAGCGCGTCTGAGTCTCGGTGTCACCCCAGAACTCGGCAGAGAAGCGCTCGGCATCGGGGTTGGCCGGGGCCGGCGTCGTGCCACTGTGATAAACCAGAGTGGTCCCGGGGAGCACTTCAACGGCCTGCGCAATGGGGAAGTCACTGTCCGGCAGCTTGTGCCGGCGAACCTCGCCCTGGGCACTGGCCGCGCCGACGCTCAGGGCGACGGCCGAGGCGGCGGCCAGTCTGCGCTTCTTTGTATGCAACATAGATGTTTCCTCAGAGTTTTCAGGAGTTTCCCGGGCGTCAGCCCGGGGAGCCGGCATCGCCGCCCCTGAGGGCAGCTCCGATGCCGGCTCCAGCGTAGCAATGTGGGCAACTACATCAAGTATTGCCTGCTCATCCGCGAGCAGCGTGCTCGATGTCCGCATGCGCGTGCCCGCCAGGTCGGCCGGCACGGCGCCGCGCACGCCGGCGCTGAAATGTTGCAGCTGTCGCACCAGGTACCAGTCATCGAGCCCGGCAAGGGGTGGCGCCAGCAGCGCCTCATTGCCAAGCCCGTCCGCGCCATGACAGGCAGCGCAGTCGCGGTAGATGTCTTTCCCGCGTGCGGGGTCTCCCGCGCGCGGCCGGCGTGTTCGCGTCCGCGCCGCCGGCATGCTGCTTACGAATTCGACCGCGCGCTCGAGCGCTGCATCATCGAGCTGCGCTGCCTGCGGCCGCATTGCGGCGCCGGCCTCATCGCCTGGATGAACGCCGCGCCAGCCCGCGCGAAAGGCCTGGAGTTGCCGGCGTACGTACCATGCCGGCAGCCCGCCAAGCCGCGGTGCATCGACCGAACGATTGCCCTGCAGCTGCACGCCGTGGCAGGTCGTACAGGCGGTCAGCGCTTCCGGCACCAGAGGCAACTCGCCAGCGGGCATGCGTTCACTCTCGAGCGCAGCCTGCACGCCCGAGGCCGCTATCAGCCCGATCCCTGCCAGTACAGACCGCCGCCAGACGACCGGAAAGCCGGACCGACGGCAGGGCCCTGCCACCGCCCGGGCCATCATGCCGCGCGCCCCGTGCCCGCACCTTCCGCATCCACCTGCGCGCGCAATTGCCCCAGGGCGTGGTGCGCCGAGGAGAAGGCCCCCTCCTGCCAGCCGGGGTGGTAGCTCATCTGGTCTCCCATCAGCAGATGCCGCCCACGCAGCGGCCGCTGCAGGTAATCAAAGTGCTGCTTGCGCGTCTCCTCGGTCCAGCCTGCGCCACAGCCCATGTGGTGGTTCATGCGCTGCCACGGCACGCTGACGTAGGCGCCCGCGTGCCGGCGCACGTTCGGGTGCAGCTTCTCCATCTGGTCCAGCGCAGAGGCGTAGCGCGCCTCGGGGGTCATGCGCGCAAAACCCTCGGCCTCGTCCCGCGACCAGGTATAGGCGGCCAGCAGGATACCGCTCTGCAGGTGCGCGCCGTGAGACGGGTACCAGACCTGCTCTATGGGCTGGCTGGTCCAGGAAATACCACCGTAGATGTTTTCGTCCTCCCAGAAGCGCTTGTTTGTCTGCATGGCGAGCTTGAACAGCTTGGCGGGCCGGGTACTGCGTAGTGCCGCCACGTAGCGCTCGGGGAAATTGTTGTCCACCCCGGGCAGGAGGTGCATGGGGATGCAGTTCAGGCAGTAGTCGGCGTGTACACGGTGGTGAGCCCCGCCATGCTGGTATACCACCTCGACGCCATCATCCTGCACCCGGATCCGCTGTACCAGGGCCCGTGTCAGCACCGGGCTGCGAATGTTGCGCGCAAAGGCCTTGACGACCATGTCCATGCCCCCGCGCGGCTGCATCAACGGTGCCGCCTGATCCTCGCCCTCGCCAAAGTGCATTTTGAAGCGCCAGAAGTCGGATTTGAGGATTTCCCTGAAATCGAGCCGAGGCAACAGTTCACCGGGCTCGAGCATGCCCGCGGTCGGGGCGGCAAGCCCGGGTTGACGGTAACCACCGCGACGGGAGCCGCGGTACAGTAGATCCGGATCGAGGTCGCCGTAGGCGCGCAGGAAGGCCATGAAACTGTCCAGATCCTCCGCGTTGAAGGCGGCGTCAAAAGCGCCCTCGCCGCCGGCCTTGGCTGCCAGCTCGCTGATAAACCCGCGAGCCTCGGTCACCAGGTGACGATGACGTATACGCCGGCCGCCAAAGGCTTTCTCATCGTGCACCCAGGCGTTGTAGTCTACGTTGATGAAGGGTTCCAGCTCCACGCCGAGGGTGCGGCAATAGTGCAGCAGCAGCTGGTGGTGCGCCGGAATCCGCGCCGGGCCGGCATTGAAGTAAAGATGCGGCTCGTCGTCAAAACCAACGCGGCGCTGATAGCCCATCTCATCGACCAGGTCACCAGCACGCAGCGTCAGGTTGCGTCCGCCGATACGGTGCGAGGCTTCCAGAATGGTGCACGAGTAGCCGGCGCGCTCCAATTCGAGGCACGCCATCAGGCTGGACAGGCCACCACCGAGAAGCACCACCGAGCGCTGACGTGTACCGAGATGAGGCATCTGAGTGGGTGCGGCCTGCGCCGCGCCAGGCATGAGTCCGAGGGCCAGCGCGCCCTGGTAGACTGCAGCGCTGCCGCCGGCAGCTCCCAGCCACTCGAGCAGGCGTCGCCGCGACACGCCCGTTTTTACACGTCCGGTCGACGAATTCACGAGGGCCGCGCCGGGGCGTGGCGGCGGGGTAGACGGATCAGAAGGTGCCATAGCGAATACCTCGAGAGAAAATA
>CAYFVG010000008.1:22188-27961 GCA_964346365.1 uncultured Alteromonadaceae bacterium
GCGCCCGACTAACGATTCTGCCACGCACCCTTACGCAACTGTGCGCGACTGCCTCGATGCAGCAGCCATGGCAGCGTCGCTCGCGAACCGAGATCAACGATCCCGTGGTGTTAACATGACGCGGCGTTTTTCACTGACAATTCTGCATAGACAAAAAGGCTGGGCAATGCGGTGCATCGGTGCATGTTGATCGCACATTCGTCCGCGACAGCGGCGAAGAACCGGGGCGCGCGTGCTGTGCCGAAGCCCGCGACTGTCCTGCTGTTTCTCATCGTGAGTGCAATAATAATTAGTGCACTGTCCCCGCCGGCCGCGGCGGAGACCCGCCTCGAGGTCGAGCTGGAGGGCGTGCCTTCAGCTTATCGCGCCAATGTCGAGGCACACCTCGGTATTTTCCGGGCGAGAGGTCGGACCGGCAAGCTGACGGAAAAGGCCATCCGCCGTCTGCACAAGGCGGCAACTGCCGAGATAGAGGCCGCGCTGCAGCCCTTCGGGTATTACTCGCCGGACATCACCGCCTCCCTGGACCGCGACGATGCGACCTGGCGAGCGGCATACGTGGTCGATACCGGGCCGGCCGCGCGCCTGCGCGAGGTGTCGATCGCCATCGAGGGCGAGGGCGGCGATGAGCCCCGGCTTCGGCGCCTGATAAGCGACGCCGCGATCGCCCCGGGCGAGCGGCTGGTGCATACGGTTTATGACGACCTCAAGAGTGCTCTGCGCAATGACGCCTATGCGCTCGGCTACCTGGACAGCAGTTACCGGCGCAGCCGCATCGCGGTTTATCCAGAGCAGCAGGTGGCGGATATCGAGCTGATTCTGGATACGGGGCCGCGCTTTTTTTTCGGCGACATCACCATCGAGCAACGCATCCTGTCGCCGGCGTTCATGGACAGATTCGTTACGATCGAGCCCGGCGAGCCCTTCGAGCCGCGCCGGCTGACACGTCTTCAGCTGGCGCTGACCGACACCCCCTATTTCAGTCAGGCGGAAGTGACGATTCAGCGAGACCGGGCACAGGGCCAGCGCGTGCCTGTTCAGGTTGTGACTACGCCTTCCCGCTCCCAGCGCTACGAGACCAGTCTCGGCTACGGCACGGATACCGGCCCCCGGGGCGGTGGCGGCGTTCTCTGGCGTCGGATCAACCGGCACGGGCACCAGTTCCGCACGGACCTGCGTCTGTCCGCGATCCAGTCCACGCTCGCATCCCAGTACAAGATCCCGATCGGCGACGTGGGTAGCGAATACCTCGATTTCACCGCGGATACGGCGCAGCGACGGATCAATGATGTCGATACCACCACCTACGCGCTGGGCAGCAGCCTGAACCAGAACCGCTGGGGCGGCCGCAGGCGGACCTCGCTTGCACTCCGGCATGAGGTCTGGGGCTTTGGCGACGCAGCCAATGAAGAGGCCACGCTGCTGATTCCACGGATCGAGTATTCACGCATTGTTGCCGACGATCCGCTGTTCACCCGCCGTGGCTACAGCGCGAAGTTCATGCTGCAGGGCGCCGTGGAGCACGTGCTGTCAGATGCATCTTTCATGCAGGCCAAGGTCAGCGGTCGCTATGTCGCACCGCTTGGCGAGCGGGGCAGGCTGCTGCTCCGGGGTGAATACGGTGCCACCGCCACGGACACCTTCAACCGGCTGCCGCCCTCCCTGCGCTTCTTCAACGGCGGTGCCCAGACCGTGCGCGGCTACGGTTTCGAGGACCTGAGCCCGCGGGATGACCAGCGCAACCGGATCGGTGGTCGCTACCTTGGCACCGTCAGTGTCGAGGCGGATTACCTCGTGTACGGCAATTTCGGCCTGGCGCTGTTCGTCGATGCGGGTAATGCCTCCAACAGTGCGGACATCGACTGGAAAACCGGGGCGGGGCTCGGCCTGCGCTACAAGACCCCGGTGGGGATGTTCCGCCTGGACCTCGCGCACCCTTTCGATGATCCCGACTCCTCCTTTGCCTTCCACATCAGCTTCGGACCCGACCTGCAATGACACGACGCATCCTCGCCACGGTCGGCCTGAGTCTGGCGGCCCTGCTGCTCGTGGTTCTTCTGCTCCTGGCCTGGTTCATGGGAACGCAGAGCGGCAGCCGGATGCTCTGGAGCGGCGTCTCCGGCGCGGTCGGCGGGCTTTCTGCGGAGGCGGTGGACGGACGTTTCGGCGGAGCGCTGAGCCTCAGGGGCCTGCGCTTCGAAACGGACAGGCTGCGCCTTGCCATCGGTTCACTGCAGCTGGAGTGGGCGCCGGCACGGCTGCTCGGCGGCGCATTGATCCTGGAAAAGCTGCACCTGGACGACGTCTCCTACACGCAGTTGAAGCCGGCGCCTCCGGCGGAGGACGCGGAGCCCTTTGCGCTTCCCAAGCGCCTGTCGCTGCCTGTGGCGATCGAACTGCGCGACGTCGCCCTGCGTTCCCTCGACTATCGCGGAGCGCCCGAAGCCGACCCGCTGCGCGTCGACGAGGCGGCGCTGGCGGCCAGCTTCAACGACAGCGACCTTTCCGTCGAGTACCTGAGCGCGCAAGGCCCGCTGTTTCGTGTGCAGGCCAAGGCGACGGCGCGCACCCGGGATGCGTATGCGACGTCGGCATCGCTGGCGTGGCGGGCGTCGCCAGCGGGTCTGGCGCCCCTCAGCGGGAAACTGTCGATCGATGGTGACCTGTCGTCCCTGCGTCTGGAACAGTCGATCGACGCCCCCTACCGTGCGTCGCAGCGGGTCGAGCTGCGCGACCTTCTCGGTGATCTGCGTCTCGATGCCCGCGTCGAACTCGACCGCACCCGACTGCAGGCTGTCGCAGAAGCACTGCCGGCCATGCAGCTGAACGGTCACCTGGCTATGGAGGGGCGTCCTGCCGATCTCGACTATCGGGCGGAACTCGACGCGGAATCCGCAGAGTTCGGCGCCCTCGCGCTGTTGCTCAGCGGCGGTCTCAGCGACCAGGTGGTGACCCTGGAGCAGCTTCAGCTGACAAGGGAGGCCGGGGCCGCCAAGCTGGCTATGGCCGGGCGCGCAAATCTGGCCGGGCCGACACCCCGCTTCGAATTGCAGGGCGACTGGCGCACGCTGGCCTGGCCGCTGGCGGGCGATCCGCAGATCGTCAGTGAAAGCGGCCGCTTCTCGGTCGCTGGCCGCGCGGACGATTACCGGGTCGATCTGAAGACGGCCCTGGACGTACCCGGCCAGACCGGCGGAGAACTCTCGCTCTCCGGCCGGGGCGGCAGCGAAGCGTTTGAGCTGGCGGATCTGCGCCTGTCCCTGCTCGATGGCTATCTTCAGGGTCGTGGCAAGGTGCAGTGGAGCCCGCAGCTTCAGGGCGCTGTCACCCTGCAGGGCGAGGGGCTGGATCCGGCCGTGCTGGCGCCCGGCTTTCCCGGTGACCTGGGGATAACCCTGCGCGCTGAGGGCGGCGTCACGGACGGTGCCGCCTCGGCAGAGATAGACACGCTGTCGCTCGGCGGCAGCCTTCGCGATCAGCCGCTGGCTGTGCAGCTGCGGGGCAGCGTGCAGGGCGCGCAGCTCGATCTTGGCACCTTTACGGTGCATTCCGGGCAGACCCGTATCAGCGCGCAGGGGCCGGTCGGCGATCGCACGGAGCTGCAGTGGGACATCGACAGCCCCGATCTGGGGGAGCTGCTGCCCGGGGCAGAGGGTTCGCTCTCGGGCCGGGGGAGTCTCACGGGCAGTATGGCGCTGCCGGCCGTGCGGGGTGACCTGCAGGCCGATGCGATCGCCTATCGGGATTACCGGCTCGAGCATCTGGCGCTGGAGCTCGATGTCGATCTTGGCCGCGAAGCCCCATCGCGGCTGGATTTTACGCTCGAGGAGGCGGACCTCGCCGGCACGGAAATCAGCAGCCTCGGTGTCACCGGCGCGGGCAATCGCCACGACCATCAGCTGACGCTGGAGCTCGACAGTCCACAGGGGGAGGCGAACCTGACGCTTGCGGGCGATCTCGGCGATAGTTTGTGGCGGGGCGAGCTGACCGCCGGTGAGCTGCGCTACGCGGAGCTGGCCCCGTGGACGCTCGTAGAGCCTCAAGGGGTGTACGTCGGTTTGCAGGAGCAGGCGCTCGAGCGTGGCTGCTGGCGCAGCGCCGCTTCGCGCCTTTGTCTGCAGGCGAAGCGCGCCGACGGCGAGCTGGCTGCGGCCCTGGGCCTGGACGCGTTTGCGCTGACCTACCTGCGTCCCATCCTCCCCAGGACCTTTTCTCTCTCGGGCAACCTCGGGGCCGAGGCCAGCCTGCGCCAGCCGGCCGGGGCGGTGCCGGAGCTTGAGCTCACCGTGGACACCGATGCCGTCGCGCTGCGCACCGGTGCGGCGACGGAGCAGCCCGATGAGTTGCTGCTCGCGCTGCAGCCATCGCAGGTCCGGGTGACCTACGGCGGCGCTGGCCTCGAGGCCCTGGTCGCCATGCCCTTCCGCGATGGCGGTGGCCTGAACGCCAGGGCGCGGGTAGCTGCCGGGGGCGAGCCGCTGATGGAACGTGCGCTGCGTGGCAAGTTCGCGCTGTCCCTCGAGGACGTCGGCTTCCTTACAGCGCTGTCGTCGGAGATCGAGCGGGCGTCGGGAGCCCTGAGTGGCGACCTCGACCTCGCCGGAACCCTGGCGAAGCCGCTGCCCACGGGCGAGCTGCGCCTCGCGGCGGGTTCGCTCGAACTGGCGACGCCCGGTCTCAGGATCAGCGATATCGGCGTGCGTGCCAGCAGCAGCGGTGCTGCGGCGCTCGAGGTCGACGGCAGCGCGACTTCGGGGGGCGGAACGCTGCGTCTCGGTGGGACGGCCCGCCTCGATGGTGCTCAGAGCGTAGCCGACATCGACCTGAAGGGCGACAGCTTCGAGGTGGTCAACACCGTGGATGCGCGCGCGTTCGTGTCGCCGGACCTGCAGCTTTCCGTGCGCGACACGGGCATCAGGATCCGGGGGCAGGTCGCGGTGCCGCGGGCGGAAATCACCCCCCAGGAGTTGCCCGAATCGGTTGTTTCCGCCTCCAGTGACCAGGTCATCATGAGCGGGGAGGGCGAGGCACCTGCTGCCGCTGCTGCCCGGCGGGAACTGGACGCGAAGCTTCGCATTGCTCTGGGCGATGCCGTGACCGTGGACGGTTTCGGCTTCAAGGGGCGGCTCGCCGGCGGTCTCACGGTAACGCAGACACCGGGGCAGCCGACGCTGGGCAGCGGCGAAGTGACTATCCTCAACGGCGAATACCGCGCCTATGGCCAGGGGCTCGTTATCGATACCGGTAAAATCCTGTTTGCCGGCGGGCCGATCGCTGAACCCGGTCTCAAGGTGCGGGCGGTGCGGCGCCCCGCGGAAAACATCGTCGTGGGTGTCAGTGCCCGCGGCCCCCTCCAGGAGCCGGAATTAAGCGTGTTTTCCGAGCCCGGCATGACGCAGGCCGAGCAATTGTCCTGGCTGGTGCTCGGACGTCCGCTAAAGGGCGCCTCCGAGGGGGAGAGCAACATGATCGCCCAGGCGGCGCTCGCGCTCGGCCTGAAAGGTGGCGACTTGCTCGCGGACCGACTCGGCGGCGAGCTGGGGGTCGACAGCGCGGGTATCGAGACCGGCTCCGGCGAGGCCGGCGCCGCCAGCGACGTCAACCAGGCAGCCTTTGTGATCGGCAAATACCTGTCACCGGATCTGTTCGTCAGCTACGGCATCGGGCTGTTTGATTCGATATCCACGGTCAAGCTGGAATATACGCTGTCTGAACACTGGAAGGTGTCGACGGAGTCATCCACGCTGTCGAGCGGCGGCGACGTCACCTACAC
>CAYFVG010000009.1:0-27553 GCA_964346365.1 uncultured Alteromonadaceae bacterium
TAGCGCCCACCCTTGCAAAGGTTGAGGTCCCCGTTTCAAACCGGTTTCCCCGCCCCACCCCCGCCGACGCCTCCACGCGACGGCGCAATCAATCCACGAACACACAGCCGAGCGCCGCCGCGTCGGCCCGGGCCTGTGCGCAGCCGGCGCGTACCGGGTTGCCGGCAAGTTCCCGGCGGAGCGGATAGTCACGGCGCAGCCGGTCGAAGGTCGCCGCCCGCTCCGACCCTGCCGCCTCGAGCGCCTCGCGCAGCCTGCGGTCGTCCGCGCGGGGGCTGTAGCGGCCGAGCAGCAGCCGGCGCAGCAGCGCCGCACGCTCCGCGCCGCTCGACGACGGCAACTCGAGCACTGGCGCCGGCGGCGGACTCAGCGCGCCGGCAAACGCCGTGCCGAGCGCCCCATCGAGGGCAGCGACCACGCGCCGTGTCCCGGCCAGGCGGGCCTCCAGGGAGTAGCCGGCGATGTGCGGCGATGCCAGGGCCAGGCGAGCGAGGAGCGCGGGCGGCACCTCGGGCTCCCGCTCCCAGACATCCAGAACCGCCTGGCCGCGATCGCCGGCAAGCCAGTCACCGAGCGCGCCGTTGTCCACGACGGGGCCGCGGCTGGCGTTGATCAGCAGGGCGCCGGGCGCGAGCTGCGCGAGGGCGGCACGATCGATGAGATGCCGGCTGGCCCAGGGTGTCCGGTCCGTCAGCGAGCAGTGCAGCGTGACCACCTCGCTGGCGAGCACCTCTGCAAGCGAGGCCGGCCGCGGAATGGCGCCCGTCGGCAGCCAGGGGTCGCTCGCGCACCAGGGAATGCCCAGGGCGTCGAGCCGGCCACCGAGGCAGCGCCCGACACAACCGTAGCCGACGATCCCGACCCGTCCGCCATCCAGAACCTGCGCCAGCGGCGCTTCCAATGCTGCAAGCGCTGCCAGCACATACTCCACCACGGCATTCGCGTTGGCGCCGGCGGCAGCGGCGAAAGCGATGCCCAGGCGCGCGAGGGCACTGCGGTCGACGTGGTCCGTGCCGCTGGTCGCGGTGCCGACAAAACGCACGGGCGTGCCGGCGAGCAGCGGCTCGTCGACGCGGGTGACGGAGCGCACCAGCAGGGCATCGGCCTCGCGGAGCGGTTCCCGGCCGATGGCCCGCCCCGGCAGGCGCCGCAGCTGGGCCCCCGCAGACGCCAGGGCATCCAGCCCCGGCATGTTCTCGTCACAGACGATACGCATGGCTCAGCGCAGCGTCGCGTCGTCGAAGCGCATGGTCGCCACGGTCCGGCCCTCGGGGAAACGCTCGCCCAGCACCGTAAGAAAGCGGCCCGCGCGGCCGCCGGGGCCCCGGGCCCGCCACTGCCGGGCGGCGGCCGCGACCGCCGCGGCGAAGCGGGCCAGGGCGTCCCGGTCGAAGCGGCCGTCGAGGTTGTCCAGGCTCAGCCTGAACGGCAGCCCGCAGGCCTGCGAAAAGAGCCATTCCAGCCCCTGGGGTCTCGCCTCCACAGCCTCGAAGGCGCACTGCATAGCGGGATCGCGTCCGTCCGGCGCATACCAGTAGCCATAGTCCCGCAGACCGCGCCGGGCCGGGCCGGCGATACACCAGTGCGCCACCTCATGCAGGGCACTGGCCGGGTAGTCGGCGCGGTAGTGAATTTCGTGTCGGGCACCGGGCGTCTGTGCAGGCAGGTACAGCGGCTCCTCGGCACCGCCGACGAGGCGGGTGCGCTCCCGCTCCCCGAAACAGTCGAGAAAGACCTGCTCCAGGGCGGCGGCGGCTACGGTCACGAGCTCTTGCGGACGAGGAAACGCAACTCCTCGCTTTCCTCGACCTCCTCGACCAACTCGTGGCCGAGAAAGTGGCAGAACTGAGGGATGTCCCGGCGCGTGGTGGGGTCCGTGGCGCGCACCGCGATGAGGTCCCCGGGCGCGGCATCGCGAACCGCGTTGTGCAGCAGCATCACCGGCTCCGGGCAGTAGAGCCCGCGGGCATCCAGCTCGTGGGTGGGCGGCTCGCTCACAGGGCGTCCCCGAGGAGCGCCCGGACCTGCCCCCGGGGCACCAGGTCCCAGCTCTCGCTGTCCGTGTCGAAGAGCAGCTGCAGCTCACCGGCGGCGAGCTGCCGCGACAGGTCCTCGCGCTTCTCCGGCAAGGACACCTCGCGCTCGCCGTAGTCGGTGCCGTCGCGGCTGGCATACTCCTCGAGAAGAGCCGTCAGGGTTTCCGGCGGCACCCGCTCCGGAGGGATACGAACGAAGTTTGCCACGGCGTCTCAGGCGCCGGGCTTGCGCAGGAAGCTATGGCGGGAGCAGCGACCGCAGGCGCTGCCCTTGAACTCGAAGTGGGCGGTGTAGCGGGACCCTTTCACGATTCGTCCTTAGCGTCGAGGAGCTGTCGCGGTACTATACGAACTTCCCCATGCAATGTGGAGTCGCGCCGTGCAGAAAGCCATCGTTGTCAGTTTCATCGCCGACGACCGGCCGGGCATTGTCGAGCGCCTCGCGGCGATCGTCGCGGAGCACGGCGGCAACTGGGAGGAAGCGCGCCTGTCACAGCTCGGCGGCAAATTTGCGGGGCTGGCCCTGGTCGGCCTTCCCGCGGCCGCCGAGGTCGCCCTGCGCGAGTCCCTCGCCGGTCTGGCGAGGGAAGCCATTGACTGTACTGTCACCGACGCCGGCGACGCGCCGGCGCCGGAAGGCGCCGTGCTCAAGATCGCCCTGGTCGGCCCGGACCGGCCGGGCATCGTCCACGAAGTGACCCGGGCCCTGCACGGCGCCGGGCTCAACCTCCGGCGCCTCGAGAGCACCGTCCGCAGCGCCCCCATGAGCGCCGAGCCCCTGTTCCACGCGACCCTGGAGGCGCGGGCGCCCGCCGCCCTGGAGCGGAGCACGCTGGAACAGGAGCTGGACCGCATCGCCGAGGCCATGGGCCTTGAGGTCGACCTCCTCCGGGACGATCCTCAGGACGACTGACGGCGCCGGCGCCAGAGCCCGCGCAGCCAGAGAAACAGACCAGCGGCGAACGCCGCGGCCAGGATGACCAGCATCAGCGCCCCCAGGGCACCCATCAGCAGCGACAGGAACTGCTCCCTCGGCATGTCGAACTGCGTGACCGCCGCCCAGGGCAACGCGGCCATCGCCAGGACCGCCAGGAAGATGGTGCGGGCAGTGCGGCGCCAGCGGCGCATGGCTCAGTCCCCCGCCGAGGCCGGGAGCACCGGGGTCGGGCTCTCGCTGCCCGCGTTCTGGGCCCGGTGCCGGAGCAGGTGGTCCATGAGCACGATGGCCAGCATCGCCTCGGCGATCGGCGTCGCGCGGATGCCGACGCAGGGGTCGTGGCGCCCGGTGGTGACCACCTCGATCGCTTCGCCGGCACGGTTGACGCTGGCGCCGGGCTGGCGGATCGACGACGTGGGCTTGAGCGCCAGGCTCACGGTGATGTCCTGGCCGCTGGAGATGCCGCCGAGAACGCCGCCGGCATTGTTGCCGATAAAACCCTCCGGGGTCAGCGCGTCCCGGTGTTCGCTGCCCTGCTGGGCGACGCTGGCAAAGCCCGCCCCGAGTTCCACGCCCTTGACGGCGTTGATGCCCATCATCGCGCTGGCGATGTCGGCGTCGAGGCGGTCGAAGACCGGTTCACCGAGCCCGGGCGGCACCCCCATGGCCACCACGTTGATGCGGGCACCGACGGAATCGCCACGCTTGTTGAGGTCAACCATGTAGGCCTCCATCCCGGGCACCTTGTCCGGGTCCGGGCAGAAGAAGGGATTGGTCTCGACCACGGACCAGTCCAGGCGCTCGGCAACGATGGGGCCCAGCTGCTGCAGGTAGCCCCGCACGGCGATGCCTGCGGACTCGGCCAGGTATTTCTTGGCGATGGCACCCGCGGCAACACGCATGGCGGTCTCCCGCGCCGAGGAGCGTCCGCCGCCGCGGTAGTCGCGGCGGCCGTACTTCTGCTGATAGGTGTAGTCGGCGTGCGCCGGCCGGAACACGTCCTTGATCTTGCTGTAGTCCCTGGAGCGCTGGTCCATGTTCTCGATGAGGAGGCCGATTGGTGTGCCCGTGGTCACGCCCTCAAAAACGCCTGACAGGATGCGCACTTCGTCCGTCTCCCGGCGCTGGGTGGTAAAGCGGGAAGTGCCGGGCTTGCGCCGGTCCAGGTCTGTCTGCATATCCGCGCTGTCAAGTTTCAGCCCCGGCGGGCACCCGTCCACGACACAGCCAAGCGCCGGTCCGTGGCTCTCGCCAAAGGTCGTCACCGTGAACAGTCTGCCGAAGGTATTTCCTGCCATGATCGTTCAGTCCTGGCCTGCCGGGGCGCGAGTATTATAAGCGAGCGCCGCGGCGTGGTCGCGGAGTTCGGCGGCGGTAATGGCGGCGACGCCATGGCCGCCGCGTTCCAGCGCCACCCAGGTAAAGGGAAAGCGCGGATAGGCGGCCTCCAGCGCGGGCCAGCTGTTGCCCACCTCCAGCAGCAGCAGCCCGTGGGCCTCCAGGTGCTGCGCTGCGACCGGCAGCAGGCGCCGAACGAGGTCGAGGCCATCGCGGCCGGCGCCGAGGCCTGCCGGCGGCTCGTGCTCGAACTCCGCGGGCATGCCGGCGAGGTCCGCGGCGTCCACGTAGGGCGGGTTGCAGAGGATGAGGTCGAAGCACTCGCCGGCCAGATCATCGAAACCGTCGCTGCGCCGCAGCTCGACCCGGTCGCCCACGCCGTGGCGCGCGACGTTCTCCGCGGCGAGCGCGAGGGCGTCTTCGTCGAGGTCTGTGCAGAGCACCGCCAGCGAGGGCTCGTGAACCGCCGCGGCGACGCCGAGGCAACCACCGCCGCAACACAGGTCGAGGAGCCGCCGCGGCGGCGGTCCGGCGTACCAGGGCTGGTAGCCGCCCTCGATGAGTTCCGCCAATGGCGATCGCGGTACCAGCGCACGGCGATCGCAGGCGAAGCGCAGCCCGGCAAAATGCGCCTCGCCGAGGAGGTAGGGCAGCGGGCAGCGCCCGCCGACGCGCCGCTCGAGAAGCGCGCCGATGGCCGTCCACTCGGCCGGCGCAAGCGGGCGTTCGGCAACACCGGGGCCGTCCTCGAGACCGAGGGCACCGAGGACCAGCTGCGCGCCCTCGTCCCAGGGATTGTCGGTGCCGTGACCGAAGGCGACACCGGCCTGCGCGAGGCGGGTGGCGCAGTGAGCAACGGCCGCCGCGACGCTTTCCGGGCGCGCCTCCCGGGGCGCGTGATCGTTCATGGACCCCATGATAACATCGCGCCGCGCAGACAGCTGGAAAGGCCACTATGCGGGATCACTGGGCAGCAATCATCGAGGACATGGGCGAAGACCTCGATCGTCCCGGGCTGAAGGATACGCCGGAGCGCGCCGCAAAGGCGTATCAGTTCCTTACCCGTGGCTATCGCCAGTCCGTGGACGAGGTCGTCAATGAGGCCCTTTTCCCCTCCGAGTCCAGCGAGATGGTCGTCGTGCAGGACATCGAGCTCTACTCGCTCTGCGAGCACCATATCCTGCCGTTCATCGGCAAGTGCCACGTCGGCTACATCCCCACGGGCAAGGTTCTGGGCCTGTCCAAGATCGCCCGCATCGTAGACATCTTCGCCCGGCGGCTGCAGATCCAGGAGTCGCTGACCGCGGAGATCGCCGAGACGATCATGAATGTGACCGATGCCGCCGGCGTGGGGGTGATCATCGAGGCGCAGCACATGTGCATGATGATGCGGGGCGTCGAGAAGCAGAACTCGGTGATGAAGACCTCGTCGATGCTCGGCTCGTTCCGCGATGAGCTGAAGACCCGCGAGGAGTTCCTGGGCCTCCTCAAGCTGCGCCATTAAGGCGCGGCGCCCTCCCCGCTCTCGATCGCAAGCAACTCCATGTGCAAATACTGGCGATCCGTCGTCCGCGCGGCGGTGTACATCAGCAGCCTTTGCTCCCGTTCGTCCCCGCGGAGGGCATAGACGCGGTAGCGCTGGGACTTTTCCGTTCCGTAGAGAACACGCTGGTGAAACACCCGGTTCGCCCACTGCACGCTGCGGCCGCAGGAGCGCGCTTCACACGCGTAAAGCAGCTCGCTGCCCCCCAGCGCCTCCACCTCCGCAGTCGCCTCCTCGAACAGCGCCTCCGCACTGAACCCGTCGACAATGCGCCAGGTGTAGCGCGTGAGCTGGCCGGTCAGGCGCTCGCTGTCCTCCAGGCGCCAATCGCCACGCACCTTCTGCATGGCCCCGAGACCGACCACGTAGTCGAGAACGGGCTCGCTGGCGTGATCCACCGCTTCAGCGTGGGGAAAGCGATCGTAGCGCTCCAGGAGCGCTGCAGCGCCTTCCTGGCCCGCCGCGGGCAACGCGAAACACACGGCGAAAGCAACCACCGGCAAGAACTGCGGGACGCGACCGGTAAACCGGTAAGAGGCTGAGCGTCGGGGCAAGATCAGGCTCCTGTCGACAACGATGATAAAGGCCGTATGGTGACGGATTTTGCAGGAGGGTCAAAGCCGCCAGTCAGCTGGGCGGCTAGTCGGTCGGCCGGTAGTCGGTTGGCGCGGCCCAGAAACAGAGACTGGCGCAACCCGGCGCCCAGGCCTCGGCCTCGAGCACCGCGTAGGCCCCGGGAGTCAGCGCGGGCACTCGACCCGGCTCGCCGAGCCAGCGATCGACAAGCGCTGACACGAGCGGCTGGTGTGATACCAGCACCCGATGCTTTGGCAGCATCGCGCTCAGCAGACCCTCGACCTCATCGACGCCGGCACCGGGAATCAGGGCCTCGGCCTCTTCCGGCACCAGGGCGAGGGCTTCAGCCAGGTGGCCCGCCGTCTGCCGGGTGCGCAGCCAGCGGCTGGTGTGCAGCGCTTCCGGCGCGGGTAGCGAGCGCCGCGCCAGTGCAGGCAGGAAGGCGGCGGCGCCGCGCCGCAGGTCGGCGTGGCCGCGGTCCGTAAGGCGGCGATCCCGGTCGCGCCCGCCCGGGGCGGCCTCGCCATGGCGCCAGACCGTGACCAGCACCCTCAGCTCGCCGCAAGCTGCAGCAGTAGCCTGTTCAACCGGTCCACATAGCTGGCCGGGTCCTCGAGCTGGCCACCCTCGGCGAGCGTCGCCTGGTCGAAGACCACCCGGGCCAGGTCGCCGAAGCGGTCTTCATCGCTCTCCCGGTCCAGCAGCTCGATCAACGGGTGTGCCGGGTTCAGCTCCAGCGCCGGTTTTGTCTCCGGCACCGGCTGGCCGGCGGCCTCCATGATCCGGCGCATCTGCGCGCCCATCTCGTGTTCACCCACCACGAGGCAGGCGGCGGAATCGGTGAGCCGGCTGCTCGCGCGCACCTCGGCAACGTCCTCCGCGAGCGCGCTCTTGACGCGCTCGAGCAGATCCTTGCTCTCCTCGGCCAGCTTTTCCGTTTCGGCCTGCTCTTCCTCACCCAGGTCCAGCTCGCCGCGGGCGACGTCCTGCAGCGGCTTGCCGCCGTACTCCTGGAGGTGGCTCATGAGCCACTCGTCGATGCGATCGGAGAGCAGCAGGACCTCGATGCCGCGCTTGCGGAAGACTTCGAGGTGCGGACTGCGCCGCGCCGTGTTGAAATTCTCGGCGACCGCGTAGTAAATCTTCTCCTGCCCTTCCTGCATGCGCTCGAGGTAGTCGTCCAGGCCCTGGTCCTGCGCCTCGTTATCGGTGTGGGTCGTTGAGAAGCGCAGCAGGCCGGCGATCTTCTCCTTGTTGCCGAAATCCTCCGCCGGCCCTTCCTTTAACACCTGGCCGAACTCCTGCCAGAACGTCGCGTAATCGGCCGGCGCGTTCTTTGCCAGCTTGCCCAGCATATCCAGCACGCGTTTGCTCAATGCGCTGCGCATGCTGTCCACGGACGGCGCCTGCTGGAGGATTTCCCGGGACACGTTCAGCGGCAGGTCGTTGCTGTCCACGACGCCCTTCACGAAACGCAGATACAGCGGCAGGAACTGCTCCGCCTCATCCATGATAAAGGTGCGCTGCACATAGAGCTTGAGGCCGCGGGCACCTTCGCGGTTCCACAGGTCGAAGGGCGCACGGCGCGGCACGTAGAGCAGGCTGGTGTACTCGAGTTTGCCCTCGACCCGGTTGTGGCTCCAGGTGAGAGGCTCCTCGAAGTCGTGGGAGATGTGCTTGTAGAACGCCTTGTACTCGTCGTCGCTGATTTCGCTCCGCGAGCGGGTCCACAGCGCCGTGGCCTCGTTGACCGGCTCCCAGGCCGGTTCCGCCGCCGTCGCGTCGTCCTCGCCTTCAGCGGGGGCTGGCATTTTCTGCATCATCACCGGCACGGAGATGTGGTCCGAGTATTTCTTGATGATGCTGCGCACGCGCCAGTCGTCGGCGAACTCACTGCAGTCCTCTTTCAGGAAAAGCGTGATGGCCGTGCCCCGCTCCGCACGCGGTCGCTCCTCGATGCTGAATTCGGCTTCACCGTGAGATTCCCAGAGCACGCCCGCGTCCTCGGGCTCACCGGCCTTGCGCGTGTGCACTTCCACCCGCTCGGCGACGATGAAGGCGGAATAGAAACCGACGCCGAACTGGCCGATAAGCTGCGAGTCTTTCTTCTGGTCACCGGTGAGGCTCTCGAGGAATGCGGCAGTCCCGGAGCGGGCGATGGTGCCGAGGTTTTCGATCACCTCCTGCCGCGTCATGCCGATGCCGTTGTCGCTGAGGGTGATCGTGCGCGCTTCCTTGTCGACGGCGACCCGGATGGCAAAATCGCCTTCCCCTTCGAGGAGCTGGTCATCGGCCAGGGCGGCGAAGCGCAACTTGTCGATGGCGTCGGAAGCGTTGGAGATAAGCTCCCGGAGGAAGATCTCCTTGTTGCTGTACAGGGAATGAACCATGAGGTGCAGCAGCTGCCGCGCCTCGGTCTGAAAGCCCAGGGTTTCTTTCTTGACGTCCGCAGTCATGGGGTCCTCACTGTCCGCTCCAACAAGGAGCTTCAGTGGGGTCTGAGGCGCAGCTTTTCAAGACTTCCTTGCCTCCTCCCGGCACCCCCACCCGCGGTGTGGAGTCCGCGGCGAGCGGAGGGTCGAACTCACAGGCGCCCCCGGGCAGGCCCTACCAGCCGGTGATTTCGGCCAGGGCCGTGCCGATGTCTGCGAGGGAGCGGACGGTTTTCACGCCCGCGTCCTCGAGGGCCGCGAACTTCTCCTCCGCCGTCCCCTTGCCACCGGAGATGATGGCGCCCGCATGGCCCATGCGCTTGCCCTTGGGCGCCGTGACACCGGCGATATAGGACACCACCGGCTTGCTGATCGTGGCCTTGATGCTGGCGGCGGCCTCTTCCTCGGCGGTACCGCCGATTTCGCCTATCATGACGATGGCCTCGGTCGCCGGATCCTGCTCGAAGAGAGGCAGGATATCGATGAAGTTCGAGCCGGGGATCGGGTCTCCGCCGATGCCGACGCAGGTTGACTGACCGAAACCTGCATCGGTGGTCTGCTTCACCGCCTCGTAGGTCAGCGTGCCGGAACGCGACACGATACCGACCTTGCCGGGCTCGTGGATGTGGCCCGGCATGATGCCGATCTTGCACTCGCCGGGCGTAATGACGCCCGGACAGTTCGGGCCCACCAGGCGTACGCCCAGCTGGTCGCACTTCACCCGGGCCTCGAGCATATCCAGCGTGGGGATGCCCTCGGTGATGCACACAACCAGGCGGACACCCGCGTTGGCGGCCTCGAGAATCGAGTCTTTGCAGAACGGGGCGGGGACGTAGATCACGGAGGCGTCGGCGCCGGTGGCCTCGACGGCCTCGGCCACGGTGTTGAAGACCGGCAGGCCGAGGTGCTCCTGGCCGCCTTTACCCGGCGTCACACCGCCGACCATCAGCGTGCCGTACTCGATAGCCTGCTCGGAGTGGAAGGTACCCTGGGAGCCGGTGAAGCCCTGGCAGATGACCCTGGTGCTCTTGTCGATCAGGATACTCATCGCGCTTCAACTCCCGCTGCCTTCACCGCCTGCTGCGCCGCATCCGTGAGGGTGGTAGCGGCGATGATGTTCAGTCCGCTGTCTGCCAGCACCTTCCGACCGAGCTCCGCGTTGTTGCCCTCGAGGCGAACCACCACGGGCACGCGCACGCCGATTTCCTCCACGGCGCCTATCACCCCTTCGGCGATCAAGTCGCAGCGGACGATGCCGCCGAAGATGTTGATGAGGACGGCCTGAACCTTGTCATCGCTCAAGATGATCTTGAACGCCTCGGAGACACGCTCCTTGGTGGCACCGCCGCCCACGTCGAGGAAGTTGGCCGGGGCGCCGCCGTGCAGCTTGACGATATCCATGGTGCCCATGGCAAGACCGGCACCGTTGACCATGCAGCCGATATTGCCGTCGAGGGCGACGTAGTTGAGCTCCCATTGCGCCGCGTGCGCCTCCCGGGGGTCCTCCTGGGAGGGGTCGTGCATCTCCCGGAGCGCGTCCTGGCGGTAGAGGGCGTTGCCGTCGACGCCGAGCTTGGCGTCCAGGCAGTGCAGGTCGCCCTGTTCCGTGATCACCAGCGGGTTGACCTCGATGAGGGAGAGGTCCTTGTCCCGGAACAACCTGGCAAGACCGAGGAATATCTTCACGAACTGCTTCACCTGGTCACCCGCCAGACCGAGTTTGAAAGCGAGTTCGCGGCCCTGGTAGGGCTGCGCGCCGACCAGCGGGTCGATGGCGACCTTCAGAATTTTCTCCGGGGTCTCCTCGGCGACCTTTTCGATCTCGACGCCGCCTTCCGTGGAGGCCATGAAGACGATCCGGCGCGTCGAGCGATCGACGACGGCACCGAGGTAGAGCTCGTCGGCGATATCGGTGCACGCCTCGACGAGGATCCTGGAGACCGGCTGGCCGTGCTCATCGGTTTGATAGGTGACAAGATTTTTTCCGAGCCACAGGAAGGCGAAGTCGCGGATCTCATCCTTTGAAGTTACGAGCTTGACGCCACCGGCCTTGCCGCGGCCGCCGGCATGGACCTGTGCCTTGACGACCCACCTGTCGCCCCCGATCAGATCCGCCGCCTCGACGGCTTCGCGCTGGGAATCTACCGCGCAGCCCCGGGAGACCGGCAGGCCGTAGTCGGCAAACAGCTGCTTGGCCTGGTACTCGTGCAAATTCATGTTGTGTCCCGTTCTGTGTTGCGAGAAAGCCGTCCGGGGCGGAGCGGCTTGACTGCTGTTGTTGTGCCGCCGGGCGGCGCTACTTGCGCTTGCGGTTTGCGACGTGGATCGCGTGGTCATCGACGGCCAGAGCCGCCTCGTGTACCGCCTCCGACAGGGTCGGGTGACCGAAAACCATGAGTGCCAGGTCCTCCGCGCTGGAGCCGAACTCCATCGCAATGACCACCTGCTGGGTCAGGTCTGCCGCCGACGGCCCCACGATATGGGCACCGAGGATGCGGTCCGTCCCGGCATCGGCGAGGATCTTCACCATGCCGTCCGAGTCGTTTGCAGCGAGGGCGCGGCCACTGGCGGCAAAGGGGAAGACGCCGGCCTTGTAGTCGACACCGTCGGCCTTCAGTTCCTGCTCGGTCCTGCCCACCGCCGCGACTTCCGGGTGTGTATAGATAATCGAGGGAACGCAGTCATAGTTGAGCTGAGCCGGCTTGCCGGCGATGCGCTCGACCACCATCACGCCCTCTTCCGAGCCCTTGTGGGCGAGCATCGGACCGCGCACCACATCGCCCACGGCGTAGACGTGCGGTGCCTCTGTGGCGCAGAACTCGTTGACATAGATGAAGCCGCGCTCGTCCAGGGTCACGCCGCTGTCCGACGCGAGCAGTTCCTCGGAGCGCGGCCGCCGGCCGACGGAGACGATGAGCTTGTCGAAGATCTCCACGTGTGAGCCCTCCGCCGAGTCATAGGTCACCTCGACCCTGCCTTCCTTGATCTCTGTGCCGGTGACCCGGGCGCCGAGACGAATGTCCAGGCCCTGCTTCTTGAAGATTTTGTGCGTTTCCCCGGCGATCTGCACATCCGTCATCGGCAGGAAGTCGTCGAGGGCCTCGAGGAGGACCACGTCGGCGCCGAGGCGACCCCAGACGCTGCCGAGCTCGAGGCCGATGACCCCGGCGCCGATCACGCCGAGGCGCTCTGGCACAGCGGTGAACTCGAGGGCGCCAGTGGAATCGACAATGTGCTCGCCGTCTACCGGCGCCGGCGGAATGCGCACGGGCTCGGACCCGGCGGCGATGATCACGTCCCCGGCCTCGACCACCCGGCTGTTGCCGTCCCTGTCGGTGACCTCAACGTCGGCCCCGGCGACGACCTTGCCGCGGCCCTGGATGACCGTAACGCCGTTGTGCTTGAAGAGACCCGCGATGCCGCCGGTGAGCTGGCCGACAATCTTGTCCTTGCGCTCGAGCATGGCCGGGACGTCGATCTTCGGCTCGCCGACGCCGATACCGTGGAGCGCGAGGCTGTCCCGCGCCTCGGCGAACTTCTGACTGCTGTCCAGCAGCGCTTTTGAGGGGATGCAGCCGACGTTCAGGCAGGTACCACCGAGCACGGCAGCACCCTTCTCATCGGCCCACAGCTCGACGCAGGCGACGGACATGCCGAGCTGCGCGGCCTTGATTGCGGCCACGTAGCCGGCGGGGCCGGAACCGATCACTACGATATCGAATTTCTCAGCCATGCTCTCTCCCGTGAATCAGTGCGTTGAGCGCTTACAGCTGGAGCAGGATCCTCGCCGGGTCCTCGACGAGGTCCTTCACGGCAACCAGGAACTGCACGGCGGTCTTGCCATCGATAAGCCGATGGTCGTAGGACAGCGCCAGGTACATCATCGGCAGCACTACCACCTCGCCATCGACAGCCATGGGGCGCTCCTGGATCTTGTGCATGCCCAGGATGCCAGTCTGCGGCGGGTTGAGGATAGGTGTCGACAGCAGCGAGCCGAAGACGCCGCCATTGGTGACGGTGAAGGTACCGCCGGTCATGTCGTCGATGCTCAGCTTGTTCTGCTGCGCACGCCCGCCCATATCGGAGACCGCCGCCTCGACGTCCGCCAGGCTCATGAAATCGGCATCCCGAAGTACCGGCACCACCAGGCCATTCTCCGTGGAAACGGCAACGCCGATATCCTGGTAGCCATGGTAGACGACATCGTTGCCGTCGATGGATGCGTTGACTTCCGGAAAGCGCTTGAGCGCCTCGCAGGCTGCCTTGACGAAGAAACCCATAAAGCCCAGGCGGGTGCCGTTGTGGGTCCTCTCGAACTGGTCCCGGTATTTCTCGCGCAGCGCCATCACCGGCGCCATATTGACCTCGTTGAAGGTGGTCAGCATCGCCGTCTGCTGGCTCGCCTCGAGCAGGCGCTCGGCGATCCGTGCGCGCATGCGGGTCATGGGCACGCGCTTCTCGATGCGCTCGCTACTCGGCCCCGCGGGCATCTCGACCACTGCGTCCGGGTCCGCGGCCGCCGGCGCGGGGGCGCTGGCAGCGGGTTTGTCCGCGAGATGCCGGAGCACATCCTCCTTGGTGATGCGGCCACCCCTGCCGGTGGCGGTAATGACCGCCGGGTCGAGCCGGTGCTCCTCGATCAGCTGGCGGGCCGCCGGGCCCAGGGCCGGGCTCTCCGTCGCCGGCGCGGGGGCCTGCGCTGCCGCGGGCGCCGCCGCGGGGGCCGTTTCCGGCGCGGCCGGGCCGCGGCCGGCGGTGCCGGGCTCGAGCGTCGCCAGCAACGCCTCGCTCTCGATGGTCTCACCCTCGCCGGCGTGGATCTTGCCAAGCACGCCATCTTCGGGAGCCACCACCTCCATGACGACCTTGTCCGTCTCGATCTCGACGATCAGCTCATCCCGGGCGACGCTGTCGCCCTCCTGCTTATGCCAGGTCGCAATCTCACCGTCGGCAACGGACTCGGGGAATGCAGGTGCTTTGATTTCGATGGCCATGAAGCTTCCTTACTTCTCCCCTATCATGCGGCGGCGACCGGCAGTGTCAGGGCGTCGTCGATGAACCGCTGCTGCTGCTCGAGGTGCAGCGCCATGTAGCCCGCGGCCGGGGCGGCGGAGGCATCCCTGCCGATGTAGCCGAGGTAGATGTGTTCCAGGTGCGCGTACATGACCCGGCGCATGTGGTGCTGGCTGGAGTACCAGGCGCCCTGGTTCATGGGCTCCTCCTGGCACCAGAACGCGTCCACCAGGTTCGGGTACTGGCCGAGCACCTGCAGGAGTTCCGCCTCCGGAAAAGGGTAGAGCTGCTCGAGGCGAATGATTGCTATGTCCTCGATAGCGCGCTCGCGACGCTCCGCGCGCAGATCGTAGAAGACCTTCCCGGCGCAGAGAATCACGCGCTTCACGGCGCGCTTGTCGGCCAGATCCGGGTCGTCGAGGACGCAGTGAAAGCGGCCGCCCGCGAGTTCCTCAATCGTGGAAACGGCCTCCTTGTGGCGCAGGAGGCTCTTCGGCGACATGACCACCAGGGGTTTGCGCAGCGGACGGATCGCCTGGCGGCGCAGCATGTGGTAGACCTGCGCCGGCGTGCTCGGCACGCAGACCTGGATGTTGTGCTCGGCGCAAAGCTGCATGAAGCGCTCCAGGCGCGCAGAGGAGTGCTCGGGGCCCTGGCCTTCGTAGCCGTGCGGCAGCAGCATGGTCAGGCCGCAGAGGCGGCTCCATTTGTGCTCGCCACTGGTGATAAACTGGTCGATGACCACCTGGGCGCCGTTGGCAAAGTCACCGAACTGCGCCTCCCAGATCACCAGACCGTTCGGCGAGGTGGTCGCGTAGCCGTACTCGAAGCCGAGCACGCCCTCTTCCGACAGCAGCGAGTCGTAGATGTCGAAGGACGCCTGATCGCCCGCCACATGCTGCAGCGGGATCCAGGTGCTCTCGTCCTTCTGGTTGTGGAGCACGGCGTGCCGGTGCGAGAAGGTACCGCGACCCACGTCCTGGCCGGTGAGACGCACCGGGTAGCCGGCCTCGAGCAGGGTCGCGTAGGCCAGGGTCTCGGCGAAGCCCCAATTCACGGCCATGGCGCCGGCAGCCATCCGGCGCCGGTCCTCGAGGATCTTGCTCACCTGCCGCTGTACAGGGAAGCTCTCGGGGGCGACGTTGACGTCGTGGGCCAGTTTCTGCAGCCGGTGCAGATCCATGCCCGTTTCGCAGGCCAGGGTCCAGGCGTGGCCAAGGTACGGCGACCAGTCGACGAAGAGGGCCTTGTTCGGTTCTGAGACCAGGGAGCTCACCAGCGGCTCGCCGCGGTCCAGGGACTCGCGGTAGCCCTCGACCAGCGTGCGATCCTCATCCGCCGTCACCACACCCTCGGCGATGAGGCGCTCGGCGTAGAGGTCGCGGGTCGTCTTGTGCTGGCGGATCGCCTGGTACATGAGCGGCTGCGTGACCGCCGGCTCGTCGGCCTCGTTATGGCCGCGGCGGCGGTAACAGATAAGGTCGATGACCACGTCGCGCTTGAACTCGTTGCGGAAGTCCACGGCCATCTGAGTGACAAAGAGCACGGCCTCGGGGTCGTCCGCGTTGACGTGGAAGATCGGCGCCTGAACCATCTTGGCGACATCGGTGCAGTATTCCGTGGAACGCGCGTCCTCGCGCCTGCTAGTTGTGAAGCCGAGCTGATTGTTGAGAACGATATGCAGGGTGCCGCCGGTGCGGTAGCCGCGGGTCTGGGACATCTGGAAGGTCTCCATGACCACGCCCTGCCCGGCAAAGGCCGCATCGCCATGGATCACGATGGGCGCCACGGTATCGCCCAGGGCGTCCCTGCGCCGGTCCTGGCGGGCGCGCACGGAACCCTCAACCACCGGCGCATTGATCTCCAGGTGCGAGGGGTTGAAAGCCAGGGCGAGGTGCAATTCGCCGCCGGGGGTCATGACGTTCGAGGAAAAACCCTGGTGGTACTTCACGTCGCCGGAGCTCTCGTACTCGGCCCGGCCCTCAAACTCGGCAAAGAGCTCGGAGGTCTTCTTGCCGAGGATGTTCACCAGCACATTCAGCCGGCCGCGGTGGGCCATGCCGATAACAATCTCCTTGGCGCCGAAGGAACCGATGCGCTGGACCATCTCGGCGAGCATGGGAATAAGACTCTCGCCGCCCTCGAGGCCGAAGCGCTTTGTCCCCGGATACTTGGTGGCCAGGGAGCGTTCGAGACCATCGGCCTTGATGAGCCGGCGCAGAAGCTGCTGCCGGACGTTTGGACCGTACTCCGGCGCCGAGCGCACCGATTCCATGCGAGTCATGATCCAGTGGCGCTGCTTCGTGTCCACGATGTGCATGAACTCTGCACCGATGTGGTGGCAGTAGGTCCGCTCCAGGGCGTCAAGGATTTCTCCGAGCGTCGCGCTTTCCCGGCCGATGTGCAGACTGCCGACCTGGAAAGCGGTATCGAGGTCCGCCTCGGAGAGCTCGTGAAAGGAAAGCTCGAGGTCGGCGACGTGCTCCCGCTCGGCCAGACCCAGCGGGTCGAGCCTGGCTTTCTGATGGCCGCGCTGCCGATAGGCGGAGATGAGCTGCACCACGCGTACCTGCTTGCGCTCGTACTCCGTGGCCTGGACGTCGTGAGCGACGGTGGCCTCCGTGCGCACGCGCATCTTGCTGATGCGGGCGAAGCGATCGCGCACCGTGGAGTGGGGGATATCCTTCAGCTTCGCTGCCTCGCTCTTCACCAGAGGCAGCTTGTCGAAATAGTCGCGCCACTGCTCCGGCACCGCGTTGGGATCGCGAAGATAGCTTTCGTACAGGTCTTCTACGTAGCTGGCGTTGCCGCCGGCGATATGGGAGCTGCGCCAGAGCCGCTCCATGGTGGGCTGCTGCATCGTGTCCTTCCGAACCGTCAGTGCCGGCATCTAGTGAAGCGGGTGGACTGGCAAGCGGGCGGCGGCGGGTGCCGGCGTGCCCGCCGCCGCGACGAATTATGCCAGTTTGGTCGGGAGCTTAGAAGCGAAAGTGTGCTTCAGGCAGCGCGCGAAAGCAGCATGCTGCGAATGTGGCCGATGGCCCGGGTGGGATTGAGACCCTTGGGACAAACACTGACGCAGTTCTGGATGCCGTGGCAGCGAAAGACACTGAAAGGGTCGTCCAGCCGCGACAACCGCTCTTCCGTAGCCGTATCGCGGCTGTCGGCGAGGAACCGGTAGGCCTGCAGCAGACCCGCGGGGCCTATAAAACGGTCCGGGTTCCACCAGAAAGACGGGCACGCCGTCGAGCAACAGGCGCAGAGAATACACTCGTAGAGCCCGTCCAGCTTTGCCCGGTCCTCCGGCGACTGCAGGCGTTCGATGGCGGGCGCCGGCGTATCGTTCTGCAGGTAGGGCTGCACTTTCTCATACTGTTGATAAAACAGGCTCATGTCGACCACGAGGTCGCGAATCACCGGCAGCCCGGGCAGCGGCCGGATCACCAGCTTGTTTCCCTTGACGGTCTCGGAGAGCGGCGTGATGCATCCCAGCCCGTTCTTGCCGTTCATGTTGAGGCCGTCGGAACCGCAGACCCCCTCGCGGCAGGAGCGGCGGTACGTGACAGTGCTGTCCTGCTCCGCCTTGATCTGCTCCAGCACGTCCAGCACCATGACGTCCTTGCCGCCCGTGTCTACCTGGAAGTCCTCCATCCGCGGCTCGGCATCGAGTTCCGGGTTGTAGCGATAAATACTGACTTGCAACATCGGTCTGTCTCTCAATAGGTCCGCACTTTCAATAAGTCCGCACTTTCGGCTCAAAGGTGTCGACGGTGCGCGGCGTGAAGTTGACGCCCCGCCTGCTCAGGCTTCGCTCCCCGGGGAAGTACAGGGAGTGGCACAGCCAGTTCTCATCGTCGCGCTCCTGGAAATCTTCCCGCGCATGCGCACCGCGACTTTCGGTGCGCTGCTCGGCAGCCACGGCCGTGGCTTCCGCCACTTCCAGGAGGTTCTGCAGCTCCAGGGCCTCCAGCCGGGCCGTGTTGAAGGCCTGGGTCTTGTCCTCGAGGTGCACGTTGGCGATGCGCTCGCGCAGGCCATCGAGCTTGGCGATGCCCTCGCGCATGAAATCACCCTTGCGGAACACGCCGAAGTGCGTCTGCATGACGCTCTGCAGCTCCTTGCGCAGCTCTCCGGCCTTCTCCCCGTGCCGGGAATCGTTGATGCGGCGCAAGCCTCGGCCGGCTTCGTCGATATCGTCCGGCGACGGATCCCGCAGTTCGATACCCTCGCGCAGCGCACTCTCGATGAACAGGCCGGAGGCCCGACCGAAGACGACGAGATCCAGAAGCGAGTTGCCCCCGAGGCGGTTGGCACCGTGGACGGAGACGCAGGCGGCTTCGCCGCAGGCGTAGAGCCCGGGAATGACCTGGTCGTTGCCGTCGCTATCGATGGTCAGGGCCTGGCCGTTCACGTTGGTGGGGATACCACCCATCATGTAGTGGCAGGTCGGCACCACAGGAATCGGCTCTTTCACCGGGTCCGCATGGGCAAACGTGCGCGACAGCTCGCAGATGCCGGGCAGACGACTTTCGAGCACATCCTCGCCGAGGTGGTCGAGCTTGAGGAAGACATGGTCCGCCTCGGGGCCGCAACCGCGGCCCTCGAGAATCTCGAGCACCATGGAGCGAGCGACCACGTCACGGCCGGCCAGGTCCTTGGCATTCGGGGCGTAGCGTTCCATGAACCGCTCACCGTCGCTGTTGATCAAATAACCGCCCTCGCCCCGACAGCCCTCGGTCACCAGCGTACCGGCGCCGTAAATGCCCGTCGGGTGAAACTGCCACATCTCCATGTCCTGCACCGGGAAGCCGGCGCGCAGGGTCATGCCCACGCCGTCGCCCGTGTTGATGTGGGCGTTGGTCGTCGAGGCATAGATGCGCCCGGCCCCACCGGTGGCAAACACCGTGGCCCGGGACTTCACGAAGACCGTCTCGCCGGTCTCGATGCAGATGGCAATCACGCCGACCACCGCCCCGTCCTGGTTCTTCACCAGATCGACGGCAAACCACTCGTTCAGGAAGGTGGTCTCATTCTTCATATTGGTCTGGTACAGGGTGTGCAAGAGCGCGTGCCCGGTGCGGTCCGCCGCGGCGCAGGTCCGGGCGGCCTGGCCGCCCTCACCGAAATTCTTGGACTGCCCACCGAAGGGGCGCTGGTAAATGCGGCCCTCTTCGGTGCGCGAGAACGGCAGGCCCATGTGTTCCAGCTCGAAGATTGCCTCGGGGCCGACGCTGGTCATGTACTCGATGGCGTCCTGGTCACCGATGTAGTCGGAACCCTTGACGGTGTCGTACATGTGCCAGCGCCAGTCGTCGTCCGGATCGTCGCTGGCGATAGCGCAGGTAATGCCTCCCTGCGCGGAGACGGTGTGCGAGCGCGTCGGGAACACCTTCGAAATCACGGCCGTCTTGTAGCCCGACTGGGCCAGCTGCAGCGCGGCGCGCATGCCGGCGCCGCCGCCACCGACAATCACGCCGTCGAAGGAAATGGTACGCAATCCTGTCATGGTCAGTTACCCCAGAGGATCTGGACACCCCAGATCACATAGATGAACAACAGCAGACTGATCGACAGCTGCAGGCCGATGCGCAACACGTTGCCCTTCGCACCCATGAGCCGCTCCGTAAGGTAATCCGTGAGCACGGACCACATACCCACCCAGGCGTGGGCAGCGAGGGAGAGAACAGCCAGCAGCGTAAATATCCGCATCCAGGCGGCGGCGAAGAGCGCCTGCCAGCCGGCGTAGTCGATACCCGTAGCGACGACCCAGCCGACAAACAGAAAATAGGCGAGGAGAACGATCGCACTGACGCGTTGGAGGAGCCAGTCGGACAGCCCCGTCCGGCCGAGACTCGTGACTGCCGTTACCATAACGACACCCCCAGCAGTAGAGACAGCGCGATGGACGCGGCGATCACCAGGCGCGCGCCCAGCACGCCGCCCTCCATGCTTTCGCCGATACCGAAGTCCATGAACAGGTGCCTGATACCGGCGGCGCCGTGGTAAATGAGCGCCGTTCCGACGACCCAGAGCAGCGCCCTCGACGGCAGGCTGCCCAGAAACTGTCCCAGACGGGCGAAGCCCTCGGCGCTCGAGAGGCTCGTGTCGAGGGCCCAGAGCATGCCGGCACTGGCTATGAAGAGAAGCACACCGGAGATGCGGTGACTGATGGACACCCAGGCCGTAATGGGCAGGCGCATGGTGCCGATGTCGAGATTGACGGGACGTGTATCCTTCACGATGCCTTCCGCTGTTTTTCGGGCTGGATGGGCCGCCGAGCTTCTGCCGCCGGGGGCTTGAAAATTGCCGGCGAAGTATATTTGGAGGGTTTGCAAAAAACAATTGAACTGCCGGCGCGCCGGTCTCCAACCACAAGCCGGGCAGGCACGCCGAGCCTCTTCCGGCAAAGCTTTTGCGCCCGCGTGGTGAACCTCCCGACCCCCGCTGCGCGCGTTGACAAACCCTACTCACTCTCTATAGTTGTGGCCCGCACTGATTACCGCATCGGGACCCGCCAGCTATGAGCGACATGACAGCAACCCTGAAGGTAGACGGTATCGACCAGCCGATCGAACTCCCGGTGCACGAGGGGGCTATCGGTCCGCGCGTCGTCGACGTGGGCGCCCTCACCGCAAACGGCCTGTTCACTTACGACCCGGGCTTTGTCTCCACCGCCGCCTGCGAGTCGCAGATCACCTACATCGACGGCGCCCGGGGCGTGCTCCTGCACCGCGGCTATCCCATCGACCAGCTCGCCGAGCACTCGGAGTATCTCGAAACCTGCTACCTGCTGCTCTACGGCGAACTGCCGGACGCGGACCAGAAAGAGCAATTCGTGCGCACGGTGCACAACCACACCATGGTTCACGAGCAGATCCGCACCTTCTACAACGGCTTCCGCCGGGATGCGCATCCCATGGCGATCATGTGCGGCGTGGTCGGTGCTCTCTCCGCCTTCTATCACGATTCCCTGGACATCGCCGACGAGCACCACCGGCAGGTCGCGGCTTTCCGCCTGATCGCCAAGATGCCCACGCTTGCGGCCATGAGCTACAAGTTCTCGATCGGCCAGCCCTTCATGTACCCCGACAACAGCATGGGCTACGCCGAGAACTTCCTGCACATGATGTTCGGAACGCCCTGTGAGCCGAGCCGGATCTCACCGGTACTCGCCAGGGCCATGGACCGCATCTTCCTGCTCCACGCCGACCACGAGCAGAACGCCTCCACCGCCACGGTACGCCTGGCCGGCTCCTCCGGCGCCAATCCCTTCGCCTGCATCGCCGCCGGCATCGCGGCGCTCTGGGGCCCGTCCCACGGCGGCGCCAACGAGGCCGTGCTCAACATGCTCGAGGAGATCGGCGACGTTGCCCGCATCGAAGAGTTCGTGGCGCGGGCCAAGGACAAGAACGATCCCTTCCGGCTCATGGGCTTCGGCCACCGCGTCTACAAGAACTTCGACCCGCGGGCGAAGGTCATGAAGGAATCCGCCGACCAGGTTCTCGTCGAGCTGGGCATGGACAACGACCCGCTCCTCGCCATCGCCAAACGGCTGGAGGAAATCGCCCTCTCCGACGAGTACTTCATCGACAGAAAACTCTACCCGAACGTCGACTTCTATTCCGGCATCATCCTCAAGGCTCTGGGCATCCCCACGAGCATGTTCACGGTCATCTTCGCCGTCGGCCGCACCGTCGGCTGGATCGCCCACTGGAACGAAATGATCTCCGGCAGCTACCGTATCGGCCGGCCGCGGCAGCTCTACACCGGCTACGCGCAACGGGACTACGTGCCCCTGGACCAGCGCTGACCAGCGCGCATCCATGTACGAGGTAGTCATCAGCGGTACCGGGCTTTACACCCCGCCGGAGACAATCAGCAACGAAGAGCTGGTGGCCTCTTTCAATGCCTGGGCCGACAGCTACAACCGCGAGCACGCCGAGGCAATCGAACACGGCGAGGTGGCGCCCCAGGCCCACAGCTCCGTCGACTTCATCGTCAAGGCGTCGGGTATCCGCTCTCGCCACGTAGTCGACAAGGCCGGCATCCTCGATCCCGAGCGCATGGTGCCGCGCATTCCGGAACGGCCGGACAGCGAACCGTCGGTTATGTGCGAGATGGCCGTCACCGCCGCTCGCGAGGCCCTGAACGCCGCCGGCATCGGTCCGGATGCCATCGACGCGGTGCTGGTCGCGGCCTCGAACATGCAGCGTCCCTACCCCGCCATCGCCGTCGAGGTCCAGGATGCCCTCGGCATCCGCGGCTGGGGCTTTGATATGAACGTCGCCTGCTCCTCCGCCACCTTCGGCATCCAGCAGGCCCGGGACGCCATCGCCGCGGGCAGCGTTCGCGCAGTGCTTATGGTGAACCCGGAGATCTGCACCGGCCACCTCAACTTCCGCGACCGCGACTCTCACTTTATCTTCGGTGACGTGTGCACGGCGGTCGTGCTGCAGCGCGCCGACCTGGCCAGCAGCGACGAGCAATACGACGTCGTCGACAGCTCCCTGCAGACCCTCTATTCAAGCAACATACGCAACAACTTCGGCTTCCTGAACCGCGCCGATCCCGCGGGCATCGGCCAGCCCGACAAGCTTTTCGTGCAGGAAGGACGCAAGGTCTTCAAGGAAGTCTGTCCCGCGGTGGCGCTACAGATTACGGCGCAGCTCGAGCGCCTGGCGCTGCCGGCGGACCGCCTCAAGCGCCTGTGGCTGCATCAGGCGAACCTCAGTATGAACCAGCACATCGCCCGGCGCGTGCTCGGTCGGGACCCCTCCCCGGCCGAGGCGCCGACGATCCTCGACGAATACGCGAACACCAGCTCGGCAGGGTCAATCATCGCCTTCCACAGGCACCGGGAAGACTTCGCTCCCGGTGACACGGGCGTGCTCTGCTCCTTCGGCGCCGGCTACAGCATCGGTAGCGTAGTGCTGCGGCGCCGCTAGCGGGACAGCTCGCCCGCCCCGGCGGTCTCGCACCAGACCGCCACCGCCGCCAGCAGGCGGTCCATCTCCTCGTCCGTACCGATGCTGATGCGCAGGTACTCGCTGATCCGGGGACGGTCGAAGTGGCGCACGATAATGCCCTCCGCCCGCAGGGCGGCGAAGAGCGCGGCGGCCGCGCCCTGCGGCGGGCGCGCAAACAGGAAGTTTGCCGCCGAGGGCAGCACCGAGAAGCCGAGGGCCCGAAGAGCCACCGCGACACGCTCACGGGTGGCGACCAGGCGCCGGCAGCAGTCCTCGAACCAGGCCCGGTCCTCGAAGGCAGCGACCGCCGCACGCTGGGCGATGGCGTCGAGGGGATAGGAGTTGAAGGAGTCCTTGACCCGGGTCAAACCCTCGATGAGCCCGGCGTCGCCGAGGGCGAAGCCGACCCGCAGGCCGGCCAGGGACCGGGACTTGGACAGGGTCTGCACAACCAGCAGGTTCGGGTAGCGCGCGACCAGGGCGGCCGCCGACACACCGCCGAAATCGATATAGGCCTCATCGACCACGACGACACAGTCGCCGTGGGTCGCGACCAGACGCTCGATCTCCGCGAGGCCCAGCAGCCGGCCGGTGGGCGCGTTCGGGTTGGGTAGAATGATGCCGCCACAGGTCCCGGGGAAGCGCTCCACGTCGATGGCGAGATCGTCATCCAGCGGGACCCGCAGCGCCTCGATGCCATAGAGCCCGCACCAGACCGGGTAGAAGCTGTAGCTGATCTCCGGGAATGCCAGGGGCCGCGGTTGCTTGAGCAGGCCGAGAAACGTGTGGGCGAGCACCTCGTCGGAACCGTTGCCGACGAACACCTGGTCAGCCCGCAGGGCGTAGTGGGCGGCGATGGTCTCACGCAAGGCCGTGGAGGCCGGGTCGGGGTAGCGGCGCAGCGCCTCGGCTTCCGTGGCCGCAATGACTTCCAGGACCCGGGGCGAGGGACCGTAGGGGCTTTCGTTGGTATTCAGCTTGAGGAGGCGCGGGTGCCGCGGCTGCTCCCCGGGTACGTAGGGGCTGAGGCCGCGCAGAGCCTCACTCCAGAAGCGGCTCACGACGGGGCATCCCCCGGTGACGAACGCGCCGCCTCCTCCTGCATGTAGGCCTTCAGCTGTGCCGGCTCCATGTGCCGCACGTCGAGGCCCCGGGCGAGGTAGATCACCTGCTCGGCGATATTGGCCGCGTGGTCGCCGATGCGCTCGAGGGCCCGCAGCGCCCACAGCTCGTTCAGGATCGGCCCTATATTGCGGGGGTCTTCCATCATGAAGGTCACCAGACTGCGCATGGCCGAGTGGTACTCGGAGTCGACACCCTCGTCATCGACGACGACGTTGACGGCCATGGCCACGTCCTGGCGGGCGAAGGCGTCCAGCGCGCTGCGCAGCATGGCACCGACGTGCTTGCCGATACGGCGCACCTCCGGCGATCCGCTGCGCGCCGGCGCCTGTTCGGACAGGGTGATGGCCTGGCGGGCTATCTTCGTGGCCTCGTCGCCGACGCGCTCCAGGTCCGTGGTGACCTTGGCCACGGCGATGACCAGGCGCAGATCGCTGGCCGCGGGCTGCCGCCGGGCGAGGATCCGCGAGCACTCCTCATCGATGCGCACCTCCATGGCGTTGACCTCTTCGTCGGCGGAGATGACCGCCGCGGCCTCGCCGCTGTCCCGGGCGAGGAGCGTCTCGACGGCCCGGGCCACGGCCGCCTCCACGCGTCCGCCCATCTCCAGCAGGTGATTGCGGACGGCTTCCAGCTCTGCACTGAACTGGCCGGATATGTGCTGCCTGTGGGTGTCGCTCTGCAAGAGGTGCTCCCGGGTGCCGCTCAACCGTAGCGGCCGGTGATGTAGTCTTCCGTCTGGCGCTGCTCGGGGTTGGTAAAGAGTGTATCCGTTTCCCCGAATTCCACCAATCGCCCCATATACATGAAGGCGGTCATGTCCGATACGCGGGCCGCCTGCTGCATATTGTGGGTAACGATGACGATCGTGTAGCGGGTCTTGAGCTCGTAGATCAGCTCCTCGATGCGCAGCGTCGAGATCGGGTCCAGGGACGAGGCCGGTTCGTCGAGAAGCAATACCTCCGGCTCCACGGCGATGGTGCGGGCAATGACCAGACGCTGCTGCTGGCCGCCGGACAGGGCGAGGGCACTGCTGTCGAGGCGATCCTTGACCTCGTCCCAGAGGGCGGCGGCGCGCAGCGCCTTCTCCACCATTTCGTCGAGCACGCGCTTGCGGTTGATCCCCTGGATTCGCAGGCCGTAGGCCACGTTCTCGTACACGGTCTTGGGAAAGGGGTTCGGGGCCTGGAAAACCATGCCCACGCGCCGCCGCAGGCTGGCCACATCCACGCCTGGGGCGTGGATGTCCTCCCCGTCGAGGCGGATGCAACCACTGACACGGCATGCCTCAATGAGGTCGTTCATGCGGTTGAAGCAGCGCAGAAGGCTGGACTTGCCGCACCCGCTGGGACCGATGAAGGCGGTCACCCGCTGTCGGGGGATGGCCAGGTCGATGCGGTCCAGCGCCGGAGCCGCACTGCCGTCATAGTGCAGCGAGAGCCTTTCCGCGACCAGCGCCGCACCCTCCGCGGGGACGCGGGGCGCCGGTGCGCGGCGCAGCGCGTGGACGTCGATGGAGTGTTCTGCCATGGCGGGAGAGGCTATCAGGTCTCCAGGAACTTGTACCGCTCCCGCAGCCTGTTGCGCAGCAGCACGGCAGCGAGGTTGAGTACGAGAATGAGCGCCACCAGCAGGAAGGCAGTGGCATAGACCAGGGAGCGGGTGGCGTCCGGATCCGGGCTGTGAAAGCCCAGGTCATAGATGTGGAAGCCGAGGTTCATGAACTTCTGCTCCAGGTGCAGGTAGGGAAAGCGGTCGCTCACGGGCAGCGTCGGTGCCAGCTTGACCGCGCCGACCAGCATGAGCGGCGCGACCTCTCCGGCGGCCCGGGCCACGGCGAGGATCAGGCCGGTCATCATCCCCGGAGTCGCCATGGGCAGGACCACCCGCCAGAGGGTCTCCGCCCGGGTCGCGCCCAGGGCGAGGCTGCCCTCGCGGACGGAGCGCGGGATCCGGGCGAGCCCCTCCTCCGTGGCAACGATCACCACCGGCAGGGTCAGCAGCGCCAGAGTCAGCGAGGCCCAGAGCAGCCCCGGGGTGCCGAAGGTCGGGCTCGGCAGGCGGTCGGCGAAGAACAGCTGGTCGATCTCACCACCGAGTACGTAGACGAAAAACCCCAGACCGAATACCCCGAAAACCAGCGACGGCACCCCGGCGAGGTTGTTGACCGCGATGCGTAACAGGCGCGTCACGGCACCCTGGCGCGCGTACTCGTGGAGATAGACCGCGGCGAACACACCGAGCGGGCTCACCAGCACCGCCGTAAGCAGCACCAGCGCGACGGTGCCGAAGATCGCGGGGAAAACGCCGCCGCCGGTATTGCCCTCCCGGGGCGCGCCGCTCAGGAAATCCCAGAGGTGCTGCAAATACAGGCGCAGGCGCGCCGGCAGCCCCATGGCGTTGGGCTGGTAGGCGCGCATTACCGTGGCCAGGGGCTGCACGACGCGGCGCCCGTCCGCCAGCGCGAGCTGCAGCGCGTAGCGCCCGAGGGACTCACGCAAGCGCCGGCGTTCGAGCTCCAGGGCCGCGAGTGCCTCCCGCCCCCCGGCAGCCGGCCCGCCACCGCCGTCTGCTTGCCGCGCCAGCGCGGCGCTCAGCGCGGCGAGGGGCCCCGTCTCCAGTGCCCGCAGGGCCTGCCGCGCATCCGCCGTGGCCGCCAGCGCATCGTCGAGGGCGGCGCGAAGGACGGGGCCGTCGCCGGTCACCTGCACCTCGCCACGGTCCCGCAGGGCCAGCGGGTAGCCAAAGAGCGGCCCCCACTCGCTGCGCTCAAGGACCGTCGCCGCCGGCGGCGATCGCCGGACCAGCACGTGCTCCGCGAGCACCATGCGGAACGCCGGCGCGCCGAGGTCCCGGTTGCCCTCGTGCAGGAGCCAGCGCTCCCGCGCTTCCTCGCCCGGGCCCACCGCTCGCCCGGCTTCCCGGAGTTGCCCGGCGGGCACGCTCCGCCGTGCCACCACGCGCCCCAGGAGGTGCTCGCTACCGCCCTCCGCCCCGCGGACCTCCAGCGCCCGGAGCGGCCCGGGCCAGAAATGGCCGAGCCCCTTGACCGTGAGCAGCGCAACAAGGCAGAGCGCCGCCATCAGCGCCACGGCCGCAGCGCCGGCGGCGAGCCACTCGAGGGCGTCGCCGCCCCGCCGGCGCAGTGCCTGCCCGCGCAGCCCGCGCCGGGGCGGCCTTGCGCCGTTCGCCGCGCTACCCCGCTGCATAACGGTACCGCAGTCGCTGGCGCACCAGCTCCGCGAGCGTGTTGACGATGAAGGTAAACGCGAACAGCAGCAGCGCCGACAGGAACAGCACCCGGAAGTGGGTACTGCCGACAATCGCATCCGGCGTCTCCATGGCGATGTTCGCGCTCAGGCTGCGCAGCCCGGTGAAGGGGTCTCCCGACAGGATCGGGGTGTTGCCGGTGGCCATGAGCACGATCATGGTTTCGCCGATGCCCCGACCGAAGCCGATCAGCAGCGCGGAGAGGATACCCGGACTGGCGGTCGGCAAAACCACCCCCACAAGGGTCTGCCAGGGGGTCGCGCCGAGGGCCAGGCTACCATCGGCTAGTTGGCGCGGCACAGAAAAGATGGCGTCCTCGG
>CAYFVG010000010.1:0-26820 GCA_964346365.1 uncultured Alteromonadaceae bacterium
GGGACAACAAGTACAAAGCCCGCATCAAGATCCTGGTCAAGGCCATGGGCGTGGAGGCCTTCACGGCGGCCGTCGAGAGTGAGTGGGAGCAGCTGCGTGACGGCCCTACGACGCTCCCGGAAGAGGAGATCGACCGCATCGCGGGCCACTTCCGCGGCCCCGACTATGCCACCCTGGACGCCGCCGCCGAGGCCGCCGCGCTGGAGGCGGACTGCGCCAACGAGGCGATCTTTGCGAACTGGGTGGCGCGCAACAGCCACGCGCATCGCGTACCCGGCTACCGGGCGGTGACCGTGTCGCTGAAAGCCACCGGGAATCCCCCGGGCGATGTATCGGCAGCGCAGCTCGACCGGCTCGCAGCGCTCTGCGAGGCCTACAGCTTCGGCCAGCTGCGCACCACCCACCAGCAGAACATCGTGCTCGCGGATGTGCGCGAAAGCGACCTGCTCCCGCTCTGGCGCGGGCTTCAGAGCGAGGGGCTCGCCTGCCCGAACGCGGGCTACCTGACCGACATGATCTGCTGCCCCGGGGGTGACTTCTGCTCCCTGGCAAATGCCAAGTCGATCCCCGTGGCCGAAGCCATCCAGGCCCGCTTCGAGGATCTCGACTACCTCTACGACCTCGGCCCCCTGGAGCTGAACATCAGCGGCTGCATGAACGCCTGCGGGCACCACCATATCGGGCACATCGGCATCCTCGGCGTCGACAAGAAGGGGGAGGAATTCTTTCAGGTCTCCCTCGGCGGCAGCCAGGGCAAGGATGCGAGCCTCGGCGCCATCCTCGGTCCCGCCTTTCGCCGGGAGGATATGCCGGACGTCATCGAGGCGCTGCTGGAGGTCTACGTCGCGCAGCGCCTGGACGACGAGACGTTCCTGCAGGCCCTGCGCCGCATCGGCATGCAACCGTTCAAGGAGCGCGTCTATGGCAACGGCAACAGCAACGGCTAGTGACCCCGTGCGCGCCAGACTCATCCTCGACGACGCTATCGCCAGCGACCGCTGGCTGCCGCCGGCACAGACCCCGGCGGACGGCGAAGCCCGGATCCTGACCCTCGCCCAGTGGCAGGCCGCCGGAGGCCCCGCGGTACAGGTCGCGGTCGACGACGACTGTGCGCCGCTTTGGCCGGCCCTCGCCGGCCTGGAGCTCGTGGCCATCCACTTCGATTCCTTTACGGACGGCCGCGGTTTCTCCCTGGCGCGCCGGCTCCGGGAGGCCGGCTTCGGCGGCGAACTGCGCGCCCGGGGTCAGCTTCTCCCGGACCAGGCCCACTATCTGCGCCGCTGCGGCTTCAATGCCCTGGAGTTCGCGGATCCGCGTCGCCTGGCGACCGCCCTCGAGCAGCTGCAGGCATTCAGCGACGGCTACCAGGCTGCCTTCGACCAGCCGCAACCGCTCTTTCGGCGTCGCGCCTGAGGTGCAACGGGCCCCGGCGAGGGGCAGCCGCCATAGCTCGCCGATTCGGCGCCTGGGTTCGCAATGACATTGACAGCGCAGATTGACATGCCTATTCCGTTTCTCGCCGGATCTTGCACGCTGCAGCGAATTTTTCTCCCGCGGCAATAGCTACGGCTATTGCCTTAGTCGGAAAATCCCCTGCAGCGCACAATCTCTCGGCAAGAAAACCAGATATCGGTGAGCTATGGCGGCTAGACTTGGACTCTGCGCCGGCACCCGGGGGGAGTCATGGAAGGCACGTCTGTCACCTTTTCCTTTTTTCTGATTTTCTCCGGGGCGGCGGTTTTTGCCTCGATCGCCCTGTACACGCGTCAGCCGCTGATCATTGCCTATATCGCCCTCGGCGCCTGCCTCGGCCCCTATGGCTTCAGCCTGGTGCCGGACCTCAAGCTGCTGTCCGACATCGGCCACATCGGCATCATTTTTCTGCTCTTTCTTCTCGGCCTGGACATGCAGCCCCGTGCCCTCTTTGCCACGCTGCGCAACGCCACCGTGGTGATGATCGCGAGCTCGGCGCTGTTCCTCGCCGCCGGTTACGCGCTCGCTCTGCCGTTCCTGCCCAGCCGCCTCGATGCCCTCGTGGTCGGCGCGGCGATGATGTTCTCGTCCACCATCATCGGCATCAAGCTGCTGCCGACCACGGTGCTGCACCACCGCCATACCGGCGAGCTCATGGTCGGTATGCTCCTGCTCCAGGATTTGCTGGCGATCATCGTACTGATGCTGCTTCTGGGGGGCGACGCCGGCGGCCTCGGGGCCGTGCTGTCGCTGCTGAGCCTGCCGCTTCTCGCCGGCGGCGCCTGGCTGGTCGTGCGCTTCGTGCTGCTGCCGCTGATCGCCCGCTTCGACCGTTTCCACGAATACATCTTCCTGGTGGCGATCGGCTGGTGCCTGGGCATCGCCGAGGTCGCGGGTCTGCTGGGCCTGAGCGAGGAGATCGGCGCCTTCATCGCCGGCGTGACGATTGCCACCAGTCCCATTGCGCAGTATATCGCCGGCAGCCTTCGTCCGTTGCGCGACTTCTTCCTGATCCTGTTCTTCTTCAGCGTCGGCGCGCGCTTCGACCTCGGGCAGCTGGACCGAATCCTGCTGCCGGCGCTGCTTCTGGCGGCGCTGGTGCTCGCCATGAAGCCGGTGGTTTACCGCTATCTCCTCGGCGGCATGAGCGAGAGCCGCGGCCTCGCCTGGAACCTGGGCTTCCGCCTGGGGCAGGCCAGCGAGTTCTCGCTGCTTATAGCCTACGTGGCCGCCGGGCAGAGCCTGATCAGCGAGGACGCCTCGCTGCTCATCCAGGCCACCACCATCCTGACGCTGCTGGCCTCGTCCTACATCGTGGTCCTGAACTACCCCACGCCGATAGCGATCTCTGACCGGCTGCGGCGGGACTAGACGGAGCGAGCCCCCTCCGCCCTAGAGTTTACTTTCCAGTTCCGGCAGCGCTTCAAACAAGTCTGCCACGAGACCGTAGTCCGCGACCTGGAAGATCGGCGCGTCCTCGTCCTTGTTGATGGCCACGATGACCTTCGAGTCCTTCATGCCCGCCAGGTGCTGGATCGCGCCGGAAATACCGACCGCGACGTAGAGCTCCGGGGCGACGATCTTGCCGGTCTGCCCGACCTGCATGTCATTGGGCACGAAACCCGCATCGACGGCCGCCCGGGAGGCGCCCATGGCGGCATCGAGCTTGTCGGCGATGCCGTCGAGGAGCTTGAAGTTGTCGCCGTTCTGCATGCCGCGGCCACCGGAGATCACCACCGGCGCGGCGGTCAGCTCGGGACGGTCCGACTTGGCCAGCTCCTCGCCGACGAAGCTTGAGAGACCGGCATCGTGCACCGCAGCTACCGCCTCCACGGCAGCGGAGCCGCCCTCGGCGGCAGCGGCGTCGAAAGCCGTGGCGCGGACCGTGATGACTTTTCTGGCGTCCGTCGTCTGTACCGTGGCAATGACATTGCCGGCATAGATGGGCCGTTTGAAGGTATCGGCGGACTCGACCGCAAGAATATCGGAGATCTGCGCGACGTCCAGCAGCGCGGCAACCCGCGGCATGACATTCTTGCCGCTGGTCGTGGCGGCGGCGACGACGTTGTCGTAGTCGGCGGCAACTTCCGCGATCAACAGACTTATGTTCTCGGCCAGGGCGTGCTCGTAGGCGGCGTTGTCCGCCACAAGCACCTTGCCGACGCCCGGCACCTTCGCGGCGGCCTCGCCCACCGCGCTGCAACCGCTCCCCGCCACGAGTATGTCGATCGCACCGCCGAGGGCTTCCGCGGCGGCAATGGCATTCAGCGTCGCCGGGTTGAGAGACGCATTGTCGTGTTCCGCTACTACCAGCGTACGCATCAGATCACCTTCACTTCATTCTTGAGTTTGTCTACCAGCTCGTCGACGCTCTCGACCTTGATCCCGGCCTGGCGCTCCGCCGGCGGCTCGACCTTCACCAGCGTCAGGTGCTTCGTCACCTCGACGCCGAGATCGGCGGGCGTGTACACATCGAGCTGTTTTTTCTTCGCCTTCATGATGTTCGGCAGGGAAGCGTAGCGGGGCTCGTTGAGGCGCAGATCTGTGGTGACGATAGCGGGGAGTTTGAGACTGACGGTCTGCAGGCCGCCGTCGACTTCCCGGATGACCTGAACCTGCTCGCCTTCGACCTTCACCTCGGACGCAAAAGTCCCCTGGGCCATGTTGGACAGAGCGCCCAGCATTTGTCCGGTCTGATTGTTGTCACCGTCGATAGACTGCTTGCCGAGAATGACCAGCTGCGGCTCTTCCTTTTCCACCACACCCTTGAGAAGCTTGGCGACCACCAGCGGCTCAACCGCGCCCTCGGCCTCGACCTGGATGCCGCGGTCGGCCCCTAGCGCCAGAGCCGTCCGGATCTGCTCCTGGCAGGCCTTGTCCCCGATGGAAACGGCGACGACCTCTGTGGCGACGCCCGCCTCTCTGAGGCGCACCGCTTCTTCCACCGCGATTTCGCAAAACGGATTGATAGACATTTTGACGTTATTCAGGTCGACGTCGGAACCGTCGGCCTTGGCGCGGACCTTGACGTTGTAGTCGACCACGCGCTTCACGGCGACCAAAATCTTCATGGATACTCCAGTGTCGTGTGGTTGAAAGAGGCCGGAACTCGCGGCGAAATAGACCACGTAATAATAACAGGGATTGGAAAAAAGCGGCACAGCATGCTGAGTTCGCCCGGGAGCGTCAATAGCGCCCCGCAAGATCCGCGCCGCCTGCCGCGACGGCAAAGAAGCGCTGCGCGCGGTCCGCGCTTGCCTGTACACTGCGTGCTTGTTCCGCCCGGTCGTGCGAGGACCCATGCTCGAGAGCTTCCTGATCGCCACGGGCAGTTACAGTCGGAATTACCTCTACAGCTTCTGGCCGGGCCGTCATCCGGCGGCGCCCCTGGGGCCGCGGCGGCTGCTCTTCCTCGCTCTCTTCCCCCTGTTCCTGCTCGTTCAGCTTTTGCACTGGGTCGCCCTCGCGCTGGATGAGCTGTTCTATCCCGCCTATCGGCTGCAGCGCATCGACCGGCCGGTGTTCATCACCGGCATCCCGCGTAGCGGCACGACCTACCTGCATCGGCTCCTGGCGAGCGGAAGCGGCTTCACGACCTTTACCACCTGGGAGGCAGTGCTCGCGCCGGCGATCTGCCAGCGTCGGCTCATCGGCCTCCTCGCCGGCCTCGACGCGCGCCTCGGCGGCCCGCTGCGCAGGGCCCTCGGCTGGCTCCTGGCCCGGGTCACCGGGGACTTTGCCAGCGTCCACGCGGTGGGGCTCGGCGACGCGGAAGAGGACTACCTCTGCCTGCTCCCGGCCGCCGGCTGTTTCCTGCTGCTCATGGCCTTTCCTTTCGATCGCGAGCTCGAGCGCCTCGGCACCCTGGACACGCTGCCGGCCCGCCGGCGCGTCGCGCTTCTCGCCTTCTACCATCGGATGCTTCAGCGTCACTGCTTCTGCCACCCCGGGGCGCGCTTCCTGTCGAAGAACGCGGCCTTCGCGGGCTGGCCCGCCTACCTCGCCGAGCGCTACCCCGACGCCGCCTTCATCCTCTGCGTGCGCCAGCCGGGCACCGCGTTGGCGTCCCAGCTGAGCGCCCTGCGCCCCGCGCGGCGGCTGTTCGGCACGGACCCGGAGGGCGGGCACAGCACGGCCCGGTTCCGGCGCCTCTACGGGGCCTTTCTCGAGCGCCTCGCCGACTTCGCGGCAGCGGCCCCGGCGCGGCTGCGGGTTCTGGAGCAACGCGATCTGCGCTCGGACCCGAAAGCGGTGGCCGCGGCGCTCGGCACCTGGCTCGGCGTCGCCTCCGGGCCGCTGCCGCCGGCCGAGGCGACGGCTTTGCACCGCTACCGCGCCGCAGACTTCGGCCTCGACCCGGAGGACGTGGATCGGGAACTGGGCGGTGCCTACAACACCCTCCTCGCCAGTCCGGCGCGCCTGCAGGTGGCAACATGACCGGGTCGCCCCCCGGGCGCCCTTTGCGCATTGCGTTCTTCTCCGATGCCTTCCCGGAGCGCAATGGCACCGGCGCCTACTACCACGATCTGCTGCCCCAGCTCGCGCCGGGGCTCGCGGGCCACGCCATCTTCCAGCCGAGCGACCGTCTGCCGCGCCCGCTCCTGTCCGTCCCCATGCCCGGCGACCCCAACCAGCGTCTCGAGGGACCGCCGCTGCGCCGCATCGGCCGGGCCATGGAAGAGCTTGCGCCAGACCTGGTCGTGGTGGTTACGCCGGGGCTCTACGGCCTCCTCGGTGCCTGGCACGCCCGGCGCCGCGGCCTGCCGCTGGTCGCCGCCTTCCATACGGATTTCGAGCGCCTCGCCCGGCTCTACTGGCCGCCGGTAGCGCGCTGGCTGGTGAGTGCGGTGGTAGGCACCGCCAACCGGGTGATCTGCCGCCGCGCCGCCCGTGTGCTGATCAACAACGCCGGTTTGACGGATGCGGTCCGGGCCTACGGCGCAGAGCGGGTGCAAATCATTGGCACCCCCCTGCCCCGGGAGTTCCTCACGCGGCCGCAGCGGGCCATCCCCGGCGGCCTCCGGCGCGTCTGCTTCGCCGGGCGCCTGGCCCCGGAAAAAAACGTCGAGCTGATCATTGACGCGGCCCGGGGGCTGCCGGAGGTCGAGTTCATCATCGGCGGGGAGGGCCCGCTGCGCCCCGCCCTGGAGGCGCGGGCCCGGGGGCTCGGCAATGTGCGCTTCACGGGCTGGCTGGAGCGTTCTGCCCTCATCGATTTGGTGGACAGTGCCAGCCTGCTGCTGTTGCCCTCGCGTTTCGAGACCTTCGGCTCTATCGCCCTCGAAGCCATGGCTCGGGGCCGGCCCGCCCTCGTAGCCACGGCCGCGGGGATTCACGACTGGCCCTCGCTGCGCGCCGGGCTGGTACCCTTCACGCCCGGCCAGAGCCTTGCGGACTGCCTGCGGTCGCTGCAGGCTTACGGGCCCGGGCGCTGGGAAATGCTCGAGCGCCACTGCCGGGCCGCCGCGGCAGCCCTGAACCGGGCCACCATCGACGAGTGGCGCGAGCTCCTCACCGCGGTGGCCGCAGCCGACAGCCAGGAGAGCACATGAAACCGACGGCCCTCGTTTCCGTCCACGACGTCATGCCGGAGACCCTGCCCGCGGTACAGGGCTGCCTCGGGCTCCTCGCCGAGTTCGGCATCGATCGCACCGCGCTGCTGGTGGTGCCCGGCGCACCCTGGGACGCCGCCGGCGTAGCCGTGCTCGAGGAGCTCGCCGCCAGTGGCCACGAGCTGGTCGCCCACGGTTGGGTCCATCGCACGGAGCCCCGCACGGCCTACCATCGCACCCACGCCGCCCTGCTCTCGCGCAACGTCGCCGAGCACCTCGCCCTGGACCGAGCCGGCGCCGTCGCCCTCACCCACCGCAGCCGGGACTGGTTTGCGGATCAGGGCCTGCCGACGCCGCGCACCTACATTCCGCCGGCCTGGGCTCTGGGGCGGCTGCGCGGCGGCGCGCTTGCGGAGCAGCCCTTCCCGGTGCTGGAGTCCTTGCGCGGCGTTCACCTTCGCGACGCCGCCGGCGACCACCGCTTCGTGCCCTTGCCCCTGGTCGGCTTCGAGGCGGACACGCGTCTGCGCGCAGGCGTCCTCGGCAGGTGGAACCGCCTGCAGCTGCGTCTGGCCCGACGCCGCGGGCGGCCCCTGCGCATCGCTGTACACCCGCGGGATCCGGAGCTGCAGCTCGGCCAGCAGCTGCGCGCGATACTCGGTCTGGGCTGGACCCCGCTGACCTACGCATCCCTCTGCCCGTCAGAGGGCAGCGCTGCCCTGTGCACCTGAGCCGTTTCGGCGAGAAGTTCGCCGGGCGCTCGGGGGTCGTCGACCTGATGACCGACCTCGGCGAGGCCCTGCGCGCAGACCCCGGCCTGGTGTTCATGGGCGGCGGCAACCCGGCCCGGGTGCCGGCCGCGGAACAGGCTTTTCGCGGGGCGCTGGAGGCGCTCCTCGCCGAACCCGACGAGTGGCAGCGGCTCCTCGGCGCCTACCAGTCACCGCAGGGTGACCCGGGCTTTCGCGAGGCCCTGGCCCGCTACCTGCGCGAGCGTTACGGCTGGCCCGTCGGCCCGGAGCACATCGCTGTGGCCAACGGCAGCCAGTCAGCCTATTTTGTACTCTACAATCTGTTTGCCGGGCCCATGCCCGACGCCAGCCAGCGCCGTATCCACCTGCCGCTGGTGCCGGAGTATATCGGCTACGCGGACGCCGGCCTTTCCGCCGATTTCTTCTCGGCCACAGCGCCGCGTATCGAGCTGCTCGAGGACCGGCAGTTCCGCTACCACGTCGACTTCGATCGCCTCGAGATCGACCACGGCATCGGCGCACTCTGTGTCTCCAGGCCGGCGAATCCGACCGGGAACGTTCTTGGCGGCGACGAGCTGGCGCGCCTCGCCACGCTGGCTCGCGCCGCGGACATCCCGCTGATCGTCGACGGCGCCTACGGGGACCCCTTCCCGGGGATCACCTTCACCGACGCGACGCCGGCCTGGGACGAGCACACGGTGCTGACCCTGAGCCTGTCAAAGCTCGGCCTGCCCGGCGTGCGCACGGGCATCGTGATCGCCGCCGAACCGCTGATCCGGGCCTTTGTCAGCGCCAGCACGATCATCAGCCTCGCGGCCGGTAGCCTCGGCCCGGTGCTCGCCGCACGCATGCTCTCGGCGGGCACCCTCGATCAGCTCGCCGCGAACTCCCTGCGCCCCTTCTACCGGGAGCGCTGCGAGCAGACCCTCGCCGGCCTGCACCGGGAGCTCGACGGACTGCCCTGGCGCGTGCATCGCCCGGACGGCGCCTTCTTTCTCTGGCTCTGGTTCGAGAACCTGCCGGTGCCGAGCAGCGAGCTCTACCGGCGTCTGAAGCAGCGCGGGCTGCTGGCCATCCCCGGGGAGCGCTTCTTCATCGGCCTCGACCCCGCCTGGGCCCACGCGCGCCAGTGCCTGCGCCTGTCCTACGCGCAGGACCCGGCGGCCGTGGCGCGCGGCCTGCGCATGCTCGGGGAGGAGCTCCGCGCGCTCTACGACGGCGCGGCAAACTAGTTTTTGGCCCCCAGGCCCCTTATAATCCCCTGCCTTTTCAATCCCTTATCCCGACAGGCTGCCAGCGGTCGGGAGACCTTGTAGGACGTCAACATGCAGGAGACAGCCGTGGAACGCGAGTCAATGGAATTCGACGTGGTCATCGTCGGCGCAGGCCCTGCCGGCCTGTCGGCGGCCTGCCGGATCATGCAGCTCGCCCGGGCCGCCGAGCGCGAGACCACCGTCTGCGTGGTCGAGAAGGGCTCCGAGGTCGGTGCCCACATCCTGTCCGGCGCGGTGCTCGAGCCCCGCGCCCTGGACGAACTGTTCCCCGACTGGCAGGAGCTGGAGGCCCCGATCAAGACGCGGGTGACAGAGGACCAGTTCTTCTTTTATACCAGCGGCAAGAGCGCCACAAAGGTGCCCCACTTCGCCATTCCCAAGCCCACACACAACGAGGGCAACTACATCGTCTCCATGGCCAATGTCTGCCGCTGGCTGGCGCAGCAGGCCGAAGATCTCGGCGTCGAGGTGTACCCGGGCTTCTCCGCCACGGAGGTCCTCTACCACGAGGACGGCAGCGTCAAAGGCATCGCCACCGGCGACATGGGCGTCGGCGCCGACGGTGAGAAAAAGAACAGCTACACGCCGGGCATGGAGCTGCACGCCCGCTACACGCTGTTCTCCGAGGGCTGCCGCGGCCATCTCGGCAAGGAGCTCATGGCGCACTTTGACCTCGCCGCGGGCCGCGACCCGCAGCATTACGGCATCGGTATCAAGGAGATCTGGGAGATTCCCGCAGCACAGCACAAGGAAGGCCTCGTAGTCCACGGTCTGGGCTGGCCGCTCAAGGAGAGCGGCTCCTCCGGCGGCGCCTTCATGTACCACGCCGAGAACAACCAGGTGTACCTCGGCTTCATCACCGACCTGAACTACAGCAACCCGCATGTCTCGCCCTACGACGAATTTCAGCGCTGGAAGCACCACCCGGAAACCCTCAAATACCTCGAGGGCGGCTCCCGCCTCAGCTACGGCGCCCGGGCGATCACCAAAGGCGGTCTCAACTCCCTGCCGCGCATGCACTTCCCGGGTGGCCTGCTCCTCGGTTGTGATGCCGGCACGCTCAACGCGGTCAAGATCAAGGGTAACCACACGGCCATGAAGAGCGGGCTGATCGCCGCGGAGGCGGTGGTCGAGGGGCTTCTTCAGGGCGACGACGCGCCGGCCGAGCTCACCGACTTCGAGGCAAAACTCAAGGACTCCTGGCTCTACGACGAGCTGTACCGGACGCGGAACTTCTCCGGCTTCATGCACAAGTTCGGGTTCATGCTGGGCTCGGCCATGGTCTGGTTCGATCAGAACATCTTCGGCGGCAAGCTGCCATTCACGCTCAACGACAGCACGCCTGACCACGCGACCATGCTGCCCGCGGATCAGTGCCCGAAGATCGACTACCCGAAGCCCGACAACGTCATCAGTTTCGACAAGCTGTCCTCCGTTTTCATCTCGAACACCAACCACGAAGAGGATCAGCCCTGCCACCTGACGCTCAGGGACTCCTCAGTGCCCATCGCGACCAACCTGCCGCTCTACGACGAGCCCGCGCAGCGCTACTGTCCCGCTGGCGTGTACGAGGTGGTGGAAGAAGCGGACGGCAGTAAGCGGTTCCAGATCAACGCGCAGAACTGTGTGCACTGCAAGACCTGCGATATCAAGGATCCGTCGCAGAATATCGTCTGGATAGCGCCGGAAGGCTTTGGCGGGCCGAACTACCCGAATATGTAGCACGCCCCCTGCCGCCGCAGCTGCTCAGCTTAACGCAAACCGCTGGCCCGCGCTGTAGACCACCGCTTCGCCCGCCTCCTCGACCGCCAGGTCGACGAGGCGGGCCCACGCCTTACGGCTGAACAGCGCCGTCAGGCCCCGCTCCAGCCGGACCACCGCGGCGCCGGCAGCGGCGGGCTCAGCAAAGAGCGGGTGCTCGGCATCGATGGGAACCTGGCGACCGCTGTTGCAGGTGGCCAGAAGCGTTACCTGCCCCGCCTCCTCGACCGCCTCCACATCCTCCACGACCAGCGGGTGCAGATCGACGGCGATGCGCCACTTCTCCACCGGCGTAACCAGGTAGTAGGCGCCATCGTCCTCCCGGCGCAGGATACTGGTAAACAGCTGCACCAGCGCCCCGCGGCGGATCGGGTCACCCTCGTGCAGCCAGCTGCCGTCGGCCAGGATGCGGATATCGATGGTGCCGGAAAGCGGCGGATCCCACTGGTCCACGGGGGGGCCGCCCGGGCCCTTCCGGGCCTCGTCGAGCTGCCGTTGCAGGGTGAGCAGGTTGCTGCTCATGGTCTGTACTCCGAAGCGCGGTTCAAGAAATCGGCGCCCACGGCCGGCGTGACGCGAGGTCCGACGCGGCCACGCTCAATAGACCTCGATCTCCGCCTCGGCGCGCAGGCCATCCTCGAAGGCGCCGATAAGGAGGCTGCCGTATTCGCCGGCGATGCTGCGGCGCAGCTCAGCGCGGCGGCTCTCCGGCAGGGTCTCGAGGTCGCCGGGAATCGCCCGGGTGAGCTCGACCAGGTAGATGCTGCCCGACGGCGCCTCGACCAGTTCGCGTACCGGCTCGTCGCCCGCGGGGGCCTGCAGCGTGAAGGCACGGCGCGCCACGGGCCGGGGCAGTGCGTTGGCGCCCCGTTTCGCGCCCAGCTCTACCTGCCACTCGTAATCCGCCGCAGTTGCCAGAGCATCGAGCTTGCCGCCGTCTTCCAGCGCCGCCAGCAGCCTTTCACCCTCGCCGCGCGCCGCGGCGCGGGCACGCTCCTGGGTGATGCGGTCGGCGATCTGCTCCCTGACAGCTGCGAGCGGCTGCCGGTCCGGCAGCTGGTGGGCGTCGACGTGCAGCACCAGGAAGCGTTCCCGCTCGAGCTCGATAACCTCACTGTTGTGCCGCTCGACGAGGACGTCGTCGGAGAACAGCGCAGCCTGCACCCGCGGGTCGGCGAACAGGCCGTCGGCGCCGCTGCGGGTCACGCTCTCTCTTCGCTCTACCGTCAACCCCAGGCGCTCCGCGGGCGCTGTGAGGTCATCGGCATTGAAGGCGAGGTCGCGCAGTGTTTCCACCACGGCAAGGAGTTCATCCCGGGCGGCAGCCTCGCTCAGGCGCCGGGCAAGCTTGTCGCGCACCTCTTCGAAGGTGACGGCCTTGCCCTCGCGGCGGTCGGTGACTTTCACCAGGTGGGTGCCGGCGTCCGTCTCCACCGGTGCGGAAACCTCGCCCACGGCGAGTTCGCTGATGGCGGCCTCCATGGGCTCGGGGAAGGTATCGCCGCCCGTGTAGCCGAGATCACCCCCGGCGGAAGCCGAACCGATATCGTCGGACAATCGTCCGGCGACGGCGCCGAAGTCCTCGCCCCCGGCGACGGCCTCGGCTGCGGCGCTGATGCGCGCCGCGTACGCCTCGTCAGGCTCTTCTTCGCCCTGGATGAGCAGGATGTGAGCCACCCGGGCTTCCGTGGGCACGTCGAAGCTGTCGCGGGTGAGTTCAAACTCCTCGCGCAGCACCTGCTCGGCCACGGGCTCCTCAAAGTCGTCGCGAGCGAGCTCGATAAAACTCACGTCGACGGTTTCCGGCGTCATGAACGTATCCGGATTTTCTTCGTACCAGGCCGCGATGGCCTCGGGGGCCACTGTGCCGCTGTTCTCGAAACGCTCCACGGGAATCGCAAGATAGCGCAGGTCGCGACGTTCGCCGCTGATCCGCGCCTGCAGGTCAAGCTCCGTCGACGTGGCGAAGTCGCTCGCGGCGAGGCCTGCGCGCAGCTGGTTGGTCACAAGGTCTTCGCGCAGGCTTTCCTTGAACAGCGCCGGCGTGAAACCCGCCGTAGCCAGCACGCTGCGGAAGAGCTCCGGAGAGAAGACGCCGTCTACCTGGAACTGCTCCATGCCGCCGACGATGCTGCCGATGGTCTGCTCCGACGTTGTCAGACCGAGTTCCGAGGCCGCCTGCACCAGCAGCTCGCGCTGGATCAGGGTTTCGATAGCCTGGGAGGTGAGCCGATCCTCGTCGAGGAGCGAGGGGTCGGCGTCCTCGCCGAGCATGGCAAGCAGCTGTCGGCGCTGCAGGTTGACGGCCTGCTGCACCTGGTACGGTGTGATGCTTTCGCCGTTGACCTCGGCAACGCCGCTGTTACCGCCGCCGAGCAGAATGGACTCGATTCCGAAGAGCGCAAAGGACACAACGATGAGGCCGATGATGATCTTGGCGAGAGTGCCCTGGATATTGGAGCGGATGTTCTGGAGCATGGTGAGTCGGGCCGCGCTATATCAGCAGAAAGGTCAGAAAAAAGCTTGGAAAAAGCGTCAACAACAAAGTCGGGTGTACTCGGACATAAAAAGAGCGCACCCGGCAGGCACGCTCTCTTCGCTGGGGCATCCGACGCAGGCCCCGGTGCCGACGAAAGCCCGGGATCAGCTGTTGACTGCGTCCTTGAGCGCCTTGCCGGCCTTGAACCCGGGCACGTTGGAGGGCGCTATCTGAATCGTTGCGCCGGACTGCGGATTGCGGCCCTCGCGGCCCGCCCGGTGTTTGACGGTGAAGGTGCCGAAACCGACCAACGAGACCTGATCTCCCTTTTTCAATGCACCGGTGATATTGTCGATGACGGCGTCGAGCGCCCGGCCCGCATCCGACTTGTTGATGTCGGCGTCGGCGGCGATGGCGTCGATAAGTTCAGATTTGTTCACAATGATCCCCTTTAATAGCTGACGCCATGCCGGCGTGCTGTGCGTTGTTTTAGGAGGCTGGGCAGTCCCGCGCAGGAGCGGCAAAAGGTTATACCACCCTCTGCCGCGCGGTCAACTTGACGCATCAATGGGTGTTTATCCGCGCCCCGTCACCTTCATCCCCCTCGCTGCCGGCGGGTCGCCGGGTCCGTGCGGGGGCAAGGTAGTCGTCATCGCTGAGCGGCTCCGGCGTCTTGTCCAGCGCCAGGGCGAGCACTTCGTCAATCCATTTCACGGCGACGATTTCCAGGTCTTCCTTGATCTTGTCGGGAACTTCCTTGAGATCGCGCTCGTTCTCCTTCGGGATGATCACCGTCCTGATCCCGCCGCGGCGGGCCGCCAGGAGCTTTTCTTTCAGGCCGCCGATGGGCAGCACCTCGCCGCGCAGCGTGATCTCGCCGGTCATGGCGACATCGGCGCGCACGGGAATCTGAGTCGCCACGGACACGAGGGCCGTGCACATGGCAACGCCGGCGCTGGGACCATCCTTCGGCGTCGCGCCCTCGGGCACGTGGATGTGCAGGTCCTGGCTATCGTGGTAGCGGGCCGGAATGCCGAGCAGCTGCGAGCGGCTGCGCACCACAGTGCTGGCCGCCTGAATGGATTCCTGCATCACATCGCCGAGAGAGCCGGTCTTCACATAGCGCCCCTTGCCCGCAACGGCCGCCGCTTCGATAGTCAGCAGCTCGCCACCCACGGACGTCCAGGCGAGGCCCGTGACCTGGCCGATCTTGTTCTCTTCCTCGGCCACGCCGTAGTTGAACTTGCGCACGCCGAGCAGGTCCTCCAGGCCATCGGGCCCGATCTCGGTGCCCGACTCGGCCTCGGCGAGAGCGATCTTCTTCACCATCTTGCGGCAGACCTTGGCGATCTCGCGCTCCAGGGCCCGGACGCCCGCCTCCCGCGTGTAGTAGCGGATGATGTCGATGATCCCCGCTTCGCTCAGGGTGATCTCATCCTTCTTCAGGCCGTTGACCTTCACCTGCTTCGGCAGCAGGTAGCGCAGGGCGATGTTGAGCTTTTCGTCCTCGGTGTAGCCGGGGATGCGGATGACCTCCATACGATCCAGCAGCGGCGTCGGAATATTCATGGTGTTTGACGTGCAGACGAACATCACGTCCGACAGATCGTAATCGACCTCCAGGTAGTGATCGTTGAAGGCGTGGTTCTGTTCCGGATCGAGGACCTCGAGCATGGCCGACGCCGGGTCGCCCCGGTGATCCATGCCCATCTTGTCAATCTCGTCGAGGAGAAACAGCGGGTTGCGCACGCCGGCCTTGGACATCTTCTGCAGGAGCTTGCCGGGCATGGAGCCGATGTAGGTCCGCCGGTGGCCGCGGATTTCCGCTTCGTCGCGGACCCCGCCGAGGGCCATGCGCACGAACTTGCGGTTGGTCGCGCGGGCCAGGGACTCGCCGAGAGACGTCTTGCCCACGCCGGGGGGGCCGACCAGGCAAAGCACCGGGCCCTTGAGCTTGCGCACGCGCTTCTGCACCGCAAGATACTCGACGATGCGCTCCTTGACCTCCTCGAGGCCGTAGTGGTCCGCGTCGAGGATGTCCTGGGCACGCTTCAGGTCGTGCTTGACCCGGCTGCGCTTGGACCAGGGCACGCTGACCATCCAGTCCAGGTAGCTGCGCACCACGGACGCCTCGGCGGACATGGGCGACATCATCTTCAACTTGGACAGCTCGCCCAGGGCCTTCTCACGCGCCTCCTCGGGCATCCGCGCCTCGTTGATCTTCGCCTCGAGTTCCTCGGCCTCGTTCGGCGCGTCGTCCATCTCCCCGAGCTCTTTCTGGATCGCCTTCATCTGCTCGTTGAGGTAGTACTCGCGCTGGCTCTTCTCCATCTGCTTCTTGACGCGGCCCCGGATGCGCTTCTCGACCTGGAACAGGTCGATTTCCGCCTCCATGAGCCCCATGAGGTGCTCGAGGCGTGGCTTGACGTCGGCGATCTCGAGGATCCGCTGCTTTTCCTCGAGGTCAACACCCATATGCGCGGCGATGGTGTCAGCGAGACGCCCCGGCTCGTCGATCCCGGACAGGGAGGTAAGGACCTCCGCCGGCACCTTCTTGCTCAGGTTGACGTATTTTTCGAACTGGCTGGCGGTGGAGCGCAGCAGGCCCTCGCCCTCGCCCTCGGCCGGCTCAGCGGCCTCGATTTCGCGCACGTCCGCCACCGCGTAGGCGCCGTCATCGTCCACGGCGGCCACGGCAGCGCGATAGAGTCCCTCGACGAGCACCTTGATGGTCCCGTCAGGGAGCTTGAGAAGCTGAAGAATGTTGGAAACCGTGCCGACCTGGTAGATATCATCGGCGCCGGGGTTGTCCTCGGCGGCGTTCCGCTGGGCGACCAGCAGCACCTGCTTGTCGCCATTCATCGCCGTCTCGAGGGCGTCTATGGATTTCTGCCGTCCTACGAACAATGGCAGTACCATGTGCGGGTACACCACCACGTCGCGTAGGGGAAGCAAGGGTAGCTGCAAGGCGGATACGTCGCCCATAGATCTCTCCGGGTCAGTCGTCAGTTAGCGTAAAGTAGATGTTGGGGCGCACGTACCCTTTGCAAGAGCACGCGCTTGCTGTGGGATGCCGGGCAACCCGACCCGGGAACGGCCGTGGATGGCCGTCGAAGCGTCAGTCTTCCGGCGATGCGGCGCGGGCGGGCTCGCTGTTCTGGTACACCAGCAGCGGCTCGGAGTCTCCGCGGATAACCGATTCGTCGATCACAACTTTGGCCACGTCGTCGCGGGACGGGATGTTGTACATGGAATCCAGGAGCATGCCCTCGAGAATCGAGCGCAGTCCGCGGGCACCGGTCCTGCGCTCCATGGCCCGCTCGGCGATAGCGCGCAGGCCATCCTCCCGGAAGTCCACCTCGACGCCCTCCATCTCGAAGAGCTTGGCATATTGTTTGGTGAGCGAGTGCTTCGGCTCCGTGAGGATCTTCACCAGAGCGGCCACATCGAGCTCTTCAAGGGTGGCGATCACGGGCAGGCGGCCAACGAACTCGGGAATCAGGCCATACTGAACCAGATCTTCCGGCTCCAGATCAAACAGGAGCTCGCCGACGTTGCGGCTCTCGTCCTTGCTCTTGACCTCGGCGGCGAAGCCGATGCCGCCCTTTTCTGAGCGGTTCCGGATCACCTTGTCGAGGCCGGCGAAAGCGCCGCCACAGATAAACAGCATGTTCGACGTGTCGACCTGCAGGAACTCCTGCTGTGGATGCTTGCGTCCACCCTGCGGCGGCACCGATGCCACGGTGCCCTCGATCAGCTTCAGCAAGGCCTGCTGCACGCCCTCGCCGGAGACATCGCGGGTGATGGACGGGTTGTCAGACTTGCGGGAAATCTTGTCAATCTCGTCGATGTAGACAATGCCTACCTGCGCCTTCTCCACGTCGTAGTCGCATTTCTGCAGCAGCTTCTGGATGATGTTCTCGACATCCTCGCCGACGTAGCCCGCCTCGGTCAGCGTGGTGGCATCGGCAATCGTAAACGGCACATCGAGGAGGCGCGCGAGGGTCTCGGCCAGCAGGGTCTTGCCCGATCCCGTCGGGCCCACCAGCAGGATATTGCTCTTGCTGAGCTCTACGTCGTCGCTGCGCGCCCCGCTGCCATAGCGTAGACGCTTGTAGTGGTTGTAGACGGCCACGGAGAGCACCTTCTTGGCGCGCTGCTGCCCGATAACGTAATCGTCGAGAATCTCGTTGATCTCGCGCGGCGATGGCAGCCGGTCCTGCTTGTCATCGTCGCTCGCCTCTTGAACTTCTTCGCGGATAATGTCGTTGCACAAATCCACGCACTCGTCGCAGATAAACACCGACGGGCCCGCAATGAGTTTGCGCACCTCGTGCTGGCTCTTGCCACAGAAAGAGCAATAAAGAAGTTTACCGCTGTCGTCTCCGCTGCCGGAGGATTCCTTACTCATCTGTCCGCCTATCTCTTTACTCTTTACCCGCGTTTCACTACCCGCGTTTCACTGCATTGTGACTGCTTGCTGCCTGCTTTCTCTCTATCTTTGCGTCCGCAGCCTATCTTTGCGCCCGCAGCGCCCGCACGGCGACGTCGGTGACGACCCTCCGCAGCTCAAGGGTGAGGTTTTTCCCCGACCTTTGCAAGTCGCGCCACCGCGCGCCGCGGACTCTCAGAGTGCTTCCGGGCTCTTGCTGCGAGAACTCACCACCTCGTCGACGATGCCGTATTCACAGCTCTGGGCGGCGTCCATGAAGCGGTCCCGCTCCGTATCGCGCGCGATCGTTTCCAACGGCTGGCCCGTGTGCTCCGCCATGAGCTGGTTGAGGCGCTCGCGGATGTAGAGAATCTCCCGCGCATGGATCTCGATATCCGACGCCTGTCCCTGGGCGCCGCCGAGTGGCTGGTGAATCATGGTGCGCGCATTCGGCAGAATAAACCGCTTGTTTTTGGCCCCGCCGCAGAGCAGAAACGCCCCCATGGACGCCGCCTGCCCCACACACATAGTACTCACGTCGGGCTTGATGAACTGCATGGTGTCGTAGATCGACAGGCCCGCGGTTACCGAGCCCCCGGGCGAGTTGATGTACAGGTGCACGTCTTTGTCGGGGTTCTCCGACTCGAGAAACAACAGCTGCGCCACGATGAGGTTCGCCATCTGATCTTCGACGGCGCCGACCGCGAAGATGACGCGCTCCTTCAGGAGGCGGGAAAAAATATCGTAGGAGCGCTCGCCCCGGGATGTCTGTTCGACCACCATCGGCACCAGACCGAGGTTTTTTACCGGGTTGCGCTCGTAACCGCCGGGCTCGTTAGCCATAGCTCAATTCCTCTCACATCTCTCGGCGCCCGCCCGGGAGCCGGCGCTGGTTGCGCTCCGCCGGGCGGCGGACACGTTTTTGCCCGGGTTCAGACGCTGTTTGCCTGCTGGCCGAGGCTGATCGCTTCCTGGTAACTGCAGGGCGCGTCGGTTACCGAGGCCTGCGCGAGCAGGGACTCGACCACCTGATCCTCCAATACTTTTGATTCTACGCTCTGGAGCTGCTCCTGGTTTCCGTAGTACCAGTTGATCACCTCTTCCGGCTCCTCGTAGGTAGACGCCAGTTCCTCGATCTCGCCGCGTACCTTGTCCGGATCCGCCTCCAGGTCGCGGTCGCTGATCAGCGTCGCGAGGAGCAGGCCCAGCTTGACCCGGCGCGCCGCACGCTCCGTGAACATCTCGTCCGGGAGCAGGGACTTGAGGTCCAGATTCTCGGCGCTGGCGCCACCGAACTGCTGGAACATCTGCCGGCGCATGCCGTCGATCTCCTGCGAAACCAGCGCCTGCGGCACCTCCAGATCGTCATGAGCCTCCAGCAGCGCATCCATGACCTGCTGCTTGAGCCGGGCACTGATAGCGTTGCGCAGCTCCCGCTCCATGTTGGTGGCGACTTCCTTGCGGAACTCCGCCTCGTCATCGCCCTCCACACCGTAAGCGGCGAAGAGCTTCTCGTCGAGCGGAGCCAGTTCCAGCTCACTGACGCTGTTCACCTTGACGGCGAACTGGACGGCGGCGCCCTGCAAACTCTCTTCGTGGTAATCCTCGGGGAACGTCAGCTCAAGCGTCTTTTCCTCGCCCGCACTCAGGCCGACGACGCCGTCCTCGAAACCCGGGATCATGCCGCCGGACCCGAGCTCCAGATCGCTGCCCTCGGCACTGCCGCCCTCGAAGGGCTCACCATCGCGGGTGCCGTCGTAGTCGATATTGATCTTATCGCCTTCCTGCGCGGCGCGCGTCACTTCCTGCCAGCTGCCCTGCTGCCGGCGGAATACACTGATAATGCTGTCGACATCCTCGGCACTGACTTCTGCGACCGGTTTCTCCACGGTGAAGCCGCTGACGTCCTTCAGAGTGACCTCGGGGAAGATTTCGAAAGTGGCGACGTATTCGAGGTCCTTGCCGGCCTCGAGATTGCGCGGCTCGATCGTCGGTTGCCCCGCCGGACGCAGGTTCTCCTGCACCACAGCATCCTGGAAGCTCTGGCTCATGACCTCACCGAGCACCTCCTGGCGGACGCCGGCGCCAAAGCGCTGGCGCATGACACGCATGGGGACCTTGCCCGGCCGGAAGCCGGGCAGCCGGACATTCTTCTTGGCCTGTTGCAACCGGTTATCGACCTCCTGCTCGACCCGCTCAGCGGGTACGCCGACAGTCAACCGCCGCTCGAGACCGGAGGTTGTTTCGATGGAAACCTGCATGGTCTGCCCTCACAGTGATTACCGGCGGCGCCCCGCGCCGCCTGCTGTCCTACTCCGGCCCGGAGACCGCTTGTGCACCTGGTGCGGAAGGAGAGACTCGAACTCTCACGCCGTTTAAGGCACTGGAACCTAAATCCAGCGCGTCTACCAGTTCCGCCACTTCCGCCTGAACACTTCCGCCTGAACCCTTCCGCCTGAAGACGGGCCGGCCGATCGCGCTTTGCGCCCGGCCGATACAGCAAAAATCGCGTCCACAGCCGGGCTCCGGCCCAGCATGAGATAAGAAGGCGAATTTCGGACGTAATGGCTGGCTGGCAGGCGCGCTTCGAGGCGCGAGAGTCTGCCACAAGCCCCGGGCCCGTTCAACCGGCAGCCGTTTCGCCATCAGTCCGTCAGGCAATCCGGGTCAAAGGCCCACGCACCGTCCAGCCAGGCCAGTACCTCCCGGGGCGCGGCCCCCGGCAGCGCCCGGTAACGCTCCCGCAGCCGGCCCCGCTCCTCATCACCGAGCTCATCCCTGCGCCGACCCTGAAAAAGGGCTGCATCAGCTGCCAGCGCGGCGGCAACGGTGGGCTCCAGGCGCGCCGCGAGCCAGGCATCCGCGCTGTCTATCCGGCCATGCAGTTCCGCCAGGCCGGCCAACGCACACAGCGACAGGACCGGCTGATTCATCGCGTTGCACAGGTGTCCTGCGCAGGCGGGGGCCAGCGCCCCGGCGCGCTCCGGGGGCGGGTCGAGATAGAGATGCTGGGACCGTTCTGCACCGTCATTCACCGGCCAGTTGTCCCAGAGGGTCACCGCTCGCCCGAAGGCCGCCGCCGCCGCCGCGACGTCTGCGTCGGTAATGGCCGGGGCACAGACTTTCCGCCCCGTCCAGAAGATATCGACCGCCTCGGGCAGCGCGGCTCCAAGGGCCTGCCGGTAATCCGCCGGACGGGCCCCGAAGACCCGGTCCAGCACCGGGTCGTCGCTGTAGTAGGTGGGACACACCAGCAGTCGTCGCGCGCCGCTCCAGGCGGCGATATCGGCGACGATCTCCCCCTGGCGGGCCGCGAGATCGGGGCAGTCGCCCGGCATGTCGTCGAAGAGAATGGCGAGCAGCGGCGCCCCGAGGCCGTTGATTTCGCCAAGCCGACGTTGCAGCGCACGCCGCGCGGCGGGCCCGTAGTCCTCGTACAGGCGGAACGGTGACAAGCCCAGTCCGAGGTCGATGCCGACCGCGTCGCAGTGGGCAGCGAGGGCCGCTAACGCCTCCAGCTCTGCAGCCGGCCAGGGCTCTGCCCAGCGCCGACGCAGGCAGGTATCCGCCTTGGGAGCGTAGAGATAACTATCGAGGTTCAGCGCCGCGAGGTCAGTGACCAACTGCCGCCGGTCGGCGGCCAGCCAGGGCCGGCCGTAGAAGCCCTCGACAGCGCCCAGAAGGCAATCGACACGCGGCTCGTTAGCAGGCATAAGGTAGCCCGTCTCTTCGGTTATTACAAAATGAACTAAACATTAACCCGCAGAGGCATGCAAAACTGTCACGATTGGGCGATACTATATAGGCGATTTCAGTTCCTCGCAGGAATGTGTGGTCGCAAGAGCAAGCCCAATTGCTCTTTAAAGGAAGAAATTCCTTTATGTTTCACTCCTAATGGTCTTCTTGGGCTCCTTTTCGGAGCCCACTTTTTTTATTATTTTCAGAAGGTTGCGACGCATTGCTAACGCAGTGACTTCGCTGTTTTCCCTGCTCCGTCACACGCTGCAAAACCGCTACATGGTGTGCGTAGGCTTTTCCGAGCTCAGAAGACCCGCGAGATATTCTTCAATCTTGGCGTTTGCCGCCGCGTCCTGCTCCGAGAACTGGACACCGATGCCAGCAGTGCGATTACCCTGCGCGCCCCGGGGCGTCACCCAGATGACCCGGCCGGCAATGGGAATCTTTTCCGGCTCCTCCATGAGCGTCAGTAACATGAAGACCTCGTCGCCCAGCTCGTAGGACTTGTTTGTCGGCACGAAGAGGCCCCCGTTTTTCACAAAGGGCATGTAGGCCGAGTAGAGAACGGCCTTGTCTTTGATAGTGAGCGATAGAATGCCCTGGCGGCTGCTGTGGTCGTCACTCACGGACGGGTCACCGGCGAGAATACGCCGGGGAGTTTAGCACTGGCACCGGCCTCCCCCAAACGCGTTTCCAGCATCGTCAGGAGCGCCGCGCGCAAGAGCTCTGGCTGCGGGTTGGCACCGGACGCGAGCGCCCGGGCGGCGCCCTGCACGTCGTCCAGGCAGGCGAAGAGGGCGTGTCCCCGCGGGCCGCGCAGGGCATTACCATCGAGCCCTCGAAGCTCAACCGCCAGCGCGGCCGCCAGGAGCTCTACCAGCGCCTCCGCCGGCAGGTCCGCGAGCTGACTCTGCACCGCCGGTGCGGCGGCCCGGCCGTCGAGCAGCGCCTCCACGGCTGCGCGCTGCCTCGCCGCCCCGGCGAGCTCCCCCTCCCGCAGCAGCGCCGCCGCGCGCAGGGGGCGGCCCGCCGCAAGGGCGAGAGCCTCGCGCGCTTCCTCCCCAGCACCGCTCCCCTCCGCAAGCCACCGCAGGCAGTCCGCCGCAGGCGGTGTCGGGAAGCGCAGAACCTGGCAGCGCGAGCGCACCGTCGGCGGCAGGCGGCTTTCGGCCCCGGTGACCAGCAGCAGGTACGTGTTCGGCGACGGCTCCTCGAGGGTCTTCAGGAGCGCGTTCGCCGCGGCGGCGTTCATGCGCTCCGCCGGCGCCAGGAGCAGCACCTTGCAGCGTCCGAGCCCCGGGGTCTGCGCGCCGAAGGCAATCGCCTCGCGCACCTGACCGACCTGGATGACCTGCCCCTTGCCGCCGGGTGACAGGACCAGGAAGTCACCATGGGCTCCACTGGCACTGAGCCGACAGGCCTTGCATTCGCCGCAGTTAAGGCCCTGCACCGGCGCCTCGCACAGCAGATAGCGCGCGAGCGCCAGGGCGAAGCGCTCGCAGCCCACCCCCGGCTGGCCGGCGAACAGCAGCGCGTGCGCGAGACTGCCGCGCTCGTGACTGGCCAGCAGCCGCGACCAGGCCTCGTGCTGCCAGGGCAGCGGCGGCGTGACCGGGGCCAGTCTGTCGTCGCCGTCGCTCACGGCACACTGCTGTTGCGGCAGGCCAGCAACTCGTCGCAGACGGCATCGAGCTGCACCTGGACGTCGCCGAGCGGCTGACTGGCATCGATGATCCGGTAGCGGCCGCTGCTCTCCCGGGCGAGGCGCAGGTAGGTGTCGCGCACACGCTCGAAGAACGCCAGCTGCTCGCGTTCGAAGCGATCGAGGGCGCCGCGGTCCCGCGCCCGGCCGATGCCGAGGGCGACGGGGGCATCGAGGAGCAGCGTGCAGTCCGGCCGCAGCTCTCCCTGCACCAGCTCTTCCAGCTGCTGTACCCGGAGCGCGGGCAGCTCGCGGCCACCGGACTGATAGGCGTAGGTTGCGTCCGTGAACCGGTCGCAGAGCACCCATTGCCCTGCCGCCAGCGCCGGCCGGATGCGCTGCGCCAGGTGCTGGGCCCGGGCGGCGAAGATCAACAGCAGCTCGGCGAAATCATCCACGGGCTCATCGCGGACGGCCAGGAGCACCGCCCGGATGTCCTCCCCGAGCGCGCTGCCCCCCGGCTCCCGGGTGGTGACCAGGGGCACGCCGGCCGCGCGCAGTCGCCCCGCCACGTGGTCCAGGGCCGTAGACTTGCCCACGCCCTCGCCGCCTTCAAGGGTAAGGAACAGTCCGCGCCCGTTCATCTAGCCGGGCCCCGGCGTCGAGCGGTAGTCGGCGCGCCGCTTGAGCTGGTATTCGCGCACCGCGCGGCGGTGCGCCTCAAGGGTATCGCTGAAGACGTGGCTGCCGTCGCCGCGCGCCACGAAATAGAGCGCGCTGCCCGCTGCGGGCTGTACCGCCGCCCGCAGCGCCGCGCGCCCGGGCAGGGCGATGGGTGTGGGCGGCAGCCCGTCGTGGCGGTAGCTGTTATAGGGGTTGCTGTCATCTTTGAGGTGCCACCGGCGCAGGTTGCCATCATAAGCCTCGCCAAGGCCATAGATCACCGTCGGATCGGTCTGCAGGCGCATGCCGCGGTCGAGGCGCCGCAGGAAAACCCCGGCGACCCGGCTGCGCTCGGCGGGAACGGCTGTCTCCCGCTCAACGATCGACGCGAGCACCAGCGCTTCGTAGGGCTCGGCCAGGGGCAGCTCCGGCGCGCGCGCGGCCCAGGCGTCGGCGAGCTCGCGCTCAAGCGCCGCGTGGGCGCGCTGGAGCACGGCCCAATCGCTCTCGCCGCGTCGGTAGCGGTACGTCTCCGGAAGAAACAACCCCTCGGCCGAGGGTCGGTCCGGCGCCAGGGCGATGAGCCGGGGATCGTCGGCACCCGCGAGTTCGCGCAGCAGCGCTTCCTCGCCCGCGAGAATCGTCAAGGCCCGGGCCAGGGTAATGCCCTCCGGCAGCGTGACCTGGTACTCGATCACCGCGCCGGCCACGAGCTGGTCGAGAATCTCCGCCGCCGTCGGTGCACCGGTGAGACGGTATTCACCGCGGTGGATGCGGCTATCCAGGCCCGAGTAGCGGCCGTACAGATCGAGGAGCAGCGCGCTGTCGATGATGCCCGCCGCCTGCAGGCGCCGGCTGAGCGCCGCCAGAGACTCCCCGGGGGCGACCGTCAGCGTGTAACCGCCCGGTGGCAGTGTCGCCGGCCGCTGCCAGCGCTCCACGACCCAGAGCACGGCGCAGACCGCAGCCAGACCCAGGCAGGCAAGCGTCAGCGTCAGGCCACGCTTGCGCACAACGCCTCCCGGCAGGCCGCCTGCAGCGGAGCAATCACGGGGTGCGGCCTCCCGCGCCGCTGCCCACTGTGCCCGAGCGCGTCGAGAGCGCCGCCGCCGGCGCCCTGCGAGCAAACCGCGCGGTCGCCACCCCGCCCTCAGGCGAGCTGGCTGAAGACGAGGGAGCCGTTGGTTCCGCCAAAGCCGAAGGAATTGCTGAGCACGTGGCGGATCGGCCGTTCCCGCGCCGTGTGCGGCACGTAGTCGAGGTTGCAGCCCTCGTCGACGTGGTCGAGGTTGATGGTGGGCGGCGCGACCTGGTCGCGCAGGGCGAGCACAGAGATAATGGCTTCGACCGCGCCGGCGGCGCCCAGCAGGTGGCCGATCATGGACTTGGTGGAGCTCACAGCGACCGCCGAGGCCGCCGCGCCGAACACGTCCTCGATGGCCCGGCTTTCGGCGACGTCCCCCGACCGCGTGGAGGTCCCGTGCGCGTTAATGTAATCGATGGCCGCCGCCGGCAGGCCCGCATCGGTGATCGCGTTGCGCATGGCCAGGGCGGCGCCGTGGCCATCCTCCGGCGGCAGCGTCATGTGGTAGGCGTCGCCACTCATGCCGAAGCCCGTTAGCTCCGCGTAGATGTGCGCACCGCGGGCGCGAGCAGCCGCGTATTCCTCGAGGAGCACGACACCGGCGCCATCACCGAGAACGAAGCCGTCGCGATCCCGGTCCCAGGGACGGGAAGCGGCCCCGGGGTCGTCGTTGCGGGTGGACAACGCCCGCGCGGCAGCGAAGCCGCCGAGACCGACGGGCGTGGTGGCCATCTCGGCGCCGCCGACCAGCATGGCGTCCGCATCGCCCTGGGCGATGAGACGACCGCCGAGGCCGATGTTGTGCGTCCCCGTCGTGCAGGCCGTGACCAGGGCGAGGTTCGGCCCCTGCAGGCCGTAGCGCACGGACAGGACGCCAGCGATCATGTTGATGATGGAACCGGGCACGAAAAACGGAGAGACACGCCGCGGCCCCTGCGTGCGCACCACCTCGGTATTCATTTCGATCTGCCCGATGCCGCCGATCCCGGAACCGATGGCACAGCCGATGCGCGAAGCGTTGGCCTCGGTGACCTCGAAACCGGCATCCGTCATGGCCTGAATGCCCGCAGCGGCGCCGAACTGCACGAAGGTATCGAGCTTGCGCGCTTCCTTGGTGCTCAGGTAGGGCGAGACGTCGAAATCCCGCACGCTCGCGGCGAATTGCGTCGTGTAGTCGCTGACATCGAAGGCGGTGATCGGCGCGGCGCCGCTGCGTCCGGCCAGCAGCGCCTGCCAGCTGTCGGCCACGTTGTGGCCCACGGAGGTCACCGCGCCCAGGCCTGTGACGACGACTCTTCTGCCCTTCACGGCTCCAGCTCCCGTTGCCCGTGGAAATTCGCCTGCCCGGCGGCTGCTCCGCCTGCCCGGCCGTACAGCCGGCCGCAGATAGAGTTCATCGGGTATTGCCGGCGTGAGTACGGGCTACTTCTCTCCGCCTTAGCGCCTTAGCACCTTGCCGCCTTGCCCGGCCGGGCGAGGCCGCGGGCGCCCGATCGTAGCCGTCCCGCAAAACTCTCATGAACCATAAAAAAAGCCGCCCTATCGCGCAATAGCGGCGGCTTCGGGTCGGGCGGTTACAACAATCAGGCGAGGTGTTCGTTGATGTAGTCGATGGCGAGCTTGACCGTCGTGATCTTCTCGGCCTCCTCGTCGGGTATTTCGGTCTCGAATTCTTCTTCGAGAGCCATTACCAGTTCGACCGTGTCGAGGGAGTCCGCGCCGAGGTCTTCAACGAAAGACGCGTCGGTGTTCACCTCGTCCTCTTTGACGCCCAGTTGCTCGGCGACGATCTTCTTTACCCGTTCTTCGATGCTGCTCATGGCTGTTGTTCTCTCCTGCTGCTGTAGGGGGTGTAGCCGATTGGGGCGCCCTTCAGAGCCCGAAGTCTACAAGTTTTTCCGGGGCAGTAATAGGACCTAGTGGGCCACGCGGTAAGTTCGGTAACGCTCAGCCGCAGCACAAGCGTTGTG
>CAYFVG010000011.1:0-3087 GCA_964346365.1 uncultured Alteromonadaceae bacterium
AACTGATTCATGGTGTTGTCCGTGCCGCCGGCCTTCAGCGCCCCCTCGCCGGAGAAGTACTCCTTGTGATCATCGCCGATGTTGGACCCGGCCATGTCCTGGTGCTTGACGCAGGCGATGCCCTCGCGGATTTCCTTGCGCTGAACGCCCTGCACGTAGGCGAGCATGCCCTCTTCGCCGAAGTAGCCCTGGGCGAGGCTGTCCGTGGAGAGGGCCGCCGTGTGGTAGGTCGGCAGGGTGATCAGGTGGTGGAAGATGCCCGCCTCGCGGGAGCCGTCCGCCTGGAAGTCCTGCACCCACTGATCCGCCTGGGCAGCAAGCTCGGAGTCGTCGTACTCGGCGCTCATGAGCTTGTCGCGATCGTAGGCGGACAGGTCCCGGCCGGCTTCCTGCCAGGCATCGAAGACCTGCTGGCGGAAGTTGAGGGTCCAGTTGAAGGATGGCGAGTTGTTGTAGACGAGCTTGGCGTCGGGCACGTGCTCGCGGATCCTGTCCACCATGGCGCCGATCTGGCCGACGTGCGGCTTTTCGGTCTCGATCCAGAGCAGGTCCGCCCCATTCTGCAGGCTGGTGACGCAGTCGAGGATGACCCGCGCTTCACCGGTGCCGGCCTTGAAACGATACAGGCCGTTGGGCAGGCGCATCGGGCGCACCAGCTTGCCGTCCTGCTTGATGACCACGTCGCCCTCGCTGACGTCGTCGGCGCTGCGCACGTCCTCGGTCTCGAGGAAGGCGTTGTACTGGGACGCGAGATCCCCCGGCTCCCGGGACACGGGAATCTTCTGGGTCAGGCCGGCGCCCAGGGAGTCGGTGCGCGCGACGATCACGCCGTCGCTGACACCGAGCTCCAGGAAGGCGTAGCGCACGGCGTTGATCTTGGCCAGAAAGTCCTCGTGGGGCACCGTGACCTTGCCGTCCTGGTGACCGCACTGCTTGGCGTCGGAGACCTGGTTCTCGATCTGGATGGCGCAGGCACCGGCCTCGATCATTTTCTTCGCCAGCAGGTAGGTGGCCTCCTCGTTGCCGAAACCGGCATCGATATCGGCAATGATCGGCACCACGTGCGTCTCGAAGCCATCAATGGCCTCCAGGGCGCGCTTTTCCGCGACCTCGTCACGGGCTTCCCGGGCCGCGTCGAGGTCGCGGTAGAGGTGGTTGAGCTCGCGGGCATCCGCCTGCTTGAGGAAGGTGTAGAGCTCCTCGATAAGCGCCGGCACGGAGGTTTTTTCGTGCATGGACTGGTCGGGCAGCGGGCCGAACTCACTGCGCAGGGCGGCGATCATCCAGCCGGACAGGTAGAGATAGCGCTTCTTTGTGCTGCCGTGGTGCTTCTTGATGGCGATGAGCTTCTGCTGGCCGATAAAGCCGTGCCAGCAGCCAAGGGACTGCGTGTACTGGCTGCTGTCGGCGTCGTACTCGGCCATGTCCCGGCGCATGATCCCCGCCGTGTAGCGGGCGATGTCCAGCCCCGTGCGGAAACGGTTCTGCAGCGCAATGCGCGCGGCGAACTCGGGATTGATGTTGCGCCAGGTAGCGCCCTGCTCCTTGCAAAGAGCGGCAAAGTCAGCGGTTTTTTCCTGGTAAGTCTCCTGGTGTGTCGCCATGAGAGTCCCTCGACTGGTTGAAATGGAAGGTGGGCAGCCAAACTGCCAGCGCGTGGGCCGCAGTGTAGGGCCGCAGCCAACATCAATGAAATAGATGTTTTTGATTTTTGCTATTCACCAAGGGAATGAAAACGCGGGTATTTGAAAAGGGTGCCTGAGGCGAGGGTCTGAAACCAGAGTCTGAAACGGATGCCTTGTGGTCCCCGGGGGAGCCGCTAGACTGCCGGAGATGTCCCTCGCCGACAAATAAGGAAAAGCTCATGGCGTACTTCATCACTGGCGGCACCGGCTTCATCGGCACCCATCTCATCCGGCGGCTTCTGCGCCGCGAAGGCACCCTGTTCATTCTCACCCGCGCGGGCTCGCACGCCCGCTTCGATGCGCTGCGTGAGGCCGCGGGGGATCAGGCCGACCGGCTGGTGCCGGTCATCGGCGACCTCCGCGAGCCCATGCTCGGCCTGGACAGCGGTCTCATCGCTCAGCTCCGCGGACGCATCGACCACTTCTTCCACCTGGCGGCGATCTACGACCTGTCCGCCGATGCCGCCGCGCAGGTGGCCACGAACATCGAGGGCACGCGCAACGCCGTGCAGCTGGCCAGCGCCCTGCAGGCCGGCTGCTTCCAGCACGTGAGTTCCATCGCCGCCGGCGGTCTCTACCGGGGCACCTTCCGCGAGGACATGTTCGAGGAGGCCGAGGAGATCGAGCACCCCTACTTCGCCACCAAACACCAGTCCGAGGGGATCGTCCGCTTCGACTGCGACATTCCCTGGCGCATCTACCGTCCGGGCATGGTCGTGGGCGACTCGCGCAGCGGCGAGATCGACAAGATCGACGGTATTTACTACGTCTTCAAGCTGCTGCAGAAGCTGCGCGGGGCACTGCCCCCCTGGATGCCGCTGGTGGGCCTCGAGGGCGGCCGCTTCAATATCGTCCCCGTGGACTTCGTAGCCGACGCCATGGACCACATCGCCCACCAGGACGCGCTGGACGAGCGCTGCTTCCACCTCACGGACCCGGACCACTACTCCCTCGGCGAACTCATGAACATCTTCGCCAAAGCCGGCCACGCGCCGAGTTTCAGCATGCGCCTGGACAGCCGCATGTTCGCCTTCATCCCGCGCGCCGTGCGCGACACGCTCGGCAACCTGCCGCCGGTGAAGCGCGTGCTGCGCACCATCCTCGACGACCTCGGCCTGCCGGAGTCGATCCTCCTGTTCCTCAACTACCCCACGCGCTACGACAACCGCGATACCGAGCGCGCCCTCAAGGGCAGCGGCATCAGCGTGCCCGCGCTGCGCGACTACGCGCCGCGGCTCTGGGACTACTGGGAGCGCAACCTGGATCCGGACCTGTTCGTGGATCACTCCCTCGAGGGCAATGTCAGCGGGAGGAACGTCCTTATCACCGGGGCCTCCTCGGGTATCGGCAGGGCCACGGCGCTGCGCCTGGCGGATGCCGGCGCGCATGTCATCCTGGTCGC
>CAYFVG010000011.1:3187-24005 GCA_964346365.1 uncultured Alteromonadaceae bacterium
CGGCGGCCGCGCGTCCCTGCACCTGGCCGACGTGTCGCTCCTGGCGGACGTGGACCGGCTGGTCAGCGAGGTCCTCGAGGCCCACGGCGGCATCGACATACTGATCAACAATGCGGGGCGCTCGATCCGCCGTTCCCTGGAACTGTCCTTCGACCGCTTCCACGATTTCGAGCGCACCATGCAGCTCAACTATTTCGGCGCCATCCGCCTGATCCTGGGGCTGGCGCCGTCCATGCTGGAAAAGCGCGGCGGGCAGGTGATCAACATCTCCTCCATCAGCGCCCTCATGCCGGCGCCGCGCTTTTCCGCCTACGTCGCCTCGAAGAGCGCCCTGGACGCCTGGACCCGGGCAGCCGCGGTGGAGTTCTCGGACCGCAACGTGCGCTTTACCACCATCAACATGCCCCTGGTGCGCACGCCCATGATCGCGGCCACGGAGGTCTACGATTCCATGCCCATCATCTCCCCCGAGGACGCGGCGGAAATGGTCGCGGAGGCGGTGATCAAGAAGCCGAAGCGGATCGCCACGCGCCTCGGTATCTCGCTGCAGGTGATGAGCGCGCTCATGCCGCACCTGACCGAGGTGCTCATGAACACGGTGTTCCGCATGTTCGGCGACTCCGCCGCGGCCCGCGGCGAGAAAACGCCCGAACAGGTGGAGGTGTCCAGCGAGCAGGTGGCCCTGGGCGCGCTTATGAAGGGCGTGCACTTCTAGCTCATTCGTCGGGGCCGGCCCGGAGGCCGGTCTGCATGTTGGCGGCGATGCGGGTAGCGAGGCGCCGGGCGCGCTCGGTGACCGGGCCCGCGTAGTGCGCGTCCAGCGTCGCCGTGAACAGCGCGAGCCAGCGTTCGAAGTCCAGCGCGGTAAAGGGCCGGCGCGCGTGCACGCGCCGGTGGACGGCCATGGTGTGACGCCGGTAGCCGGGGTCACCGAGGAGCATCTTGCGCCAGTAGGCGCGAATGCGCGGCAGGTGCGTGGGCAGGTCGATGCCCGCGGCATCGATGAAGATCGGCCGCAGCTGTGGGTCCGCGAGCAGGCGCTCGTAGAAGCGGTCGACGAAGGCGGCGATCTGCTCCGGGCTGTCGAGATCCGGGCGCAGCACGGCTCAGTGGCTTTTCCTGCGCTGGCGGCGCTTCTTGTCCTTCTTCACGTGCGCCATGAGCCGGCGCTTGCGCGCCTGCTGCCGCGGCGACAGGCTGTTGCGCCGCCCGGCAAAGGGGTTCTCCCCGGAGCGGAGCTCGACCCGCACCGGCGTGCCCCGCAGCTCCAGGACCCGGGCGAAGGTCTTCTCCAGGTAGCGGCAATAGCTGGCGGGGATGTTGTCCGTGCCGTTGCCGTGGATCACGATCAGCGGGGGATTGCGCCCGCCGGCGTGAGCGTAGCGCAGCTTGCTGCGCCGGCCGGCCACCATGGGCGGCGGATGGTCCGCGAGGGCATCCTGGAGGATACGCGTGAGGCGGTTCGTGGACAGGGGCCGGGTGGCGGCGTCGTAGGCCGCGTCGATGGCGCCGTAGAGCAGGCCCACGCCGGAGCCGTGGAGCGCGGAGATGAAGTGAATCTCGGCGTAGTCCACGAAGCGCAGGCGACGCTCGAGCTCGCTCTTCATGCGCTCGCGCTGCCCGGTTTCCAGGCCGTCCCACTTGTTCACGGCCAGCACCAGCGCCCTCCCCGCCTCGATGCAGTGCCCGAGGAGGTGCAGGTCCTGATCGACCAGGCCCTCGCTGCCGTCCATGAGCAACACGACGACGTTGGCTTCGGCAATGGCCTTGAGCGTCTTGACGATGGAGAATTTCTCCACGGCCTCGCGCACGTTCTTTCGCCGGCGCACGCCGGCCGTGTCGATGAGGGTGTAGGGCACACCGTCGCGCTCGTAGTCGACGAAGACACTGTCGCGGGTCGTCCCGGGCTGGTCGAAGACCACGACCCGGTCCTCGCCGAGGAGCCGGTTCACCAGCGTGCTCTTGCCGACGTTGGGACGCCCCACTACAGCCACGCGGGTACGTTCGCCGTCCTCGGGCGCGGGCTCCTCGCCCGCGGGGAAGTCCGCGAGCACCTGCTCGATGAGCGCGCGTACGCCGCGCCCGTGGCTGGCGGCAATGCGATGGACGCGATCGACACCGAGGCGGTAGAAGTCACTCGAGGCCACATCGGCGTCGAGGCCGTCGACCTTGTTGATCACCAGCTCGAACGGTTTGCCCTGGCGGCGCAGCGCCTGCACCAGTTGCTCGTCGCCGGCAGCGAGGCCCTCGCGGGCGTCGACCAGCAACAGGACCCGGTCCGCCTCGTCGATGGCCGCCAGGGACTGGCTGGCCATGGCCCCGTCGATGCCCGCCTCGCCGCCGCTGAGACCGCCGGTGTCGATGGCGATGAAGCGGCGGTCACCGCTTCGACCCTCGCCGTACCTGCGGTCCCGGGTCAGCCCCGGAAGATTCGCCACCAGCGCGTCACGGCTGCCCGTGAGCTGGTTGAAAAGCGTCGACTTGCCCACGTTGGGACGGCCGACCAGGGCGATGACGGGAAGCATGCCGCATCAGTCCCTGGGGGTGATCCCGTAGGCCACGAGCTTGCCACTGTTGCCGTAGACATAGAGCACGTTGCCCTCGGCGAGCATATCCGCCCGCGCCCCGTCACTGTCGACGCGCACGCGGCCGACGAACTCGCCGTCCACCTGGGAGAGGATATGGAGGTAGCCCTGGTAGTCGGTGACGGCCAGGTAGGAGCTTACCGGTGTCGGCCGGGACAGTTCCCGGAACGCGAGGGCCGGCTGCTCCCAGCGGATGCCCTGGCCGTCGCGCAGGTAGGCCGTCACGGTGCCGTCGTCGTCGGCGACGTAGACATTGCCGAAACCCTGCGAGACGCCGGAAAAGGAGGACAGGTTACGCTGCCAGAGCTTGCGGCCGCTGCGGATATCGAGAGCGGTGAGGCGGCCCTGGTAGCTCGCCGCGTAGAGTTCCGAGCCCCGGAGCGCCATGGTCCCGTCGATATCGACCATGCGCTCGATCTCCGACCGGCCCTGGGCGATGGCCACCCGGGACTCCCAGTTTACCGCCCCGGTCAGCGCGTCGAAGGCGAGCACCCGGCCGTTGGCAAAGCCGGCGTAGACGGTGCCGTCGCGGAGGATCGGGGTGCTGGTACCGCGGATCGTCAGCACCGGGACGTTACTGTCGTGGCTCCAGAGGCGCTCCCCGGTGTCATGGTCGAGGCCGTGGACCTTGCCGTCGTAGGTCTGGGCAACAACCACCTGCCCATCACCCTGGGGCGGGGCGAGGACCTCGCCGGTGACCCGGGCGGACCAGCGCACACTGCCGTCGCCGGCGTCGAGCTGCAGGACCTCGCCGTCGGCGCTGCCGAGATAGAGGAAACCGTCGTAGTGGCCGATGCCGCCGGAGAGGCCCGTGTCGAGCTGCTCCCGCCAGCGGGTGCGGCCGCCCTTCCGCTCCACGGCGCGCACCTCGCCGTCGACCGAGGCCGCGTAGATGAGGTCGCCGACAACGACCGGCTGCAGCTTGTACAGACCCTTGCCCTGGCCGTCACCCACGGACACGGACCAGCGCCGATCGATATCCACCCGCGCGTCGATGTCGCTGAGCGCCGCGGGCTGGCGCGGGTCCTCGTCGTCGCTCCATTCGAACCAGTCGCCGATGGTGCTGCAGCCTGCCAGAGCCGGCAGCAGCGCGAGGAGGCAGCCGGCGCGCAGGGCAGCCCTCATCCCGTGCCTCCGGCCGCCGGCGGCCGCGGGTTCAGGTAGTCGAGCTTTTCACCCACGCCCGGCAGGGGCCGGGCCGGATCGGCGAGGGACTGCGCCTCACGGTAGGCGGCGCCGGCCTCATCCTCGCGGCCGGCGGCAAAGAGCACGTCGCCCCGGGCGAGCGCATAGGCGCCGGCGTACGGGTTGTTTGCGTCACTGGCGAGCAGCGCCAGCGCATCATCGGTGTCGCCCGAGGCGGCGAGGACCCGGCCCAGGCGGAGCTTGGCGACGCGGTGGAGATCGGCTTTCGGGGAGGTCTCGGCGAGCACCGTGCGCAGGGCCGCTTCCGCGGCGCCGAGGTCGCCGCCGGCTACGTGCAGGCGGGCCAGGTGCAGTTCGGCAAAACGCGCGTAGGCGGTGCCGTCGTATTCCGAGGCCAGGCGGGTGGCCAGCTCTTTCGCGGCCGCGGCGTCGCCACCGGCCTCCGCTCCAGAGGTCTCCAGAAACTGCTGGAACAGTGTGGACGCAGCCTCGGCCTGCGCCTGCTGCCGGGCCTGCCAGCCCTGCCAGCCGAAACCCGCGGCGACGGCGAAAAGGACCACCACGAGCGTGCTGGTGCCGTTGTCCTTCCACCAGCGCTTCAGCGCCTCGACCTGTTCCTCTTCCGTGCGGTAACTTTCCACATCAATGTCCTTGCGTCATCGTATCGGCCAGGGCCGCCGCCACGTCGGCCAGCGGCAGGCGGCGCTGGTCCCCGCCGCGCAGGGGCTTCCACAGCACCTCGCCGGCGGCGACCTCCTCCTCGCCCCAGACCAGCGCCACCGCGGCGCCGCTCTTGTCGGCCTTTTTCAGCTGGCTCTTGATGCTGCCGCCACCGACGTGACGCAGAATCCGCGCTGCCGGCAGCGCATCGCGCAGCCGCTCCGTCCCGGCCAGGGCGACGCGCTCCGCCGCGTCGCCGACGGCAACCACGTAGACATCCGGCGCCGCTGCGGCCGGGGCCACGGCGAGCGCCTCGCGCAGGAGTACCAGGCGCTCGAGTCCCATGGCGAAGCCGACGCCGGGCGTCGAGCGGCCGCCGAGCTGCTCGACCAGGCCGTCGTAGCGCCCACCGGCACAGACAGTGCCCTGGGCACCCAGGGCATCCGTCACCCATTCGAAGACGGTCTTGTTGTAGTAGTCCAGACCGCGCACAAGGCGCGGATTGTGCACGAAAGCGATACCCGCTGCATCCAGCAGCGCGCCGAGGCGCTCGAAATCCGCCGCCGCCTCGTCGTCGAGGTAGTCCGGCAACGCCGGCGCGCCGTCGAGGACCGCCCGGGTGCCGGGATCTTTGCTGTCGAGGATCCGCAGCGGGTTGCTCTCCAGGCGCCGCTGGCTGTCCGCGTCGAGCGCGTCGCGGTGGGCATCGAGGTAGGCGACCAGGGCCTCGCGGTAGCGCGCCCGGGCCGTCGCCGAGCCAATGGAGTTGAGTTCCAGGCGCACGGCACCATCGATACCCAGCGCCCGCCAGAGCCGCGCCGAGAGCGCGATGAGCTCGGCGTCGATAGCCGGCTCGGCATAGCCGAAGGCCTCGGCACCGATCTGGTGGAACTGGCGCTGTCGCCCCTTCTGGGGTCGCTCGTAGCGGAACATGGGCCCGGCGTACCAGAGCCGGCAGGGGGTGGCGAGGAGGTTCTGCTGGATCGCCGCGCGCACGCATCCCGCGGTGCCCTCCGGGCGCAGCGAGAGGCTGTCGCCGTGCCGGTCATCGAAGCTGTACATCTCCTTCTCGACGATATCCGTGACCGCGCCGATGGAGCGCCGGAAAAGTTCCGTCTGCTCGACCAGAGGCAGGCGCAGCTCACCGTAACCGTAGCTGGCGAAGAGCCTTGCCGCGGTATCCTCGACCTGACGCCACTGCAAAGCCTCGCCGGGCAGGATGTCGTTCATCCCGCGGATCGCGCGAATGGGGTTCATGGTTTGTCCTGCGCGGTGCCGGCGGCGGTCACCCGGTGCTCTTGAGAATGACGGCCTCGTCCTGCCGTGCGCGCTCCGCCTCGAGCTTCGCCGCCCGCTCGCGGATGACCTGCTCGAGGTGATCGATGAAATCGTCGTTACTGACTTTGTGATCGGGCTCGCCGCCGACGTAGATGAGATTGCTCGGGGAGGCGCCGGTCAGACCCACGTCCGCCTCCCGGGCTTCCCCGGGTCCATTGACGATACAGCCGATAACGGCCACATCCATGGGCGTGCGGACGTCCTCGAGGCGCTGCTCGAGGGAATTCATGGTGCCGATGACATCGAAGTTCTGCCGCGAGCAGCTCGGGCAGGCAATGAAATTGATGCCGTTGGTGCGGAGCTTCAGGCTCTTCAGGATCTCGAAACCGACCTTGATCTCCTCCACCGGGTCCGCAGCCAGGGAGATACGGATCGTGTCGCCGATGCCCTCGTAGAGGAGCATGCCCAGGCCCACGGCGGACTTCACGGTACCCCCGCGCAGGCCGCCGGCCTCGGTGATGCCCAGGTGCAGGGGCTGTTCGATCTGCTTTGCCAGCAACCGGTAGGCGTCCACCGCCATGAACACCTCCGAGGCCTTCACGCTGACCTTGAAGTCGGGGTAGTCGTGCTTGTCGAGGATATCGACATGGCGCAGGGCCGATTCCACCAGCGCTTCCGCCGTGGGCTCGCCGTACTTGCGCTGCAGGTCCTTGCCGAGAGAGCCGGCATTGACGCCGATGCGGATGGGGATACCCTTGTCCCGGGCACAGGCGATGACCTCGCGCACCTTGTCGTCGCGGCCGATATTGCCCGGGTTGATGCGCAGGCAGTCGACGCCGTACTCGGCGACCTTGAGGGCGATACGGTGATCGAAATGGATATCCGCAACCAGCGGTACCCTGACCTGGGCGCGGATCGCCCTGAAGGCCTCTGCGGCCTCCATAGTCGGCACGGACACGCGGACAATATCGCCCCCGGCGTCGGCGATGGCCTGCACCTGCGCCACGGTGGCGGCGACATCGCAGGTCTCCGTGTTGGTCATGCTCTGGACGCTGACCGGCGCGTCACCGCCGACGGCTACCGGGCCGACGTGGATCTGGCGGCTCTTGCGACGCTGGATCGGGGAACTGTTGCTCATGGCTTTGCCTCGACTGCTATCTGCCTTGACTGCTATCTACCTCGACTACTCTCTACCTTGACCACGCTCCGCCTTCAGGATGCGCCCGCTTCCGCCTGCTGGCGCTGCCAGGCGGCGAACTCCGGCGAGTCCGGGTAGAGGTTGCGCAGCGCCAGGGCATAACTGCCCTCGGCGTCGCGATCGCCGGTGGCCCGGGCCAGGCGGATACCGAGCCAGAGACCGCGCGCGCTCTGCCGGCGCACCGCCTCCCGGTACCCAGTATAGTAGTCGCTGGCCCGCGCGTAATCCCCCGCCTCGAGGCGCAGCTGCGCCAGCTCGAGGAGCGCGATACGGTTCTTCTGCTCCATGGACAGGGCCCGGACCAGGGCCTCCTCGGCCAGGGCCGGCTTGTCGAGGGCAAGGCGGCACAGTCCCAGATTGACAAAGGCCCGCGGCCGGGCCTCGTAGAGCGTGTCCTTGACCACCGCCTCGAGCTGGGTCTCGGCCTCGGCGAAGCGCTCGCGGGCGAAGAGGAAGGCGGCATAGTTGTTCCGCGCCCGGGAGAAATCCCGGTCCAGGCTGATCGCCCGGCGGAAGTTCTCTTCCGCGCGCTCCCACTCGCCGGTGCTCTGGTAGACCAGGGCGAAGGCCTCGTAGACCTCCGGCTCGCTGTCATCCAGACCGACGGCGATCTTCAGGTTGCGCTTGGCATCTTCCCAGTTGCCCTCGCCGATGTAGGAGCGGGCCAGTTCCACGCGCTGGCGCATGGCCTGTTCCAGGGCGGGCGGGTTGGTGTAGACCGATCCCCGCTCCGTGATGCAGCCGGCGAGCACGGCGCCGAGGGCACCGACGGCCAGAGCCCGGCGCGCGCTAGCCATCAGAGCGCGTTCCCGATCGCCGCGGAGCGGCGATAGCGCTCGTTGCGGCGGGTGCGGTCGTCCACCTGCCCGACCAGCTGGCCGCAGGCGGCATCGATGTCGTCGCCGCGGGTAGTGCGCACGGTAACCCGAAAGCCCGCGTCCACCAGGACCTTCCAGAAGCGCGACACGGCGTTGCCGCTCGGGCGCTCAAAGCCGCTGTTCGGGAAGGGGTTAAACGGAATCAGGTTGATCTTGCAGGGGTAGTCCGCAAGGAGCGTCGCCAGCTCCCGGGCCTGCTCCGGCTGGTCGTTCACACCGGCGAGCAGCGTGTACTCGATGGTCACGACGCGCTTGCTGTCGCTCTGCGCGTCGATGTAGCGCTTCGCGCTGGCCAGCAGATCGGCCACGGGGTAGCGCTTGTTGATGGGGACGATGCGGCTGCGCAGCGCGTCGTTCGGCGCGTGCAGCGAGATGGCCAGGCTCGCCGCCGTGTAGCGGTGCAGCTCGTCCAGGGCCGGGAGCACCCCGGACGTGCTCAGGGTGACCCGGCGCTTGGAAATACCGTAGCCGAAGTCGTCCATCATCAGATTCATGGCGGCGACGACATTCTCGACATTGAGCAGCGGCTCGCCCATGCCCATGAACACCACGTTGGTGACCACCCGGTCCTTGCCGGCCTTGAAGGCATCGTAGGAGCCGATGGCCAGCCAGAGCTGACCGACGATCTCCGCCGCCGTCAGGTTGCGCTGGAATCCCTGCTTGCCCGTGGAGCAGAACTTGCAGTCGAGGCTGCAGCCCACCTGCGAGGACACGCAGAGCGTGGCCCGGTCGCCGTCCGGGATGAGCACCGTCTCCACCAGCGCGCCGCCGTCCACACGCACCCGCCACTTGCGCGTGCCGTCGGCGGAATCATGCTGGCTGGCCACCACCGGCGGGCGCACCTCGGCGATCGTTGCCAGCTTGTCGCGCAGCGCCTTCGACAGGTTGGTCATGGCCGCGAAGTCGCTCACACCCTCGTGGTGGATCCACTTGAGGACCTGCTGCGCGCGGAAACCCTTCTCGCCGATCTCTTCGAACCAGGACAGCAGCCACGGGCGCGGCATGCCGAGGAGATTCACCTTGCCGATCTGCTCGCTGCCCCCGGTGGCGTCGGCGGCGCTGCTGGCGATGACAGTGTCCACTGGCCTCCCCCGGAACCCCCGTCTAGTCCCGCGGGCAGAGTTCGCTGGCGGCGAAAAAGTAGGCGATCTCGCGCTCGGCCGAGGCCGGCGAGTCGGAGCCGTGCACGGCGTTGGCGTCGATAGACCGGGCGAAATCGGCGCGGATCGTACCTGCCTCCGCTTCCTGGGGGTTGGTGGCGCCCATGAGCTCGCGGTTCTTCGCGATGGCATCCTCGCCCTCGAGCACCTGCACCAGCACCGGGCCGGACGTCATGAAGGCCACCAGGTCGTTGTAGAAGGGGCGTTCCCTGTGCTCGGCGTAGAAACCGCCGGCCACCGCTTCCGACAGGCGCAGCATCTTTGCCGCGACGATCGTCAGGCCGGCGTCTTCGAAGCGGCTGCAGATCCTGCCGATCACGTTCTTGCCGACGGCATCGGGCTTGACGATGGAAAGGGTGCGTTCAACGGCCATCAGGCTTCTCCAGCTGAAAGAATGGTAGAGGACCGGGGCTCCCGCGGGGCCCCGGCCCGGGCGCGCGCAGTATACGCGCTTCCGGGGCGCGTTTCAGCCGTCTTTCACTGTCTTTCACTGTCTTTCACTGCCCTTCAAGAACTTATTGCGGCCTCGGGCCGCAGCCGGCGAAGGCTGGCGGCCACCTGCCCGATGGCGTGCTCCACCTCCTCGGCCGTGGTGAAGCGGCCGAGGCCGAAGCGCAGAGAACTGTGGGCGAGCTCGTCGGGCAGCCCGAGGGCCCGGAGCACGTAGGAAGGCTCGACGCTGGCCGAGGTACAGGCGGAACCGGTGGACAGGGCGAGGTCCTTGAGGGAGAGCAGCAGCGTCTCCCCTTCCACGCCGCCCATGGCAACGTTCAGGGCGCCGGGCAGGCGCGCGCTCGCGTGCCCGTTAACGGTGACGTCGCCGAGGGCTTCGAGCCCCTCGCGGAGGCGCTCGCGCAGGGCGGACAGGCGCTCGCTCTCGGCGCTCAGTTCGTCCCGGGCCAGCGCCGCGGCCGTGCCCATCCCCACGAGCTGGTGCGTCGCCAGGGTCCCGGCGCGCAGGCCGCGCTCGTGGCCGCCGCCGTGCATCTGTGGCACCAGCCTGAGCCGCGCCTGGCGGCGGACATAGAGGGCGCCCGCACCCTTGGGGCCGTAGAACTTGTGTGCAGACAGGGACAACAGATCCACAGGCAGCTCGGCCACGTCCAGGGGCAGCTTGCCGGCGCTCTGCGCGGCGTCCACGTGGAAGGGCACGCCCGCGTCCCGGGCAATGGCGCCGATCGCCGCGATGTCGTTGACGGTACCGATCTCGTTGTTGGCGTGCATGATGGTGACGAGCCGGGTGTCCTCGCGCAGCGCCGCGGCCACCGACGCCGGCTCGATCAGCCCGTCCGCCCCCGGGGCGAGGTAGGTCACCGCGACGCCGCGGCTCTCGAGATGGCGGCAGGTATCGAGCACGGCCTTGTGCTCGATGGCCGAGGTGATGATATGCCCGCGCTCGTCTGTGCCCCGCAGTACGCCCTTGATGGCGAGGTTGTCCGCCTCGGTCGCCCCGGAGGTCCAGACGATCTCCCGCGGATCTGCGCCGATGAGCTCGGCGACGTCCCGCCGCGCATTTTCGACGCGCATCTCTGCCTCCCAGCCATAGCGATGGGACCGCGATGCGGGGTTGCCGAAGGTGCCGGCAAGGGTCAGGCACTCGGCCATGGCCTCGGCCACGCGCGGGTCGACGGGGGTCGTGGCCAGGTAGTCGAAGTAGATCGGCGTCTTCACGGCTCGCTCCCGGTGCGCTGTTTCCCCGGACCGGGTGTCCCTAGGCCGGGCGTCCCTGGGCCGGGCGTCCCTAGGCCGGGCGCCCCTAAACCGGGCGTCCCTAAGCCGGGCGCCCCTAGACCGGGCGTCCCGAAAATGGGCCCGCCGGCGCGCTCCACCTGCTCATCGGTGGCGGTGAGAATACCGCGGAGGATATTCAACTCCATCTCGTCGAGGCGCACGCGACCGAAGAGACGCCGCAGCCGGGGCATAAGCTGCCGCGGCGCCGCCGGGTCGAGGAAGCCGATGGCCGCAAGCGTCTCCTCGAGATGGGCGTAAAAGCGCTCCATGTTGTCCTGCGTGCTGAAGACCGTGTCCCACTCGGCGGTCTCCGCCGCCGGCAGGCTGTCGTCCACGGCCAGCATGCGCAGCTCGTAGCAGACGATCTGCACCGCCATGGCAAGATTCAGCGAGGTATAGGCCTCGTGCGAGGGGATGTGCAGGTGCAGGTTGCAGCGGTTGAGCTCCTCGTTGGTGAGCCCCCGGTCCTCGCGGCCGAACAGTACGGCGACCCGCTGGCCGCTGGCCGTGGCGGCGGCCATGCGCGCGGCGCAGCGCCGCGGGTCCTGCACGGGCCAGGGGATGCGCCGGCCGCGGGCGCTGGTGCCGACCACGAACTGCGCATCGGCAAGGGCGCTGTCGAGATCCGGGACGACCCGCGCGCCGTCGAGCAGGTCCACGGCGTGGGTGGCGCGCGCGACGGCCCGCTCGTCGGGGAACTGCCGCGGCGCCACGAGGGTCAGGCGGGCGAGGCCCATGTTCTTCATCGCCCGGGCCACGGCGCCGATATTGCCGGGGTGGGAAGTATTGACCAGGACGATGTCGATAAGCTCGGGCCGCACGAGGGCTCCCTGCATAATCAGTTGCTTAGGCCCAAGTTTACCAGAGCCCCGGCACCCTCTGTTACACTATCGGACTGTCGGAAAGCTGGCGCCGACACATACCCGCCACCTGGAAACACCCGCTACCGGGAAGCACCATGGAACCGATGATCAACATCGCCCTGCGCGCCGCGCGCCGGGCCGGCGAGCACATCGTGCGCGCCTCCGACGATCTCGACCGCCTGCAGGTTCGCGTGAAGGACGCCAACGACTTCGTGTCCGAGGTGGACGAGCGGGCCGAGCACATCATCGTCGAACAGCTCAAGCGCGCCTACCCGGCGCACGCCTTCCTCGGCGAGGAGTCCGGGCTGCAGGGCGATCCGGCTGCGGAGTACCAATGGGTCATTGACCCCCTGGACGGGACGACGAACTTCATCCGCGCCATCCCGCACTACGCCGTGTCCATCGCCTGCCTGCACCGCGGCAGGGTGGAGCACGCGGTGGTGCTCGACCCGGTGCGACGGGAGGAATTCACGGCCTCCCGCGGCCGCGGCGCCCAGCTCAACGGCCGGCGCATCCGCGTGAGCCGCCGCGACAGCCTCGACGGCGCCCTTCTCGGCACCGGCATACCGTTCCGCGGCCACTGCGACGAGCACCTGGCCGCCTACTCGAAGACCCTCGCGGTGCTCGCCGCGAAGTGCGCCGGCATCCGCCGCGCCGGCGCCGCGGCTCTGGATCTTGCCTATGTGGCCGCCGGGCGCCTGGATGCGTTCTGGGAAATCGGCCTGGCCCGCTGGGACATGGCCGCGGGCAGCCTGCTCGTGCGCGAGGCCGGCGGCCTGGTGGCGGACCTCGACGGCTCCGAGAGCTACCTGGAAAGCGGCAACATCGCCTGCGGCAACCCGAAATGCTTCAAGGCCGTGCTGCAGGCTGCGCGACCCCTCGCGGGGGCCCGCTAGGGCCGCGCTGACACCTCAGGGCGTCAGCTCGTCCTGCTCCGCCCCCTCCTTCACCGGGATCATCAGGTCCTCCTTGCTGACGCCCAGGGCGAGCAGCGTCGTCGCCGACACGTAGATCGACGAGTAGGTCCCGATGAGCACGCCGACGATCAGCGCGACGGCAAAGCCGTGGATCATCTCGCCACCGACCGTCGCGAGGGAGGCGAGCACCAGCAGCGTGGTAAGGGAGGTGACCAGGGTCCGGCCGAGGGTCTCCGAGAGGGAGATGTTGATCACTTCCACCGGCTCCGCGCGGCGCAGCTTGCGGAAATTCTCGCGAATCCGGTCGGCGACGACGATGGTGTCGTTCAGCGAGTAGCCGATCACCGCCAGCAGCGCCGCCAGCACCGTCAGGTCAAACTCGAGGCCGAGCACCGAGAAGAAGCCGAGGGTAATGAGCACGTCGTGCACCAGGGCCGCCACGGCGCCCACGGCGAACTTGAGCTGGAAGCGAAAGCCGACGTAGAGCATGACCAGCCCGAGAGCCAGCAGCATGGCCAGGCCGCCCTGCTCGCGCAATTCCTCGCCCACCTGCGGGCCGATGAACTCCGTGCGGCGCAGTTCCACCGAGGCGTCCGAGGCCCCCTGAAGCACGGCCAGCACCGCGTTGCCCTCCGCGTCCGTGAAGCCCGAGGGCAGGCGGATGAGGACATCCCGATCCGTGCCGAAGCTGACCACCGTCGCGCCCGCGTAGCCGCCGCTGTCCAGCGCGCTGCGGATGGCGTCGAGATCGGCGCTGTCGCCGTAGTGCACCTCCACCAGGGTACCGCCGGTAAAATCGAGGCCCCACTCGAGCTGGCGCACCGCCAGGGAGCCGATCGCGGTGACCAGCAGAACTGCCGAGAGGACCACCGCCGTCAGGCGCCAGCCCATGAAGTTGAATACCCTCATGCCGCGTCCCCCTGCACGATGTCCCTGCCGATGGCGAGGTGGCGCAGCCGTCGCCCCCCGTAGATCAGGTTCACCAGGGCCCGGGTGCCCAGGATCGCCGTGAACATGGAGGAGAGGATGCCGATGGACAGCGTCACCGCAAAGCCCTTGATCGGGCCGGTGCCGACGGCGTAGAGGATCACGGCGACGATGAGGGTGGTGATATTGGCATCGAGAATCGTCGACACGGCGCGCGCGAAGCCCGAGTCGATGGCCATCTGCGGTGCCCTGCCCTCACGCAGCTCCTCGCGGATGCGCGCGAAAATCAGCACATTGGCATCCACCGCCATGCCCACCGTGAGCACGATACCGGCAATGCCCGGCAGGGTCAGTGTCGCGCCGATCAGCGACATGAAGGCGACCAGGAGTACGAGGTTGGCCGCCAGGGCCACCACCGCGCAGAGGCCGAAGACGCGGTAGTAGAGCACCATGAACACGACGACCAGGGCCAGGCCTACCTGCACGGATTTGACCCCGAGGCGGATGTTCTCGGCGCCGAGGGACGGGCCCACGGTGCGCTCCTCCACGAAAGTGATCGGCGCCGCCAGGGCACCGGCACGGAGCATGAGGGCGAGCTCCGAGGCCTCCATGGGGCTGTCGAGACCGGTGATCTGGAACTGCGCGCCGAGAGCCTGCTGGATCACCGGCGCGGTGAGCAGCTTTTTCTCGTCATAGGGGACTCGGACCGGCACCTCGCTGCCGTCGGGCTGCTGCTCGTAGCGGGTCCGGTACTTGCGCTCGATAAAGAGCACCCCCATGCGCCGCTTGACGTTCTTGCGGGTGGCCCGGTTCATGAGCGTGCCGCCCTCGCCATCGAGGCTGATCTGCACGTTCGGCTGGCCGTTCTGGTCGAAGCTGGCCTGGGCGTTCGACACCCGCTCCCCGGTGATGATGATGTCGCGCTCGAGCCATTCGTAGGCGCCGGCGCGGTCCTCGCTGCGGTATTCGAAGCGCTGCTTCTCGACCGCCGGCGCGTCGGGGCCGGCAACCAGGCGGAACTCAAGATTGGCCACCTTGCCGAGGATGCGCTTGGCCTCCGCCGTGTCCTGGATGCCGGGCAGCTCGACCACGATGCGGCTGCGGCCCTGGCGCTGCACCAGGGGCTCGGAGACGCCGAGTTCGTTGACCCGGTTGCGCAGGGTGGTGAGGTTCTGACTCACCGCGTAGTCGATGATCTCGTCGACCGTGGTATCGGTCAGATCGGCATTCAGGCTCCAGCTGTCGCCCTCGTCGATGCGGTCCAGGAGCAGCTCCGGGTGGTTGTCGGCAACGCTCGCGCGGGCCTCTTCGCGGTCCGCCTCGCTGCGGAACTGCATGGCCACGCGCCGCTCGCCCTCGAGGGTCACCCGGCCGCGGATGCGCTCTTCGCGCAGGGCGCGGCGGATGGCGGTGTAGTAATATTCCATGCGCCGCTCCACGGCGGCCTGGACATCGACCTCCAGCTTGAAGTGGACACCGCCGGAGAGATCGAGGCCGAGCTTCATGGGCTGGGCGCCCACGGCCAATAGCCAGTCCGGGGTGGTGGGCGCGAGGTTGAGGGCAATGATAAAGCTGTCGCCGAGGGCCCGGGACACCCGGGCCTGGGCGCGGAGCTGGGCGTCGCGGTCGCGCAGGCGGATCAGGGCGTTGCGGCCGTCCGCGTCCACCCGCTCGCCGAAGTGGTCGATGCCCGCTTCCTCCAGCGCATCCGTGGCCCGGCGCAGGGTCGACTCGTCGATGACCTGGGCGCTGCTCTCACCGGTGATCTGCAGCGCCGGATCCGGCGTGTACAGGTTCGGCGCGGCATAGAGCAGGCCGAGGCACACGACGCCCAGCACCAGCAGGTATTTCCACAGGGGGTATCTGTTCAGCATCGTCGGGCCCGGTTCGCGGGCGCGGGAAACGCGCCCGGCGGAGAAAAAGCGCCATTATAGAGTACGGTACCGCCGTCACAAGGGGCGCCCGGCCAGGGGCGCCCGGCACGCTACCCCAGCCAGGCCCGCGCATTGTGAAACAGGCGCAGCCAGGGACCCTCGTCGCCCCACTCGGGTGGCGCCCAGGAAAAATTGACGCCGCGGAGTACGCGCTCGGGGTGAGGCATCATGATCGTGGCGCGGCCGTCGGCGCTGCTGAGGCCGGTGATACCCGCCGGCGAGCCGTTCGGGTTCGCCGGGTAGCGCTCGGCCACGGCACCGTCGTTCTCGAGGTAGCGCAGGGCGACCAGGCCCGCCGCCTCGCAGAGCTCCCGCTCCGCCGCGGAGGCAAAGGTCGCCCGGCCCTCGCCGTGGGCCACCGCCACGGGCAGGTGCGAGCCGGCCATGCCCGCGAGGAACAGCGACGGCGAGTCCTCCACACGCACCAGCGACAGGCGCGCCTCGAACTGCTCGCTGCGGTTGCGCAGGAAGCGCGGCCAGTGGTCGCCGCCGGGCACCAGCTCGCGGAGCGTGGACAGCATCTGGCAGCCGTTGCACACGGCCAGGGTAAAGCTGTCAGCGCGGGCAAAGAACGTTGCAAAGGCCTCGCGCAGGGCCTCATTGAAGCGGATGGCCTTGGCCCAGCCCTCCCCCGCGCCGAGCACGTCGCCGTAGGAAAAGCCGCCGCAGGCCGCCAGACCGTCGAAACGGGCCAGCGCCCGACGCCCGTGCGCCAGATCGCTCATGTGCACGTCGACGGCGGCAAAGCCGGCGCGGTGGAAGGCCGCGGCCATCTCGACCTGCCCGTTCACGCCCTGCTCCCGCAGCACCGCCACCCGCGGCCGCGCACCGGTGGCAACAAAAGGTGCAGCGATAGCCGCCGCGGGATCGAACGTGAGGTGGGCATTGAGGCCGGGGTCCGCGGCAGTGATGCGGGCAAATTCCTCGTCGGCACACTCGGGGTTGTCGCGCAGCCGCTGCAGCGCGTGGCTGGTCGCGGCCCAGAGGGCCTGCAGGCGCGAGCGACGGTCCTCGAGAACCGGCTCGCCGCCCACGGCCACGGTGACCGCATCCCCGGCGATCGCCTGGCCGAGCTCGGCAAGACACTCGCCGATGCCCAGGGTCGCGGCCTGCTCGCGCCAGGCCGGCAGCGCATCCCGCGGCAGCTGGAGCACGGCACCCGCTTCCTCGGCGAAAAGCGCCGCAAGCGCCGAGGCCCCGGCCGGCAGGTCGACGGCGAGGCCGCAGCGGCCGGCGAAAGCCATCTCCAGCAGCGTGGTGATCACGCCGCCGTCGGAGCGGTCGTGGTACGCGAGCACATCCCCGCGCGCGAGCCCCCACTGCACCAGCGCAAACAGGGCGGCGAGGTCATCCGGGCGGTCCACGTCCGCCGGCGCGCCGCCGAGGCTGCCGTAGACCTGGGCCAGGGCCGAGGCGCCGAGGCGCCCGGCGCCGCGGCCGAGATCGATCAGCAGCAGCACGGCATCCGCCGCCGGGTCGAGCTGCGGCGTCGCCACCCGGTGCACATCGCTGACCGGAGCGAAGGCGGAGACCACCAGGGAGACCGGCGCGGTGACGGACTTCGCCGCGCCGCCCTCCTCCCAGGCCGTGCGCATGGACATGGAATCCTTGCCGACGGGAATGGTGAGCCCGAGCGCCGGGCAGAACACCATGCCGACGGCGCGCACCGTGTCGAACAGCACCGCGTCCTCGTAGCCGACGCCGGCGGCACACATCCAGTTGGCGGACAACTTGATATCGGCGAGGGCCGCGATCGGTGCGGCACAGATATTGGTGATCGCTTCGGCGACCGCCATGCGCCCGGAGGCGGGCCCGTCGAGGAGCGCCAGCGGCGTGCGCTCGCCCATGGCCATGGCCTCACCGCGCGCGCCTTCGAAGGTGACGGCCGTCACCGCGCAGTCGGCCACCGGCACCTGCCAGGGGCCGACCAGCTGGTCGCGACAGACCAGCCCGGTGATACTGCGATCGCCGATGGTAATGAGGAACTGCTTGCTGCCGACCGTGGGCAGCTGCAGCACGCGCTCCAGGGCCTCGGCAACCGGGACCTCCGGCAGGGCGTCGGACCGCCGCGCCGGCGGGCGGGTTGCCACCCGGTGCATGCGCGGGGGCTTGCCGAAGAGCAGGCCCATGGGCAGGTCCACCGGGGCGTTGTCGTAGTAGGGGTCCGCGACGGACAGGTGCGGCGACCCGGTCGCCTCGCCGACCACCGCGAAAGGGCAGCGCTCGCGCTCGCAGATCGCGGCGAAGCGGGCGAGGTCCCGGCTTTCCACGGCGAGCACGTAGCGCTCCTGGCTCTCGTTGCACCAGAGTTCCAGCGGCGACATGCCCGGCTCGTCCGAGGGCACCGCGCGCAGGTCGAAGGCGCCACCGCGGCCGCCGTCCTTGACCAGCTCCGGCAGCGCATTGGACAGGCCACCGGCGCCGACGTCGTGGATGAAGGCGATCGGGTTTGCCTCTGCGAGCTGCCAACAGCGGTCGATGACCTCCTGGCAGCGGCGCTGCATCTCCGGGTTCTGCCGCTGCACGGAAGCGAAGTCCAGGTCCTCCTGGCCGGCGCCGGAGGCCACGGACGAGGCCGCACCGCCACCGAGGCCGATGAGCATGGCCGGCCCGCCGAGCACCACCAGCTTAGCGCCGGGGTCAAAGCCGCTCTTCTCCACATGCTCCGGGGCGATGTTGCCGTAGCCGCCGGCGAGCATGATCGGCTTGTGGTAGCCGCGCAGCTCGCCGTCCACGGCGAGCTCGAAGCTGCGAAAATAGCCGCAGAGGTTCGGCCGGCCGAACTCGTTATTGAAGGCGGCGCCGCCGATGGGGCCCTCGAGCATGATCTCCAGCGCCGAGGCGATGCGCCCGGGGCGCCCGTAGCCCTGCTCCCAGGGCTGCGGCAGCGTCGGCAGCTCCAGGTTGGACACGGTAAAGCCGGTAAGCCCCGCCTTCGGCTTCGAGCCCCGGCCCACGGCGCCCTCGTCGCGGATTTCCCCGCCCGCACCGGTGCCCGCGCCGGGGAACGGGGCGATGGCAGTCGGGTGGTTGTGGGTCTCGACCTTCATGAGCAGGTGGATGTCCTGCTCCCGGGCGGCGTACTCGCCGCTGGCGGGGTCCGGATAGAACCGGCCCCCGCGGCTGCCGGCGACCACCGCCGCGTTGTCCGAGTAAGCCGACAGCACCTGCTCGCCGCCCTGGCGGTAGGTGTTGCGAATCATGTCAAAGAGCGAGTGCGGCTGATCCTCGCCATCGACGGTCCAGCTCGCGTTGAAGATCTTGTGCCGGCAGTGCTCGGAGTTGGCCTGGGCGAACATCATCAGCTCGACATCGCTCGGGTTGCGACCGAGGTCGCGGAAGCTGTCGACGAGATAGTCGATCTCGTCCTCGGCCAGGGCCAGGCCCAGGGCGCGGTCCGCGGCCGCGAGGGCGGCGCGGCCGCCGCCGAGCACGTCCACCGCTGCCAGCGGTCGCGGCGAGGCCGCGGTGAACAGGGCCGCGGCCTCCGCCGGATCGGCGAGCAGCGTTTCCGTCATGCGATCGAAAAGCAATGGCTGCACGGCCGCGCGCGCCTCCGGGGAAACGGCAGCGGGAAACACCAGCGTGTACGCCACCCCGCGCTCCAGCCGATGCAGGGCATCGAGGCCGCAGTGGCGGGCGATATCCGTCGCCTTGCTCGCCCAGGGCGAGATCGTGCCCGGGCGGGGCACGGCGAGCAGCAGCGTCTCGCCGGGCGCAGCGGCGAGGTCCCCGGCGGACCCGGGCGCCACGCCATCGTAGGCGAGGAGGCTGTCCAGGACGCTCCGCCGGGCGGCGCTGAGCGGCTCGCGGAGCTCTGCGAAATGCACATAGCGCGCAGCGCTGAGGCGGATCCCCGGAGCGACGGCTTCGAGACGCGCCGCGAGCTTGGCGCGACGGAAAGCGGAAAGGGCCGGCGGGCCGGGCAGGATCAACATGCGGGCTGGCTCCGGGGGGAGGGGCAAACGATAAACAGCACGTAGTGTACTGGTGCGTCTACACTGGAGCCATGCTCGCGCGCCTTGCCTTCAATCCCCTGCTACTCGTCCTGGTCCTCGCCCTGGCCCTCGCCGGGGGCTGCGGCGGGCCCGTGGACAGCCTCGAAGCCATCCGCGAACGCGGCGAGCTGCGCTTCGTTACTCGTACCGGACCCACCACCTACTACCGCGAGCGCGGCCAGCCGGCGGGCTTCGAGTACGATCTGGCGCGGCGCTTCGCCGCGGAGCTCGGGGTCGGCCTCCGGGTGATACCGGTGTTCAGCCTGGACGCTCTCTTCGCCGCGTTGCGCCGCGGCGAGGCGGACATCGCCGGCGCCGGGCTCACGTTGACGCCGGAACGCAGGAAGGGCTTTCCGGCGTCGGCGCCCTATCACGAGCAGCGCCCGCAGATGATCTACCGAGCCGGTTCACCGCGGCCGCGCTCCCTCGCCGACCTGGCCGGCAAGGACGTGCTGGTGCTTGCCGGCTCCAGCCACAGCGCTCTCCTCGCCCGGCGCAGCGCGGCCGATGCGCCGGCGCTCCGCGTGCGCGCCGTCACCGGCGCCGACCCCCTGGACCTGCTGCGCGAAGTCGATCGCGGCGGCGCCGCCGCGGCGGTGGTGGACTCGGTAGAGTTCGCGATCCAGCGGCACCTGCTGCCGCGGCTCGCCGTCGCCTTCGACCTGGCCTCGGCGCAGGACATGGTCTGGTACCTCGCCCCCGACGCCAGGCACGACGCCCTCCAGGAGCGGCTGACGGACTTCTTCCAGCGCCTCGAGGACGGCGGGGCCCTCGCAGCCCTGCGCGAGGCCCATTTCGGCCAGGTTAATGTGCTGACCCGGGCCGGTTCGACAACCTTCGCCGCCAACATCACCAACAGGCTTCCGGCCTACCGGGAAACCATCCGGCAGGTGGCCCGGGAGCACCAGCTCGACTGGGCCCTGCTCGCCGCTATCGCGTACCAGGAATCGCACTGGGAACCGGATGCGGTGTCGCCCACGGGCGTGCGCGGCATGATGATGCTAACCCGGGCCACCGCCCGGGAACTCGGCGTCCCCGACCGCCGGGACCCGCTGCAGAGCCTGCGCGGCGGCGCGCGCTACTTCAAGGACCTGCGCCGACGACTTCCCGGCGACATCCACGAACCGGATCGCACCTGGCTCGCTCTCGCCGCCTACAACATCGGCATGGGCCACCTCGAGGATGCCCGGGTGCTCACGGAGCGCGCCGGGGGCAACCCGCACCTCTGGCAGGACGTGATGACGCACCTGCCGAAGCTCGAGCAGCGCGCCTTTTATACCACCGTGCGCCACAGCTACGCCCGCGGGCGGGAGGCGGTGCGGTACGTGCAGAACATCCGCCACTACTACAGCGTGCTCGAGTGGCGCTTCATCGCCGAAAACCGGCCGCCGCCGCCGCTGAACCCGGAGACCCTGCTGCCGGAGCAGCTGCAGCGCCGCGCCTTCCAGGCGCTCTGACCCGCGCACTGGCGGTCCGGTTTGCTACTGAGCTCGTGGCGATTGGAGGTTATATTATTTTTATTACGAATCTTACAACCGTGGGT
>CAYFVG010000012.1:0-23347 GCA_964346365.1 uncultured Alteromonadaceae bacterium
CGGGCTTGTTTATTATAGTTTTCGGGGCGTTGCCCCGTCTCCATTCAACCCCAAGCGGCACTGGCCGGCCAGCGGCCGGCGGGGCGAGCACTACTTCCTAAACCTAGTCGTTAGCGGCCTTGTACTCGCGGACCTGGGTGTTGAAGTCCCCGGCCACGGTCTCCTCGGCGGAGACGGCTGCGTTGTAGGCCTCGACGGCTGCGGCGTAGCTGTCCGCGGCGGCCTCGCGAGCGTCCTCGGTCTCGGCGTCGCTACCCGCTGCCCTGGCGGCCTCGATGCGGGCCTCCATGCATTTCAGGTAGTCCATGTTGGCCTCCTGAAAGGACTTTACTGCCTTCTGGCCGGCCAGCATGTCTTCCATGGTGGCGCTGGCGCCGTCCGGCGGGGTCGGTTGCTCCGGCGCCGAGCAGTCAGCCCGGGCCAGGGAGCTGGCGCAGGCGGCCAGGAGCAGTGTGCCGATTATTTTCTGCATGTCAGGTCCTCCTGTCACGACCCCGTTGCTTCCCTCCCGGGGCAGTTCGCTATCACCATCAGTTACTTGTCCGCCCGACCCAGAGCCTGGGCAGTTCGTGGCGGTTTTCCAGCGTCTTCGCCACTCTCTCCGCCGCTTCGCGGCCGGGAAGACCGATCACGCGCACTCGATAGAGCGTGCGGCCATCGCTGCGGGCATCCTGAATCACCACCCGGCCATTGTCCACCGTGAGCCTCGAGGCCCAGGTCGCGGCATCGCTGCGCCTGGCATAGGTGCCGAAGTTGACAAACCATGCGCCCGAGGCCGCCGGCGACGGGGCCGCGGGAGCGGGCCGGCTGGCCTCCGCCCGCGCCGCGGCTTTTGCGGCCTCGGCCTCGGCTTTGGCTGCCGCCAGGGCGTCCGCGCGGTCGGCGAGTTGCTGCCGGGCGTCGCCGAGTTCCTCCTCGAGCCGGCTGTAGTCGCTGCGCAATGCCGTGAGCTCGGCCTCCAGTGTCCTGGCCCGGGTCTGGATTTCCTGCGCCGCGGCCCGGTCTTCCCGTGCCTCGGCGGGATCGGGCATGCGCGCGAGCTGCGCCTGCAAGTCGCGCACCTGCGCCTGCAGGGAGGAACGCTCCCGCAGCACGCCGACGCCTCCCAGGGCCAGGAGCACCACTGCCAGCCCGATGATCGCCAGCGATGCCAGCGGCCAGGCCCGGCGGGGGGTGCCGCGATCGCTGGCGGCGTCTTCCGTGGTGCCGCCGCCCACCGCGGCGGCGACGGGGGTTTCGGTGTAAGCTTCGGATTCTGTCGCCCCCGGTGGCTGTTCCGCCGGCAGGTCCCAGTCTTCGTCATCGTCATCATCGTCGACGAACACGTCATCGTCCTCGCCGAGATAGGGATGCTCGCGCAGCTCGCGCTCGACGGCGCGATTGAAGGCATCTTCATCCCCCTCTGCGGGGGACGTGGCCCAGGGTGCCTCGGCGTCATCGCCCCAGCCGCTTTCATCGTCATTGTCATCATCAGCGGGAAAGCCGGGCGGCAGGTCGGGCGGCAGGTCGGGTGGTAAGTCGGGCGGGAGGTCGCCGGCGGGGTCACCGGAGGGTATGTCAACGGGGGCCGGCTCGGGCGTCAGTTCATCCGCGGCGGGCTCCCCCCAGTCGCCGGCGTCTTCCCAGTCGTTGGCCGAATCCCAGTCCTCGGCGTATTCCCGCGGCTGCTCGGTGGGCTCGGGGAGCGTTTCGCTCCGAGGGTCGCTTTCCGGCGCTGCGCTGGAGCCGGGCGGCCCTTCGCCGCCCGCTGCTGCGTTGTCCGCATACGGCGAGGGCGAGGGCGCGGGCGGCGGGTCCTCGTCATCCCGGTCGACAAAGGGATCTCCGGCATCTGCCTCGCGGCGGCGCCGGTCTCCGCCCGGTTCCCGGGGAGGTGACGACGGGCCGTCCCTGTCAACGACGTCGGAGCGCTCGCCCCGGTCCCGATCGACCCGGTCATCGTCGTCAAAGGGGGTTGCGTCGTCGTCTCTGTCAGCCATTGCATCGTACTCCGGCGCCTGTTCACCGGATGGTACCCAGAGCTCTCCGGAGGCGCCAGCATTGCCTGTCGCGCTGCCTATGGATCTGCCGTGGATCGTGAGCCCCGCGGGCAAAGGCGATAGAATGCCGCGATGGACGTCAGCGACCTTCTCTCTCCGCTCAACGATGCCCAGCGCGAGGCCGTCGCCGCCGACAGCCCCAACCTGCTGGTGCTGGCCGGGGCCGGCTCCGGCAAGACCCGGGTGCTGGTGCACCGCATCGCCTGGCTGATCCGCGCCGAGGGCCTGTCGCCGCACGCGATCCTCGCCGTAACCTTCACCAACAAGGCGGCGCGGGAAATGCGCAGCCGCATCGAGCAGATGCTGCAGATTCCCGTGCACGGGATGTGGGTGGGCACCTTCCATGGCCTGGCGCACCGGCTCCTGAAGATGCACTGGCAGGACGCGGGGCTGCCGCAGAATTTCCAGATTCTCGACAGCGACGACCAGCTGCGGCTGGTCAAGCGGGTCTGCCGGGAGCTCGAGCTGGACGAGGCGCGCTGGCCGCCGCGGCAGGCGCAGTGGTACATCAACGGCCAGAAGGACGAGGGGCTGCGCGCCGCGCATATCGAGCCGCCCCCGGGGGACCTCTTCGCGCAGACCATGCTGCGCATCTACCGGACCTACGAGGTCGCCTGCGAGCGCGGTGGCCTGGTCGATTTTGCCGAGCTGCTGCTGCGCGCCCACGAGCTCTGGCTGAAAAAGCCGGCGGTGCTGGCTCACTACCAGGGCCGCTTTCGGCAGATCCTCGTCGACGAGTTTCAGGACACCAATACCATCCAGTACGCCTGGCTCCGGGTCCTCGCCGGCGGCAGTGTGCCGGTGGTCGCCGTCGGGGACGACGACCAATCCATCTACGGCTGGCGCGGCGCCCGCATCGAGAACATTCAGCGCTTCAGCGACGATTTCGCCGCGGTGCAGACGGTGCGCCTGGAGCAGAACTACCGCTCCACGCAGACGATCCTGCGCGCCGCCAACGGCGTTATCGCGCACAACGCCGGTCGCCTCGGCAAGGAACTGTGGACTGCGGGCGAGAGCGGCGAGCCAGTCCAGCTCTACGCCGGCTACAACGAGCACGATGAGGCCCGCTTCATTGTCGACCAGCTCGAGGACTGGCTCCGGGACGGCAATCCGCGGCGCTCGGTTGCCATCCTCTACCGCTCCAATGCGCAGTCGCGGGTGCTCGAGGAGGCGCTCATCCGTGCCGGCGTGCCCTACCGCATCTACGGCGGCCAGCGCTTCTACGAGCGCATGGAGATCCGCAACGCCCTGGCGTATCTGCGTCTGCTGGTCAACCGCGGCGACGACGCGGCGATGGAGCGGGTGATCAATACACCGCCCCGGGGGATCGGCGGCAAGACCCTGGACACGCTCCGGGAAGTGGCCCGGGAGCGGGATGTGTCCCTCTGGCAGGCCATGGCGATCGCCGCAGAGGAAAAGCTGCTGGCGGCGCGGGCCCTTTCGGCCCTCGAGGGCTTCCGGGTGCTTATCGACGAGCTCGACGGCGGCACCGACAACATGACTCTCGAGGCGCTGACCGAGGCGGTCATCCAGGGCGCGGGCCTCATCGATCTGCACCGGCGCGAAAAAGGCGAGCGCGGCCAGGCGCGGGTGGAAAACCTCGAGGAGCTGGTGACCGCGGCGCGGCAGTTCGCCCCCGTCGGCGAGGAGCTCTCGCCGCTGCAGCAGTTCCTGGACAACGCCGCCCTGGACGCCGGGGACAATCAGGCCGAAGCCCACGAGGACAGCGTGCAGCTCATGACCCTGCACTCGGCCAAGGGCCTCGAGTTCCCCCTGGTGTTTCTCGCCGGCATGGAGGAGAACCTGTTCCCGCACCGCATGTCCGTGGAGGAGCCCGGTCGCCTCGAGGAGGAGCGCCGGCTCTGCTACGTGGGGATCACCCGCGCCATGGCGCGCCTCGTAATGACCTACGCCGAGACCCGGCGGCTCCACGGCAGCGAGAACTACAACGCGCCGTCGCGCTTCCTGCGCGAGATTCCCGGGGAACTCCTGCACGAGGTGCGCCTGCAGAGCAGCGTCAGCCGACCCCTCGGGTCGCTGGCGCAGCCGTCCATGGCGGACGCCGCCTTCAGCCTGGGGCAGCGTGTGCACCACCAGGTGTTCGGCGAGGGGGTCGTGCTAAACTTCGAGGGCCGCGGTGCCAGTGCCCGGGTCGAGGTGAACTTCGACGCCGAGGGCAGCAAGTGGCTGGTGCTGCAATACGCGAAGCTCCAGGCGCTCTAGTGCTTCAGACGCCTACTATCGCCCTGACAGCTGTGCCCTGACATAAAAGCAATAGACCGGTAGCGCCAACCCGTGAACAAGGCCCAACCTCTCATCATTCTCGTGCTCACCGCCGCCCTGGTCGCGGTCATCGGCCTCTGGGCGGCGGATCGCGCCGGCGGCGGTCCGGCGGCGATCGCGGGGCCGGGGGCGCAGGGCGGGCAGCGCTTCGAGTGGAAGCTGGTCACGACCTGGCCAAAGAACCTTCCAGGTCTCGGCACGGCACCGGAGACCTTTGCCCGGCTGGTCGGTGAGATGAGCAACGGGCGGCTCACGGTGCGCGTCTACGGCGCGGGCGAGATCGTTCCGGCCCTCGGGGTCCTCGACGCGGTGTCCGGCGGCGTGGCCGAGATGGGCCACGGCGCCTCCTACTACTGGAAAGGCAAGATTCCCGCGGCGGTGTTCTTTACCGCCGTGCCCTTCGGCATGACCGCCCAGGAAATGAACGGCTGGCTGCACTACGGCGGCGGTCAGGCGCTCTGGCGGGAGACCTACGCGCCCTACGGTGTCGTCCCCTTCGCCGGCGGCAGCACCGGGGTGCAGATGGCCGGCTGGTTCAACCGCGAACTCAATTCCACCGAGGACCTGCGGGGCCTGAAGATGCGCATTCCCGGACTCGCCGGCGAGGTGTTCACGGCGGCCGGGGGCACGGCGGTGAATATCCCCGGAGGGGAGGTCTACACGTCGATGCAGACCGGCGTTATCGACGCCGTGGAGTGGGTCGGCCCCTACAACGACCTCGCCCTCGGCCTGCACCAGGTGGCCGAGTACTACTACTACCCCGGCTGGCACGAACCCGGCGCCATGCTGGAGTTCATCGTCAACGCCGATGCCCTCGCGACCCTCCCGGAAGATCTCAAGGCCATCGTTCGCGACGCGGCCCGGGCCACCAACCAGGATATGCTCGACGAATTCACGGCGCGCAACAACGCCGCCCTGGAAACGCTGCTCGAGGAGCACGACGTCAAGCTCCGGCGCCTGCCCGACGACGTGCTGGCGCTGCTGGAGGAAAAGAGCCGGGAGGTGATGGCAAGGCTGGTGGCCGGCGACGCCATGGCGCGCAAGGTGTACGACTCCTACCGGGATTATCTCGAGGCTGTGCGCGCCTACCACGCCATCTCCGAGCAGGCCTATATCAACGCGCGGTCCAGGGTGCTGGGAGACCCGGTGCCGTCGGCAAACTAGCGCTGGATCGTGCGGGTGCGGCGCTTGTCGTCGATGGCGACGAAGATGAACTCGCCCTCGGTCACCTTGATGGGTTCGCCGTCGTGGGGGGAGTCGATCCAGACTTCGACCACGATGCGGATGGAGCTGCGGCCGATCTCGACCACGTCGCAGTAGCAGGTCACCACCGCCCCCACGTGCACCGGCGTGATGAAGGCCATGCCCTCGATGGCGACCGTGGCCACCCGCCCGCCGGCCACTTCCCGCGCGGCGACGGCGCCCGCGAGGTCCATCTGCGATAACAGCCAGCCGCCGAAGATGTCGCCCTCGGCGTTGGTGTCCCTGGGCATGGCGATGGTCTGCAGGGCCAGCTCGCCCTGGGGGAGGGGGGTGGAGTCGATATCGCTCATGGCAGCGGGTCTCCGGTTGCGAGCCCTAGTCCCTCAACGCCGCCGGCAGCCAGGTGGCCAATTCCGGCCAGCGCCAGAGGGCGGCGATCACTAGGAGCTGAATCGCGATGAAGGGTACCACGCCGCGGTAGATCGCGCCCGTGGGGACCCGGTCGCCGGCTACGCCGCGCAGGTAGAAAAGGGCAAAGCCGAAGGGCGGCGTGAGGAAGGACGTCTGCAGGTTGATGGCTATCATGATCCCCAGCCAGATCGGGTCCAGTCCCATCATGAGTAGCACCGGAGCCACGATGGGCACGACCACGAAGGTGATCTCGATGAAATCGAGGATAAAGCCGAGAAGGAAGATCAGCGCCATCACGAACAGCGTCGCACCGAACACGCCTCCGGGGAGATCCGCGAGGAAGGCGTGGATGAGCTCCTCGCCGCCGAAACCGCGAAATACCAGGGAGAACACCGCGGCTCCCACCAGGATCATGAACACCATGGCGGTGATCTCCAGGGTGTTGCGCAGTACCGCACGCAGCCGGTCCAGGGGCATTTCGCCCTTGACCAGGGCGAGCAGCCAGGCGCCCACGGCGCCGATCCCGGCGGCCTCTGTCGGCGTCGCGGCCCCGGCGAGGATGGAGCCGAGGACGACGGCGATCAGCAGCAGCGGCGGGATCAGGCCGCGCAGGAAGATCAGCGCGGCGACGGGCTCCCGCCTGCCGGCCGGGAGCAGGCCGGGACGGAGCCCGGCCACCAGCAGCAGAAACACCATGTAGAGCACGACCAGCAGCAGCCCCGGCACGATCGCACCCATGAAAAGATCGCCGACGGACAGCGTATCCGGGCTGTACACGTTCATGCGCAGCTGCGCCTGCTGGTAGGCGCTGGAGAGCACATCGCCGAGCAGCACCAGGGCGATGGAGGGGGGGATGATCTGGCCGAGGGTGCCGGTGGCGCAGATGGTCCCGGTGGCGATCGCCGGGCTGTAGCCGGCGCGGAGCATGCTCGGCAGGGACAGGAGCCCCATGGTGACCACTGTCGCGCCGACGATGCCGGTGCTGGCGGCCAGCAGCATGCCCACCAGCACCACGGACACGGCCAGGCCCCCGCGCACGCCGCCGAGAAGGTGCGCCATGTTGTCGAGAAGTTCCTCGGCGACTTTCGACTTTTCGAGGAGCACGCCCATGAGCACGAACAGGGGCACGGCCATGAGCGTGGTGTTGCTCATGGTGCCGAACAGGCGCCCGGGGAGCGCGGACAGGAAGGAGGCGTCAAAGACGCCGGCGATGATGCCGCCGGCGGCAAAGGCCAGGGCCGTGCCCGCGAGCGTGAAGGCCACCGGGTAGCCGAGCATGAGCAGCAGGCAGACAGCCGCGAACAGCCACAGGGCGATGGTGCCGTCCATCAGGCGGGCGTGTCCCCGGCGAGCGTGAGCGCGTTGCGGAGGATCTCGGCGAGGCCCTGGAGGGCCAGGTTCGCCGCCATCAGCGGCAGCAGCGTCTTCAGCAGGAATACCGCGGGAATGCCGCCGGCATCCGCGGAGATCTCGCGCACGGACCAGGCCTGGGCGACGAAATCCAGGCTGCCGAAGCCGATGACCGCGCACAGCGGCAGCAGGAACACGATGCCGCCGAGGCTGTCGACCCAGGCCCGGGTGCGCGGGCTGAAGCGCCGGTAGAAGATGTCGACGCGCACGTGGGCGCCGTTTTTCAGGGCGTAGGCCGCGCCGAGCATAAACAGGGTGGCGTGCAGGTAGGTGACCGCCTCCTGGGCGGCGATGGAGCCGAGCTCCAGGCCGTAGCGAAGGAGCACCACTGCGGCGATCAGCAGCGCCATGGCTGCGGCCAGCCACGCGAGCAGGCGGCCACAGGCGTCGGTGAAGCGGTCGATCGAGAGCACGAGCCGGCGCGCCCGGGTCATGGCGGGTTAATCCTTTTTGATTATTCGCGCGGAGGGTATCATAGCGCACGCCATACAGCGGATCTCACCCAGCGGAACGCTGCAGAAGGGTCGCGGCCGCGAACTCGGGTCACGATCCAGGCCGTAGCCTGAGTATATCCAGGAAGAATGCCATGCTGACTGTGCTGTCGCCCGCCAAGACCCTCGATTTCGAGACGGTGCCCACGACCCGGCGGACCACGCAGCCGGAGTTCCTCGACGCCGCGGCGGCGCTGGTGGAGGACGCCCGGGGGCTCGCCCCGGACGCCCTCCGCGAGCTCATGGGCGTGAGCGAGAAGATCGCGGCCCTCAATCACCAGCGCTTCATGAACTGGACGCCGTCCTTCGACCTCGACAATGCGAAACAGGCGATCCTCGCCTTCCGCGGCGATGTCTACTCGGGGCTGGAAGCCGATACCCTCGATAGTGCGGGGCTGGCTTTCGCTCAGAAGCACCTGCGCATCCTGTCCGGGCTCTACGGCGTGCTCCGCCCCCTGGACCTTATGCAGCCGTATCGGCTGGAGATGGGCCTGAAGTTCGAGAACCGGGGCGGCGCCAATCTCTACGCCTTCTGGGGTGACCGTATCACGCAGAGCCTGTCCCGCCAGCTCCGCAAGAGCGGCAGCCGGGTGCTGCTTAACCTCGCTTCCAACGAGTATTTCAAGGCGGTGCAGCCGAAGGCCCTCGACGCGGAGGTGATCACCCCGGTGTTCAAGGACCTCAAGGGCGGCAAGTACAAGATCATTTCTTTCTACGCCAAGAAGGCCCGCGGCCAGATGGCGCGCTACCTTATCGATAACGGGATCAACGACCCGGAGGCGCTCAAGGGCTTCGATGTGGCCGGCTATCGCTACAGCCGCAGCGAGTCGGGGGGTGGACAACTGGTCTTCACCCGCGACGCCCCGTCCTGAGCGGTCTTCCGGCGGGTCTTCAGCAGAGCTTTCGCCAGGGAGGATTTGTGGCAGCTGACGAGAACAGCCACCAGGTCATCATCATCGGCGCCGGCATGTCCGGCCTGTGCATGGGTATTGCCTTGCTGAAGCGCGGCATCCGCGACTTCCTCATCCTCGAGAAATCACCGGCGGTCGGCGGCACCTGGCACGACAACAGCTACCCCGGGGCCGGCTGCGACGTGCCCTCGGTGCTCTACAGCTACTCCTTCGCGCCGAAGCCGGACTGGTCCCGGCGCCACGCGCCCCACGACGAGATCCGCGCCTATTTCGAGGATACGGCCGAGCGTTTCGGCCTGCGCCGGCACCTGCGCCTGTCGACCACCGTGAGGCGGGCCGCCTTCGGCGACGACGGGCGCTGGCGCGTCGAGCTCGCCGGCGGCGAGCGGCTGTCGGCGCGCGCTCTGGTCAGTGGCCTGGGCCAGCTCAACGTCCCCTACATCCCGGACTTCCCCGGCGCGGACCGCTTCGCCGGCGAGACCTTTCATTCCGCGCGCTGGAACCACGACCTGCCGCTCGCCGGCAAGCGGGTGGCGGTAATCGGCACCGCCGCGAGTTCCCTGCAGTTCATCCCCCCCGTAGCCCGGGAGGCGGCGCAGCTGTTTGTCTACCAGCGCAGTCCGAACTACGTGGTGCGCCGCGGCGACCGGGCCTACCACAGCTGGGAAAAATCGCTCTTCGCCCGTGCGCCGCTGGCACAGAAACTGGCCCGGCTCCTGGTCTGGCTCCGGGGCGAGTGCGTGCTCTACCCGGTGCTGCGCAGCGACAGCCGCATTGCCCGGGCGCTGCTCGAGCGCAAGAGTCGGCAGTTCCTGGAGGAGGAGATCGACGACCCCGAACTGCGGCGTAAATTGACGCCGGACTACCGTATCGGCTGCAAGCGCATCCTGTTCTCCGACGACTACTACAGCGCCTTCCGGCGGCGCACCGTGGAGCTGGTGACCTCGCCCATCGAGGGCATGGACGAGCAGGGCGTGGTGACCGCCGACGGCGTGGCGCGCCCCGTGGATGTGGTTATCTACGGCACCGGCTTCTGCACCCACCCCATGCAGGCGCAGGTCGAGTTCACGGGTCGCGACGGGCGCACCCTGGCCGAGGCCTGGGGCGACGGCGCGGAGGCCTACCGCGGCGTCTGCACTGCGGGTTTCCCGAACTTCTTTATGCTCTACGGCCCGAATACCAACCTCGGCAGCAACTCGATCATCTTCATGGTCGAACGCCAGACCCGCTACATCGCGGCCTGCATCGACAAGCTGCTCGCGCATGATCTTGAGCGCCTGGAAGTCAACGCAGGGGTCCAGCGGGCCTACAACGACCGCATGCAGGGCGAGCTGGCGAACACGGTCTGGGCCTCGGACTGCGCCAGCTGGTACAAGGATGCCGCCGGCAGGATCAGCAACAACTGGCCCCGGTCCACGGCCGCCTACTGGTGGCACATGCGCACGCCGGACTTCGCCGACTTCGACATGGCCTGAAGCGATGGACCTCCCCTACTCCCAGGCCTGCGAAAACAACCGGGAGCCGATCCTGGCGGCGCTTCGGGAGGCCTTTGCCGACACCGCCGAGGTGCTCGAGATCGGCGCCGGCACCGGGCAGCACGCCACGGCTTTCGCCCCGGCCATGCCCTGGCTGCGCTGGCGCGCCACGGAGCACCCGGACGCCCTGCCGGTGCTGCTGCCGCGCTGCCGGAGCTTCCCGGCGCCCAACCTCCTGGAGCCATTGCCCCTCGACGTGTGTGAGCAGCCCTGGCCCCTGCCCGTGCCGGACGGCGTGTTCACGGCGAACACGCTGCATATCATGCCCTGGACGGCGACCGAGGCGCTGTTTGCGGCGCTCGCGGCCGCGCCCGCGGGGACGCGGCTGGCCATCTACGGCCCCTTCAACTACGGCGGTCGCCATAGCTCCGACAGCAACGCGCGCTTCGACGAGTGGCTCGCGGCGCGCTCGCCGCACAGCGCGATCCGTGATTTCGAGGCCGTCGAGGCGCTGGCGGCGGCGGCCGGCTTCGGCCTGGCGGCCGATCACGCCATGCCCGCGAACAATCGCCTGCTGCTCTGGCGACGCGAGGACCCCTGACGCGGACCCTTGACGCGGACCCTTGACGTGGTCCGCGGAGGCGTCAGCCCGCGCTGTCGGCCCGGAAGGGCAGGAGCTTCGCCGCCTCCCGCCGGTAGGCCTCCACGTGGTCCAGCTCCTCTCGAGTAAAGGCCGCTACCGCGTCGGCCAGCGCCGGTTCGGCTATCCAGTGGCTGGAGCGGGTGTGGATCGGTTCGAAGCCGCGCTGGATCTTGTGCTCCCCCTGGGCCCCGGGGTCGAAGCGGCCGATGCCCTCGGCGATACAGTAGTCGATGCCGCGGTAGTAGCAGGCCTCGAAGTGCAGGCAGTCGAGCTCCTCCTCGCAGCCCCAGTAGCGGCCGTAGAGCGTGTCGTTGCCGCGGAAGTACAGGGCCCCGGCGACGTCCCGGCCGTCCCGGGCCGCGAGTACCATCACCACCTGGCGTCCGAGCCGCGACGCCACGTCCGTGAAAAAGGCCCGGTTCAGGTAGCCGCCGTGGCCGCTGCGCTTGGCGTAGGTCAGCTGGTAGAAACGATGGAAGGTGGCCCAGTCCTCGGGACGGATGTCGGGGCCCTCGAGGGTGCGCAGCGCCAGCCCCTGCTCCTCGATGCGCCGGCGCTCGCGGCGCAGGGCCTTGCGCTTGCGGCTGGCGAAGGTCGCGAGGAAGTCGTCGAAGTCGCCGTAGCCGCGGTTGAACCAGTGAAATTGCACCGCGTGTCGCGTGGCGAGTCCCAGGCGCTCGAGGATTGCGGCCGTCTCCGGCTCCGGAAACAGAATGTGCCAGGACGAGATGCCGCGGCGTGCGGCCAGCTGCTCCACCCCCGCCAGCAGACCGCCCCAGGCGGTGGTCTCGTCCACGCCTGACCGCGCCAGGAGCCGGGGGCCCGTGGCGGGGGTGAAGGGAATCGCCGTGACCAGTTTCGGGTAGTAGGACAGGCCCATGCGCCGCCAGGCGTCCGCCCAGGCCCAGTCGAAGACGTACTCACCGTAGGAGTGGCCCTTCAGGTAACCGGGGGCAGCCGCTGCGATGGCGCTGTGCTCGTCTGCACCCTCGTGCAGCAGCAGGTGACAGGGTTGCCAGCCGCTGTCTGCGGTGGTGCAGCCGCTCGCCTCGAGGCCGAGAAGAAAGTCGTGGCGCAGGAACGGGTAATCGCCGCCGGCGAGGCTGTCCCAGGCGGCCGCCGGCAGGGCATCCAGGCTGCCCAGCGCCTGCAGCGAGAACTCAGCCACGGCGCCCGCGCCCGGTCAGCTGCCGAGCGCCGGCAGGGCGTAGTCGGCGGCGATGCCGAGGAAGACCGTGAGGCCCACCCAGCGGTTGTGCAGGAAAGCGTGGAAGCACGCTGCCTCGTCCCGGTGGCGAATCAGATACAGGTGATAGCCGAACAGGCCCGCGGTCACAAGCAGGCCGGCGTTATAGCAGAGGCCGAGGCCGAAGCGTTCGCCGGCCAGATAGAGCGCCGCGAGGCAGAGAAGCTGGAGCAGGGCGATGATGCTGCGGTCGCGGTCGCCGAAGAGCACCGCCGTGCTCTTGATGCCGACCTGCAGGTCGTCGCGCCGGTCCACCATGGCGTACTTGGTGTCGTAGATCACGGTCCAGAGCACGTTGGCGGTGAACAGGAGCCACAGGGCCGGCGGCAACTCGCCGCGCTGGGCGGCGAAGGCCATGGGGATGGCGCAGGAGAAGGCGAGGCCGAGCACGATCTGCGGAAAGTGTGTGTAGCGCTTCATGAACGGGTAGGTAGACGCCAGCAGCAGCGCCGGCACCGACAGCATCACCGTCAGCCGGTTGGTCAGGAGCACCAGGCCGAAGGCGAGGAGACAAAGCAGGCAGAACAGGGCGACAGCCTCGTTCACGGAGACCCGGCCGGTCACCAGCGGGCGCTCCCGGGTGCGGGTCACGCCGCCGTCGAAGTTGCGATCCGCGAGGTCGTTTATGATGCAGCCGGCGGAGCGCATGAGAAAGGTGCCGACGCTGAAGATCGCCAGCAGGGAGAGGTCCGGTAGCCCCTCGGCGGCAAGCCACAGCGCCCAGAGTGTGGGCCACAGGAGCAGCAGCGTGCCGATGGGCCGGTCCCAGCGGATCAGCTGCAACAGCGCTGTGCCCTTGCCGGGGGACGGTTGGCTGAGAGTCGTCATGGTGGAGAAAAGCTTAGTGCGTTGCGGAGAGGATTGCAGCGCTCACGCGCCGACGATTGCCCCGCTCGAGGCCGGAGCCCGGCGCCCGGGGGCGGAAACGCTCGAGAAATACCTCGCTGACCAGCAGCCGTTGCCCGTGGAGGCGGAACACGGAGCGCCGGGCCCAGGCCGGCGGTGTCTGCCGCAGCGCCGGGGGTAGATAGCGACTGTCGCCGGCGAGCAGCGTCACCTGGAAGGGACTGCGGCGCATGTCCGGCGCGCTGAACAGGATCGCGCCGAGGGAGCTGCCCTGGAGCTTGCGCAGGTGCGCCAGCCGGCCGCAGAGGCTCGCGTAGGGAAAGACGCTGCGGGCGAAGACTACGGCGTCACCGTCCAGGCGCAGGGCCACTTCGCGGACCAGCGCGCGCTGGCGCAGACCCGTGCCGAGCACCCGCCGCTCGCTGGCCCGGGGCGTGCTCCAGTCCTGGCGCAGCCGCTCCACGCGGAAGGCCCGGCCGGAGGCCACCAGGCGGCGGGTCAGCGAGCCATCGTCGAGGAGCCAGGGGCGCGGGCCGTGCAGTCCGGCGAGGCGCGGGTCAACCGGGCTGCGCCAGGCGGGGTCGGCGGAGCTGTCGGGTTGGAGCTGGGTCACGGCTGCCGCTGTACAGGGGGAGGCGCGAGAATGCGCCAGTTTGCCGGCGCATGCAAGGCGGCCGCCGGTGCGCTTGCACATTCCCGGTGCCTATTTATAGTGGCCGTTTCTCTTATAGTGGTCGCTTTTCCGCCCCGGGCCAGGAGCAAGGTAATGAGCAAGTGGGAATGTATCGTCTGCGGGCTGGTCTACGACGAGGCCAAGGGCTGGCCGGACGACGGTATAGCGCCGGGTACGCGCTGGGAGGACGTGCCCGAAGACTGGCTCTGCCCCGACTGCGGCGTCGGCAAGGAGGACTTCGAGCTCCTGGAGGAATCGCCGGTGGAGGAGACACCGCACCACCAGGAAGCGGAGGCGGACCGGGAGCATGCCCCCATCGTGATAATCGGCACGGGTCTCGCCGGCTACGGCCTGGCCCGGGAGATCCGCCGCTACGACAGCGACACGCCCGTGATCCTGATCACCGCGGACGACGGGCGTTCCTATTCCAAGCCCATGCTGTCCACGGGCTACACCAAAAAAACGGGTCCCGACGACCTCGCGCAGCAGGATGCCGGCGGCATGGGCACGCAGCTCGAGGCCAAGGTCTGGACCCACACCCGGGTCAACGAGATCGATACGGAGAAGCAGGTCCTGCACGTCGGCGAGGATGCCACGGTGATCCATTACGGCAGGCTGGTGCTGGCCATGGGCTCTCAGGTCATCGAGCCGCCCCTGACCGGCGATGGCCTTGACTACGTGTATTCCGTGAACGATCTCATGGATTACGCCGATTTCCGTACCGCCATGGAAGAGAACAACGCCCGGCGCGTCTGCATCATCGGCGGCGGCCTCATCGGCTGCGAATTCACCAACGACCTTCTGAACGGCGGCTACGAGGTGGAGGTGGTCGACCCGCTCGGCTACTGTCTGCCGACGCTGCTGCCGGAGACCGCCGGCAAGGCGGTGCAGGCCGCCCTCGCGGCGCAGGGCGCGGTGTTTCACTTCGGTGCCCTCGCCACGGCCGTGAACAAGCGCGCCGACGGCGTGACTGTTACCCTCGACAACGGCGATAGCGTTGCCGCGGACCTCGTGGTCTCCGCCGTGGGTGTGCGCCCGCGCACGGCGCTGGCGCGGGCCGCGGGCCTGGCCACCAACCGCGGCGTGGTCGCCAACCGCTTCCTGGAGACTTCGGCGCCGAAGGTCTACGCCCTCGGTGACTGCGCCGAGGTGGAGGGCCACGTGCTGGTATACGTGGCACCGCTCATGGCGGCGGCCCGCGCCCTCGGCAAGACCCTCACCGGGGAGCGCACGGCCGTGAGCTACCCGGCAATGCCCGTGACCATCAAGACCCCGACCTGTCCGGTGGTGGTGGCACCGCCGCCGGCGGGCACGGATGGAGACTGGCAGATCGATGCGGACGGCGTCGACGTGCGCTGCGAATTCCGCACGAGCGGCGGAGAGCTGGCCGGGTTTGCGCTGACCGGCCAGGCGATCCGCGAGAAAATCGCGCTGCAGAAGGCCCTCCCGCCGATCCTGCCCTGAGCAGGCTCTTGCCGGGCGCCCCTGGCCGGGCGCCCTATACCCCGGCGAACACTTGCCGGGCGCCGGTCCAGCGCTCGATGAGCGGCGCCACCCGCTCCGGGTGGCGCCGGGACAGCTCCACCGCCTGGGCCCGGACGCTGTCGAGCAGGTCTTCATGCGCCGGCAGCCGCGCTACCCGGAAGTCCATGAGGCCGGTCTGCCGCGTGCCGAGTACCTCGCCGGGGCCGCGCAGTTCCAGGTCCTTGCGCGCGATGTAGAAGCCATCGTTGCTTTCCCTCAGGGCCTGCAGGCGCTCCCTGCCGCCCGCGGACAGGGGGGGTTGATAAAGCAGTACGCAGTGGCTCTCGGCGCTGCCGCGACCGACCCGGCCGCGCAGCTGGTGCAGCTGCGCCAGGCCCAGGCGTTCCGGGTTCTCGATCACCATGAGGCTCGCCCGGGGCACGTCCACTCCCACCTCGATCACCGTGGTAGCCACGAGCAGGTCGAGGTCGCCGGCCTTGAAGGCGGCCATGACCTCTGTCTTCCGCGCTGCCGGCAGCTTGCCGTGCACCAGTCCCACCCGCAGCCCGGCGAGGCCCTCGGTCAGCTCTTCGTAGGTCGCCTCGGCTGCCTGCGCCTGCAGTACGTCGCTTTCTTCCACCAGGGTGCACACCCAGTAGGCCTGGCGGCCCCCGGCGCAGGCCCGGGCAACGCGCTCGAGCACCGTGTCCCGCCGGGCGTTGTCCACCAGCACCGTATTCACGGGCTTTCGCCCCGGCGGCAGTTCGTCGATGACCGAGCAGTCGAGGTCCGCGTAGGCCACCATCGACAGGGTCCGGGGTATGGGGGTGGCGGTCATCACCAGCTGGTGCGGGCGCCAGTCCGGCGCCTTGTCCTTGAGGGACAGGCGCTGGTGGACGCCGAAGCGGTGCTGCTCGTCGACGATGAGCAGTCCCAGGCGGGCGAAGGCCACCGCCTCCTGGAACAGGGCGTGAGTGCCGATCACCAGGCCGGCGCCGCCGTCGGCGATCGCCGCCAGGGCTGCGCGCCGGGCCGCGCCTTTCACGCGGCCGCTGAGCCAGGCGATGGCGATGGGCTCGCGGGCGAACCAGTTCTCGAAGTTGGCCCGGTGCTGCTCCGCGAGGAGCTCCGTCGGCGCCATGATCGCCACCTGGTAGCCCGCCGCGATGGCCTGGCGGGCGGCGGCGGCGGCCACCAGGGTCTTGCCCGAGCCCACGTCTCCCTGCACCAGGCGCAGCATCGGTGCCTCGCCGGCCAGGTCTGCCGCGATTTCCGCCATGACCCGCTCCTGGGCACCGGTGGGTGCGAAGGGCAGACGCCCGAGGAAGTCCCGCAGCGCCAGGCTGTCGGCGGCCATGGGCGGCGCCGGCTGCGCGCGCTCCCGGGCGCGGAGGTGGCGCAGGGACAGGCGGTGGGCGAGGAATTCTTCACGGGCCAGGCGCAGCTGTGCCGCGTGGCGTCCGGTCTGCAGCGCATCGAGGGCGGCGCCGGCGGGCGGGGTGTGCAGATAGGCGATAGCGTCGACCAGAGTAAAGCCGCCGTCGTCGAGGCCGGCGAGAAGGTCTTCCGGGGGCTGGCGCTGGAGCAGGGTAACCGCCTGGCGGCAGAGCTTGCGCCACTGCTGCTGGCCGATGCCCTCGGTGGTCGGATAGATGGGGGTGAGCCGATCCTCCACCGCTGCCGGCTCCGGGCCGACGGCCCGGTACTCCGGGTGCACGAGCTCGGGGCCGCGTGGACCGGCCCGCACCTGGCCGAAGCAGCGCAGCCGCACCCCGGGGCGCAGCGCCTGCTTCTGCGCGTTGCTGAAGTGGAAGAAGCGCAGGGTCAGCGTGCCCGTGCCGTCCTGCAGCGCGACCAGCAGGCTGCGCCGGCGGCCGACGGCCACATCCGCGGCGCGGACCTCCCCTTCAACCACCGCCTCGCTGCCCTCGACGAGGCCGCCGATGGCGGTTACGCGGGTGCGGTCCTGGTAGCGCAGGGGAAAGTGGAAGAGCAGGTCCTCGACGCGCTCGATGCCATAGGCCTGCAGGCGGGCGGCCAGCTTCGGCCCCACGCCGCGCAAACCGGTCAATTCCTGCGCTACTATTGTCGCCATGCTGCCCGCTGTAGAAACCGCCGCCGCCCCGATCGCCTATTGTCGCACGGCGTTTCGCCTCCGCATCCATCACCAGCGGCCGGCGGCGGGGCGATGAGTACTACCGTGCTCTTTGTCGGCGCCGGCGACCTCGCCGGGCGCTGTGCGGCGGCCCTGGCGGGAGGCCCTCTGGCCGCAGCACGGCTGGTCGGTCTGCGCCGCAGCGTGGACCAGCTGCCCCCGGGGCTCGAGGGCCTTCCCGGCGACTACTCGGACCCGGCCCTGGGTGACCGCATCGCCGCGCTGGCGCCGGATTTCGTAGTCACCACCCTGAAACCCGCGAGCCGTGACACCGAGGGCTACCGCCGCGGCTTCACCGAGGCGGCGGAGTATCTCGCTGCAGCCCTCGCGCCACGGCCGCCGCGCGCCCTGCTGTTCATCTCCAGCACGCGGGTCTACGCGGAGCGGGACGGGGGCTGGGTGGACGAGGAAAGCCCCCTCGCCGCGGCGACCACGGACCCGGCGGCGGCGGCGATCGTCGCCGCCGAGACGACCCTTGCGGCGGCCGCGCCCGTGGCGCGGCTGCGCTGCGCCGGCATCTACGGTGGCGCGCACGGCTACCTGCAGCGCCGCGTCGCCGGCGGCAGCCTGTGTCCGCCGTCGCCCGTGCACTACAGCAACCGCATCCACCGGGACGATGTGGGCGCCTTTCTCGCCCACCTGCTGGGCGCGGCGGCGGCGGGAACGGCCCTGGCCCGGGCCTACAATGTGGTCGACGACTGCCCGGCGCCGCAGGCGGAGGTCGAGGCCTGGCTGGCGGAGCGGCTGGGTGTGGCGGACGTCGACCGACGCTACGACGCCCGGCCCCTCTCCTCGGGGCACAAGCGGCTGCGCAACGACCGCATGAAAGCGAGCGGTTACCGGCTGTTGTACCCCGACTACCGCGCGGGGTATTCCGCAGCGCTGGCGGCAGCGGGCTAGGGACCCACTACCACTAAAGCGCGAGCTGCGCCTCGACCTCGATGGCCGCGCCCTTCGGCAGGGCCGCGACCTGTACGCAGGCCCGGGCCGGGTAAGGGGCCTGGAAGAACTCCTCCATGATCCCGTTCACCGCCGCGAAGTCGCCGAGGTCCGTGAGTGAAATGTTGAGCTTGACGGCGTCGTCGAGGGTGCCCCCGGCGGCCTCCGCAACGGCGGCGAGGTTGCGGAAGACCTGCCGCGCCTGGACCGTGATGCCGCCGCCGACCAGCGCCATGGTGCCGGGGTCCAGGGGGATCTGGCCCGAGAGCCAGGCGATGTTGCCGACCTTCACGGCCTGGGAGTACGGACCGATGGCAGCGGGCGCCCGGTCGGTGGAAATGACGGCGCGGTTGGTCATGGCTTTTCCCTCTTGCTCGGTCGCCAGTTGGTCAGGCGCACCACCCGGCGCACGGTGGCGATGCCGCGCAGCCGGCGCATGATGCGCGCGAGGTGGACGCGGCTGTTCACCTGCAATTCCAGATCCACGTAGGTGAACTGGTAGTCCTTGTCTTCCGTGGCGATTTTCTCGATGTTGACGCCCATGCTGTTGATGCGCGTGGCGATGATGGCAATGGTGCCGCGCTGGTTCTCCACCTCGATACGCAGCTCGGCGGGGAAGTCCCCCTCGACCCGGTCGTCCCAGCGCAAGGGGATCAGGCGCTCGGGTTTTTCGCGCATTTCCGCCAGGTTGCGGCAGGCCTCGCGGTGCACGACCACGCCCCGTTCGGAGCTCAGGTAGCCGGCGATCGGGTCCCCGGGGAGCGGTCGGCAGCAGCGGGCGTAGGACACCATGAAGCCCTCCGTGCCGCGGATTGCCAGGGGCGCGCCGCCCTTTTCGTCCTGCCGCGGCGCGGGGCCCTCGCTGTCACCGAGGAGCTGTTGGGACACCACCGCCGGCAGGCGTTTGCCGCGGGCGATGTCCACGAGGAGGTCGTCGCTGCTGTCGTAGCTGTTGCGCTCCAGATACCTCGCCAGGGAAGCCTCGGAAAGGTCCTCCAGGGCACCGTCCGCGTCGCCGAGGGCCTTGTCGAGGAGGCGCCGGCCCAGGGCCACGGAGTCTTCCCGGGTCTGGTTCTTGAGGAAGTGGCGGATATTGCTGCGCGCCTTGGCGGTCACTGTGTAGTTGAACCAGGACGGGTTGGGGCGGGCGCCGGCCGCCGTCAGCACCTCGACGGTCTGGCCGCTCTGCAGCGGCTCCGAAAGAGGCGCGAGACGGCGATTGATGCGGCAGGCGACACAGCGGTTGCCGAGGTCCGTGTGCACGGCGTAGGCGAAGTCGACCGCCGTGGCGCCCCGGGGCAATTCGAGGATACGCCCCTTCGGCGTGAACACGTAGATCTCGTCCGGAAACAGATCGATCTTGACGTGCTCGATGAATTCGAGGGAGTTGCCGGCCCGCTGCTGCATCTCGAGCAGTCCCTGCACCCACTCCCGGGCGCGCGCGTGGCTGCCCCCGCTGGTGCTGGCGTCACTCTTGTAGAGCCAGTGGGCGGCGATGCCGTTGTTGGCCATGTCCTCCATCTCGCGGGTGCGGATCTGGATCTCTATGGGCACGCCGTGCATGCCCTTGGTCACCGTGTGCAGGGACTGGTAGCCGTTGGCCTTGGGGATCGCGATGTAGTCCGTGAACTCGCCGGGCACCGGTTTGTAGAGGTTGTGCATGCTGCCGAGGACGCGGTAGCAGGTGTCTACGGAGTCGACGATGACCCGAAAGCCGTAGATGTCCATGATCTCGGAAAAGGACTTCCTCTTCGAGCGCATCTTCTGATAAATGCTGTAGAGGTGTTTCTCGCGTCCGATCACCACGGCGTCGTGCCCTTCCTGGCGCAGTGTCGACTCGATCTGGTGGCGGATTTTTTCCACCAGCTCGGAGCGGTTGCCCCGGGCCTTGCGCACGGCCGCCTCGATGCGCCGCGCGCGCATGGGGTACAGGGCCGAAAAGCCCAGGTCCTCGAACTCCATGCGCACGGCGTTCATGCCGAGCCGCATGGCGATGGGGGCGTAGATATCGAGGGTCTCCCGGGCGATGCGCCGGGCCTTGGCGGCGGGCAGCACGCCGAGCGTTCGCATATTGTGCAGCCGGTCCGCGAGCTTGACGAGGATGACCCGGATGTCCCGGGCCATGGCCAGGGCCATCTTCTGGAAGTTCTCCGCCTGCTTTTCCTCGAGGGTCTCGAACTCCATCTGGGTCAGCTTGCTGACGCCGTCCACGAGTTCGGCGACGGCGGCGCCGAACTGCCGGCCGATGGCGGCCTTGTTGATGCCCGTGTCCTCGATGACGTCGTGCAGCATGGCCGCCATGAGGCTCTGGTGGTCCATATGCATGCCGGCGAGAATATTCGCCACCGCGAGCGGGTGGGTCACGTAGGGCTCGCCGCTGCGACGGGTCTGGCCGTAATGCGCCTGTTCGGCAAAGTAATAGGCGCGCCGGACCTGACGCGTCTGGTCTGCTTCGAGGTAGCCGCGCAGGGAGGCGTCGAGGGCGTCGATGGTCTGCATCAGGCCCCTGCAGTCACCGCGGGATCAGAGAGTCTCGCCGGCGCCCATGACTTCAGCCAGTTCCTCTTCGGCATCGAGCTCATCCTCGCGCGCCAGCATATCGCCGGTCACCAGGCCGTCGGCAATCTCGCGCAGAGCGATGACGGTCGGCTTGTCGGATTCTTCCCGGACCATCGGGTCCTTGCCCCCCGTCGCGAGCTGGCGGGCGCGCTTGCTGGCCAGCATGACGAGTTCGAAGCGGTTCGCTACGTTGTCGAGGCAATCTTCAACGGTTACACGTGCCATGGCTATGGGGCTTCCTGATTGATAACGGGTCGTCGCGCACGCACCTGTGCACGGCGAAAGACCCGACAGTATACAGGAGCTTACCGGGCGGCAGGCAAGGGGTTACTCAGGCAGGTTGCTCAGGCGAGGAGGCGAGCCAGTGTCTCCGCGTGGCGCTGGCCCTGGGCCTGCGTGCGCAGCCGACAGCTCTGGACGATGGCGGCGAGGTCGTCCCGGGCGCGCTCGAAATCGTCGTTGAACACGAGGTAATCGTACTCGACGTAGTGGGACATTTCGGCCACGGCCTGCGCCATGCGCCGGGTGATGGTGGCGGGATCGTCCTGGCCGCGGTCCGTGAGCCGCTCGTGGAGCGTCTCGAGGGACGGCGGCAGGATGAAGACAGAGCGCGTTTCCGGCAGCAACCGCTTGACCTGCTGCGCGCCCTGCCAATCGATCTCGAGGATAACATCCGTGCCCCGGAGCAGGCGCTCCTGGACCTCGGCCTGGGCGGTGCCATAGAAGTTGCCGAAGACCTCGGCATGCTCGAGGAAGGCGTCGTCGGCAAGCATGGCCTGGAAGCGCGCCGGGTCGACGAAGTGGTAGTTCACCCCGTCCACCTCGCCGCGCCGCTGCGGTCGCGTGGTGTGTGAGACGGAGACCGCCAGCGCCGGGACATGGGCGACCAGTGCCGCGACCAGGCTTGTCTTGCCGGCGCCGCTCGGCGCGGAAATCGTAAAGAGGGTGCCGGTGGCCGTGCTCATGCTCTCCTGCATTCCGTTGCCTGCGTGCCGGGGCAGCTACGGTATGCCACCCGGGGCCGGGTTTCAATCGCGGGCGCCGACCTCGCCGATGGCAGCATAATAAATAAAAAAAGAACGAAGACATCTTTAATATCTATTTTACTGAATATCCCGCGGCCATGATACTTCTGCCCTGCCACTATCGGGAGGTGCCCCATGACCGGAAACTGGACAGATCTCGCCCTGCTACTCGTTCCCGTCGTCTACCTGCTCGCCGCGGCCCTGGCCGGTTTTGCCGGCCCGCGGGCCGGCTGGCGGCTGGTGCAGGTCGGCAACGGGCTGGCGCTCGCCCTCGCCCTCGCCCAGGACCTGGCCCCCGCGCCCGTCTCGGGCTGGTTCCTGCACGACCCCCTGAACAGTATCGTGCTGTCCCTGATCGCCTTCATCGGCCTGGTGGTGGCCCGCTTCGCCACTCACTATCTCGACGGTGATCCCGGGCAGGCGCGTTTCCAGCGCTGGCTGCAGGTGACGCTCGCCTGCGTCGCGGTGGTGGTGACCACCAATCATTTCCTGCTGCTCCTCCTGGCCTGGGCCGGCATCAGCCTGAGCCTGCACCAGTTGCTCATGTTCTACCCCGAACGCAAGCGTGCCGCGCTGGCCGCACACAAGAAGTTCCTCTTCGCACGCCTCGCCGAACTCTGCCTCGCTGCGGCGGGCTGCCTGCTCTACCTCGAGCACGGCACCCTGGCCATCGACGGCATGCTGGCCGCCTACAGCGCGCCGGGCGCGGTCCTCGGCTCGCGCGAGCAGCTGGCGGCCCTGCTGATCGCCAGCGCCGCCATGGTCAAGTGTGCCCAGTTCCCCTTCCACGGCTGGCTGATCCAGGTGGTCGAGGCGCCGACGCCTGTGTCCGCACTGCTGCACGCGGGGATCATCAACCTCGGCGGCTACCTGCTCCTGCTCATGGCCCCGCTCCTCGCCCTGGCGGCGCCGGCCAAGGCGCTGCTGCTGGTGGTTGCCGGTCTGACCTGCGTGATTGCGGCGCTGGTGACCATGACCCGGGTGAGCATCAAGGTCCTCCTCGCCTGGTCTACGGTGGCGCAGATGGGACTCATGCTGGTCGAGTGCGCCCTGGGGCAGTACGGTCTCGCCCTGCTCCACCTGGTCGCCCACTCCTGCTACAAGGCCTACTGCTTTCTCGCCGCTGGCGGCCAGGTCGAGGCCTACCTGCGGCAGCGCCTGGCGCCGCCGGCGCCGGCCTCCCGGCTCGCAGCGCCGATCTTCGGTGTCGCTGTGGCGGCGCTCTTCGGTGGCCTCGCCGTCAGCGGCCTGCTCGCGGCGGACGCCAGCCTGTGGTTGCTGTTCGCTCTCATGGTACTGGTGCTGGTGAGCGAGCGCGGCAGCGTCCGCTACCGCGGCTCGGCACTGCGGGCTCTGGCCGCAGCCGTTGCCCTCGCCGGCGCCTACCTGCTGCAAAAAACGGTATTCACGGCCCTGGCACCGGCCACAGCGGCGCCGGGCCTCGCTGCCACGCTCTGGTGTGCGGCCCTGTTCCTCGGTCTCCTGGCGGCCTACTGGCTGCTTCGCTGCCGTCCCGACAGCGGCCTCGCGCGGCGTCTTTACCGCAACCTTTTCGCCGGCCTGTACCTCGATGA
>CAYFVG010000013.1:0-22785 GCA_964346365.1 uncultured Alteromonadaceae bacterium
GCCTCAGGCGGCGCTTTCGGCTGCCGAGAACAGCTTCCTCCCCGCCGTCGGGAGCGCGTGCACCAGCAGTCCGGCGCCGATGCCCGGCAGGCCTTCGTACACCACCGACTCCCAGCCCAGCTGCCGCCAGAGCAGGGATACCCCGAGGCCGACGACAAGGGCGATAAGTGCCCGCGTCTGGGACGGTCGTGCGCCCAGGGCGAGGGCGATCAGCAACGGCGCAAAGGCGCTGGCGAGCGCCGACCAGGACAGGATCACCAGCGCAAAAACACTGTCGCTGCCGGAAAGGGCCAGCACCAGGGCACCCGCCGTCATAAGCACCGTGGAGGCCTTGATCAGCAGCGGCCGCTCGATGCGGTGCGGCAGCAGGTCGTGGGTGAGGGCGGCGGAGCAGGAGAGGATCAGTGAATCCGCCGTCGACATGGTGGCGGCGAAGACGCCGGCGAGTATCACGCCCACGAGGACGCCCGGCAGCAGTTCCAGCGCCATGGTCGGCAGGGCGAGTTCGGCGTCGAAGCTGGCGCTGTCGGTCAGGTAGAGTCGCGACAGCAGACCGACGCTGGTGGCGGCGATGTAGAAGGCCGTGAACCAGAGGTAGTACCAGGTCCGTGCCCGGCGCATGCCGCTCGGCCCTTCGGAGAGGGTCATGAAGCGCACCATCACGTGGGGCTGGCCAATCACCGACAGGCCGGCTGCCATCCAGCCGACGACGAAGAGTGGCCCCCCGGTCCAGCCGAGGAAGGCGGGCGCCTGCGGGGTCCAGCGGGTGAATTCGGGGATCTCCTTCCATTGGGCCCAGGCTGCGGCGAAGCCGCCGAGCTCGACCAGGGCCACGACCAGCAGAATGGTCATGGCGACGATCATGACCATGGACTGAGCGGCGTCGGTCCAGATGGAGGCGCGGATGCCCCCGGCGAAGCAGTAGGCGACGACAAGGATCGAGCCGAGCACGGCGCCGGCCCAGAGCGGCCAGTCGAAGAGTACGTGCAGGGCCTTACTCCCGGCCAGGAGCTGGGCGCCCGCATAGCTGAGGAGGAAGAGCAGGGAAATCGCGCCGATGGTGCGCTGCAGCGCCGTGTTCTTCTCGCCGTGCCAGCGGGCGAGGACGCCGGCATAGGACACCTCGTCACAGCCGGCCGTGGCGGCACGCAGCCTGGCATGAATGAATGTGGAGCCGAGGTAGTCGCCGACGAGCCAGCCGAGCATGAGCCAGATGGCGGGAAAGCCGGTGGCGTAGGTGTAGCCGATCACTCCGATGAACATGTAGCCGGAGTTATTGGTGGCGACGGCGGACAGGCCCACCAGCCAGGGGGGGACGCTGCCGTCAGCCAGGTAGTAGTCGTGCCGTGTGCCCCGGCTCGCCCGCGCCGACGAGATGCCGATAAGGGTGAAGCCGAGGAGGCACAGTATGAAGGTCGCGACCACGGAGTGCGCGCTTCAGCCCGGCATCAGGAGGCGAGAGAGATGGCGCGGCCGTGATCGATCGGCTCGACCAGCTTGCGGTGCAGAGCCACGACGGCGCGCTCGTAGTCGCTGTCGCTGACCATGAACTGCATGTCGACCTGGCGCCGCGATTGATGCATGGCAAGGACAGAGACGTCGTCGTCGGCCAGCGCGGTGACGGTGCGCGCGAGGATCCCCGGAATCTGCATATCGCTGCCGATCGCAGACACGACGGCGACGCGCTGTTGATCGAGTTCCGCGTTCGGGAACTTCGCCTCGAGCTCGCGCCGGATGCGCTTCACGGTCTTCAGGTTGCAGGCGAGGTAATGCGTGATGGTGTTGGCATTGATGTCCTTGGCCACGATGTGCCCCCGGAAGCGTCGAATGACGCCGAGGATCTCCTGGTCGTGGCGACCGACCTCGCCGGCCATTTCCTGGTCGAAGACCTCCAGCGCATAGACGCCGCGGCAGCCGGCGATGATTTCCGCGCAGGGCTTGCTGCTCACGTACTCGGAGGTGATCAGCGTGCCCGTATGCTCCGGCTCGAAGGTGTTCTTCACGCGCAGGGGAATGCCATTCTTGCGCAGCCCCTTGGCGGCCTTCGGGTGGATCGCCTCCATGCCGAGGTTCGCGAGCTGGTCGGCCACGTCGTAGTTGGTGCGGCCGATGGGTACGACCTTGTCCTCGCCGACGATCCTGGGATCGGCACTGGAGAGGTGGAACTCTTTGTGCACGACTGCCTCGCTGGCGCCGGTGATCACCGCCAGGCGGCTGAAAGTCATCTCGCTGTAGCCGCGATCGAAGCTGGCCATGAGGCCGTCGTCGCTGTGCGCATAGCCGGTGACGATGGGCATGGTGGTGCTCACGTCGATTTCGGCCATCGCTTCCTTGATGCGTTCATCGAGGGGCAGGTGCTCTTCGCTGCGCCAGGCCGTGAGGTCTACGAAGACTGCGTTGACGCCGTCGCGCTTCAGCAGCTGTGCGGTGTTCCAGGCGCTGTGGGCTTCGCCGAGGCTGGCCAGCATCTCCCGCACGGTGTCGAGGTGCGCTTCCAGGCTGAAGTGGCCGTGGTCGCAGAGCTTGGCCAGGTTCTGCAGGCAGGCCTCGGCCGAGTACAGGCGCTCGTCGATGAAGGCATTGGCGCGCTTCGTTTCCGCCGCGTCGTCGAACAGCTCGGCGTTGAGGGCGTGCATCTCGTCACGGAGCGTCGCGAACTCCTCGCGCCAGGAGGCATCCTGCTCGCTGCCGGAAAAGAGAGCGTAGATGCCGGGGCGCCCGCTCTTCTTGTGCTCGAGGAGCCGGTTGGTGATACCGGCATAGGCAGACACCACGAACACCCGGCCGTAGAGGTTGTCGCTGTCCCCCCCGCGCAGAAAGATGTTGTCGCGGACGGCGCGGTAGTCGAGCATCGACGTGCCGCCGATCTTTTCCACCGTATGGGTATTCACGCGTCTATCTCCTCCACCGCCGCTCCGTGCACACCATATACCGATTCAAGGTGGTTCTTGTAGTGCACGCCGACAGCCGCACCGGCGTAGATCGCGGTGCGGTGAAGGGAAAACCCCGTGTCGTCGTTTTCGAGCAACATGCGGGTATCGTCCCTGTTGTTGTCCGGCGCTACGCTGCACCGGCCGGATGCCTGCGCCTTCGCCAGGGCCCTGACGTTCATTCCGCTACTCCTGTATCCCTGTACGGGATGTTTGTGCCGTGTTCTTCACTACATCGAGGGTTGGGTCGTTGCCTGTGACGGCATCGTCCGCGGTGGCCGCGAAGGGGCCGATGCGTACCAGTTGCTCGCTGTCGTGGGCTCCGCCGAAGTGCCGGTCCCGGTCAAACCAGTCGCTGTCGGCCAGGGGCGCACCGCGGCTGTCCGCCAGTTTCTGGAACAGCGCCCAGGAGGCGTCGTTACCCGGCGTGATGCTCGTCTCCATGAAGTGCACTGCGCGACAGGCGGGACGTGCCAGGAGGTGCTGGAGCATGCGCAGGGCCAGGCCCTGGCCCCGGGCGGCGGCGCCGACGGCGACCTGCCAGATGAAAAGCGTGTCCGGCCGCGCCGGGACGAGGTAGCCCGAGATGCAGCCGACCACGTCACCGTCCTGTTCCGCGACGACAGTTGTGGCCGCAAAATGGTCGCACTGGAGCAGGTTGCAGTAGAGGGAGTTTTCGTCGAGCGGGGGGCACGCGCTGATCAGCCTGTGAACAGCAGGGCCATCGTCAACTGTCGGAACCCGGAGGCTCGCGGTCTTCCGGGGGCCGTCGGTGGTCTCGGGTGTAATGGTCTGGTCCCAACCAGGATTTGCCTGAAATCATACAGGTTTCAAGGAGGTTTTCAAGTAAGTTGCCGATTTAGAACGTTTTTTGGCTATCGAGGCCCTGCCGCGAACAGCTTCCGGGGCCCGGTCGCCCCCGGGTATTGCGGCTCTGTGCGCGTATCGCGTCAGGATTCAAAGGCTCACGAAAGCCGCTCGATCAGCACGGCACTGCCGCTGCCGGCGGCGCCCGCGGCAGCCACCAGGCCCCGCTGCAGTCCCCGCCGCTCGAGCTCGTCGAGGAGCGTGATGGCCATGATGGCACCGGTCGCGCCCATGGGGTGGCCCAGAGCGATCACGCCGCCATTGACGTTGAGCCGGTCGTCGGGGATCCCGAGCTTCTCCTGCGCGACCACCGACACGGCCGCAAAGGCTTCATGAACCTCGAACAGGTCGATGTCGTCGACCGCGAGACCTTCGCGCTCGAGGAGAGCTTGCGTCGCTGCCAGGCAGCCCGTGAGTACCTGCAGCGGATCTGCTGCGACGGTGATGGCCGCGCGGATGCACGCCCGGGGTTGCTGCCGGAGTCGTTTGCCGAGGGCCGTATCTCCGACCAGCAGCAGCGCCGCGCCGTCAGCCATCGCGGGCGAGTTGCCGGCGGTGTGGATATGCCGGATCGCGCCGGCCTGCGGGTAGGCCGCAAGCTGGAGTGCGTCTACCCCGGCGGCGCCGGCCTCGGCAAAGGCTGCCGGCAGGGCGGCAAGCTCCGCGGCCGTCAGGCCCCCGCGGATGCACTCGTCGGTGGCCGCGATCCCGCCCGGCGTCTCGATCGGCACCAGGGAGGCGGCGAAGTGCCCGCCGTCGCGGGCCCGGGCGGCCCGGGTCTGGCTGGCGAGGGCCACGGCATCGGCCGCTTCCCGGCTGACCCCGTGCAGCGTCGCGATCAGGTCGGCTCCGCTGCCCATCAGCAGCATGCGGCACGCCGCGGCGAAGGCCGGGTCCGTGAACACCCGCGCCCCATCGGCGAGCATGGGTACCCGGGACATCATTTCGACCCCGCCGGCCACGACGGACCGGGCCTCGCCGCCGCGGACCTTGAGGGCCGCCAGCCCCAGCGCATCGACCCCGGAAGAGCAGTAGCGATTCACGGTCATGCCGGGGACCCGGTCGGGCCAGCCGGCGTAGAGCAGCGAGCTGCGGGCGATGTTCCCCGCCTGCTCACCGTGCTGCGTGACGCAACCGAGGATGACATCGTCGACCAGGGCCGGGTCGAGGCCGCTGCGCTCCGTGAGAGCGTCGTACAGCTGGGCGAGGAGCGCCTGCGGCGTCAGCTCGTGCAGCGCGCCGCTGTTTTTCGCGCGCCCCCGGGGGCTGCGCACCCACTGGTAGAGACAGGCGTCGCTCATTCGCCCACTCCCACGACGAAGCTCGCGCAGGTGGTGGTGGAGCCGCCGACATTGAAGGTGAGGAGGTTCTCGGCCCCGGCGATCTGGCAGGCCCCGGCGCGGCCGCCGACCTGCCGCGCGCCGTCGAGGACCATGCGCACGCCGGTGGCGCCCACGGGGTGCCCGAGGCCGATCAGGCCGCCGCTGGCGTTGACCGGGAAGGCGCCATCGCGGGCGATGCGGCCGTCCTCGACGGCCTGCCAGCTCTGCCCCGGGGGCGTGAGGCCGCTGTGGTCCAGGGCCAGGTATTCGGTGATGGTGAAGCAGTCGTGGGTTTCCAGCCCGTCGAGCTCGGTTACCGCGGCGTAGCCGGCGCGGTGCAGGGCATCGTCGATGGTCTTCGCCGCGTGCGGGAAGACCAGGGGCTCTGCCGCGCTCAACGCCAGCTTGCGCTCCAGCAGCAGGGGCGCGCTGCGATGGCCCCAGCCCTTGATGCGCGGCAGGTCGGCGAGGGCCAGGCCCTGGCGCTGTGCATGGGCGCGGGCGACGTTCTCGCTGGCGAGCACCAGGCAGGCCGCGCCGTCGGTGATCTGGCCGCAGTCGAGCTTGCGGATGCGGCCATCGATGACGGGGTTCAGGGTGTCGTCGGCGGCGAAGCAGCCGTCCGGGAAGGTCCACTCCCGGGTCTGCGCCTTCGGGTTGGCGCGGGCGTTGCCGAAGTTGACCTCGGCGATGCGCGCCAGGTGCTCCTCGCGGATGCCGTAGCGCTGTTCGTACTCTACGGTGATGCGATCGAACAGATGCGGCCAGGGGAACTCCGCGTCCTGCGCCTCCTCGCCCTGCCAGGCGGCGGCACCCAGGTACTCCGCGCCAGTGCGGCCGTCGACATTGCGCATGAGCTCCAGGCCCAGCACGCAGGCCACGCTGTAGTGCCCGGCCTCGATGTCACGCATGGCGGCGAGCACGGCCATGGAGCCGGAGGCGCAGGCGGCCTCGTGGCGCGCCGTGGGAATGCCCGCAAGCTCCGGATAGACGTGGCCAAAAAAGCCGCCGAGCAGCCCCTGGCGGGCGAAGAGGTCGGCGACGAAGTTGCCGACGTGGCCGACCTCGATCTGCGCCGGCTCGATACCGGCGTCGGCCACCGCGTCCTCGAGGGTCTCCCGGAACATGGCGTAGAGGTCCAGTCCTTCCCGGGCCCAGTTGCGGGCGAAATCGCTCTGGGCGCCGCCCAGGATATACACATGGTTCACGCGGTGCCTCCCCGGGCTGCGACCGCAGCCTGCAGTTCGTTGCGGACAACCTTGCCGAGCGGATTGCGCGGCAGGGCGTCGAAAAGTTCAATGCGCTCCGGGGCTTTGAAGCGGGCGAGACCGCGCTCGCCGAGCCAGGCCCCGAGGGCGTCCACGGCGGGGGCGCTCGCGCCCTCCGCGAGCACCAGGCAGGCGCAGACGCGTTCGCCCAGCTCCGGGTCCGTGTAGGCGCAGACGGCGGCCTCGGCCAGGTCCGGGTGGCCCTCGAGGAGCGTGTCGAGTTCACTCGGCGACAGCTTCATACCGCCGCGGTTGATGATGTCCTTGCAGCGGCCGACGATGCGGTAGTAGAGCGGGGGGTCGCCGCTGATTTCCACCAGGTCGCCGGTGCGGAAGAAGCCGTCGTCGCTGAACAAACCGTCGTTGTCATGGCCCAGATAGCCATCGAAGACGCCGGGGCCGGCGATGCACAGCTCGCCGGGGGCTCCCGACGCGTCGATCTCCCCGCCGCTGACAGGGTCGATGACCCGGGTACGCATGACCTCGGCGCCGTAGCCGGCGAAGGGCATGCCGGCGACACCGAGGCGGGGGAACAGCTGCGCGCGCTGCTGCGCTGCCGGGGCCGTCTCCGGCGTGGCGAAGAGGGCGATGCCCTCGTTGGAGCCGTAGAAGTTCACCACCGGCTTGCCGTAGCGCCCCTCGATGACGTCGATCATTGCCGGCGACAGGGGCACGGAGCCGGAGCCCACGGCGCGCAGGGCGCTGAAATCGAACTGCTCCCACAGCGCCGGCTGCTGCGCCAGGCGGTTCAGGAGCGCCGGCGGCGCGATGGTGAAGTTCACCCGTTCGTCCTGGAGCTGGGCGAGGTAAATGCCCGGGTCCAGGGGGTGGTGCAGCACCACGGTGCAGCCGAGCAGGGCCATGGGGAACAGGAAGCCGCCGAGGGCCGCCATGTTGATGAAGGGGAAGGGCGCGAGCAGCACCTCTCCGGGGCGGTAGCCGCCGGCGGCCTGCGTGGTGCGGCCCTGCACCAGCCACATGTTGTGGGAGCGGGGCACACCCTTCGGCGTTCCGGTGGTGCCGGACGTCCAGCACACGGTCAGGATCGCGTCGGCATCGCCGGCCCAGTCCCCGTCGTCCTGGTCGCGCCCTGCCGCGCCGGCCAGGAGCTCATCGATCGGCCAGACGTCCACGCCGGGCAGCGCAGCGGCGCCTTCATCGAGGAGAGGGCGATCGCCCAGCGTTCGCTGGCTGATAAAGGCGCGGGGCGACAGGGTGCCGGCAAACCCGGCGATCTCGTGGCGCCCGTACTGCACGGCGAGCGGCGAGAGCACGGCGCCGAGCTTGCTCGCCGCGGCGTAGAGCAGCACGAGGGCGTGCGTGTTGGGCAGCTGCACGAGGAGAGCATCGCCCGCGCGGATGCCGCGGGCCGCCAGCTCCCGGGCGAGGGCGCTGCTCTCCCGGTCCAGGGTCGCGAAGTCGATGCGGCGCGGCGGGCCGGCGCCGAGGGCTGCGCTGTTCGGGGGGTCGATGACCGCCAGCTGATCCCCCGCGCGAGCGGCGAGGCCGGCCAGCAGGCCGTGGAGGGTGTCGTCGGCCCAGTGGCCGGCCTCCCGGTGGGCGGCGATGCGCGCCGCGGTGCTGGTTTTCATCTCAGGGTGCCCCCCTTCGCCGCGGTGTAATCCCGGGCGAGCTCGTCGACGATGGCGCTGATCGGCTGTACCGCGCGCACCGCACCGACCCCCTGGCCGGCGGACCAGACGTCGCGCCAGCGTTTGGCATCGCCGGCGGCGGCGATCACGTCGATGTCGCCGGGCGCCGGCATGGCGTCCGGGTCGTAGCCCGCCCGGGTCAGGCTCTGGCGCAGCCAGTTGGCGCGCACGCCGGTGAGTGCGTCGGAGCAGACAATGTCGCCGCTGGAAGCTTCGACCACCATGGCCTTGTACTCGGGATCTGCCATGCTTTCCTCGCTGGCGATAAAGCGGGTGCCGAGATACGCGTAGTCGGCCCCGAGGACCTCCGCCGCGCGCACGGCGCGGCCGCTGCTGATGCCGCCGCCGAGGACGATGGGTCCGTCCCAGAAGCGCCGGACCTCTTCCACAAAGGCAAAACCGGCGATCTGCCCGGTGTGTCCGCCGGCGCCGGCCGCGACCAGTACCAGGCCATCCACACCGGCTTCCAGCGCCTTGGCGGCGAGGCGCGGGTCGATCACGTCGGCGAAGACGAGGCCACCGTAGTCGTGCACCGCTGCCACGGCTTCCCGGGGACTGCCCAGGGCAGTGATGACCAGCGGCGCCCGGTAGCGCACGGCGAGGTCCAGGTCCGCATGTCGCCGGGTATTGGAGCGGTGCATCATCAGATTGATCGCCCAGGGCGCGTGCTCGCTCTCGCTCACCGCGTCCGTGATCGCCGCGAGCCAGCGTTCCAGGTCCTCAATGGTGCGCGCGTTGACGGACGGGAAGCAGCCGACGATGCCCGCCCGGCAGGCGGCGATCACCATCGCCGGCCCCGACTGGAGGAACATGGGGGCCTGGAACACGGGCAGGCGCAGGCGGGAGAGACAGTCGGTCATCGGCAAGCTATGGTCACTTTAAGCTATGGTCACTTTTTTAATTAGACCCGCAGTCTAGGCCAGCGGGCGCAGGGCCGCAAATCACAATCGGTGGAGCCGCTTAGGGCTCCCGATTGGTGGCTTGCATAAAAGAACTGCCGCCCTATACTCGACGCAATGGCAAGCCACGCAGGAGCGCATCATGGGTCTTCCGGCACAGCATCCCGACTACCCCACCGTCAATCACTGCGTCGGGGGTGTGACTCACTTCGACGATGCCCCGGGCTGGATCTACAGTCTCGACAACCCCTATCTCCATGGGGTCTATGCACCGGTCACCGACGAACGGGTCGCCGAGGCTCTGCCGGTCACCGGCGACCTGCCGGCGGACCTCGAGGGCGCCTACCTGCGCAACGGCCCCAACCCGCTGCTGCCGCCGAAAAACCGTTATCACCCCTTCGATGGCGACGGTATGGTTCACGGGGTGTATTTCCGCGACGGCGCGGTCGGCTACCGCAACCGGTGGGTCGGTACCGCCGCGCTGGCAGAGGAGCAGGCCCGGGGCAGCTCCGTCTCCCCCGGTGTCATGGGGCCCTTCGATTACAGCGTCTCGCCCTTCGGTATCAAGGACACCTCGAACACCGATCTCGTCTATTACCACGGTGACCTGGTCTCCCTCTGGTATAACGCAGGGAACCCGTTCCGCCTCGACGGCGAGACGCTCGCCACCCACGGCGCCTTCGAGCTGCCCGGGCGCCGGCACGCGCGCATGTCCGCGCACTCCCGGGTCGACTGGGCCACGGGGGAGCTCATCTTCTTCGATTACGGCGACGAGCCGCCCTACATGACCTACGGCATCGCCGATCGGACGGGGCGCCTGGTGCACGAGACGGCCATCGATCTGCCCGGGCCGCGGCTGCCGCACGACATCGGCTTTACCCGCCACTACGCGGTGGTCCACGACCTGCCGTTCTTCCACGACATGGACGTGCTGCGCAAGCACCACCTGCGCGTGCTCACCTTCCACCGCGATATCCCGACGCGCTTCGGCATCGTGCCGCGCTATGGAGACGGCGGTGCCGTTCGCTGGTTCGAGTGTGAGCCCTGCTACATCCTCCACGTCAGCAACTGCTGGGAGGAGGGTGACTGGGTGGTCATGGACGGTTGCCGCTCCACCAACCCGATGCCGCAGGCGCAGCCCGGCGAGGGCGAACTCGCGCACATGCTCGCCTACATGCGTCTGGAGGCGAACAACTACCGCTGGCGCTTCAACCTGCGTACCGGCGAAGTCCGCGAGGGCGACATCGACGACCTCAACACGGAGTTCAACAAGACTAACCCGCTGTTTTACGGCGAGAAGAGCCGCTATGCCTACCACCAGCGCATTCCTCTTTCCCACGAGGGAGGTCACACGCTGCGTTTCACGGGGCTGGTCAAGTACGACAACGAGACCGGCCGGCGCTGGCAGTGGGACTACGGCGCCGGGGTTTTCGGCAGCGAGGCCGTCTTCGCCCCGCGCCGCGGCGCCGGGCGCGAGCGGGCCGAGGACGACGGTTACGTGCTCACCCTGGTGACGGACAGCAAGCGCTGGCAGTCGGACTGCCTGGTTTTTGACGCCCGCGCCATCGAGGACGGCCCCGTGGCCCGCGTGCACCTGCCGCGGCGAGTCCCCTTCGGCTTCCATGCCACCTGGGCCCGCGGCGAGGATCTCTACCGCGCCTGAGCCGTGAGCATCCTCACCACCCGTGCCAGCTCTATCAACCGGGCGCTGGATGAGATCGGTGACCGCTGGTGTCTGCTGATCCTGCAGGAGGCCTTCTGGGGCGGTTCCACCTTCGGTGCCCTGCTCGCGGCCACCGGGGCTTCCCGCGGCGTCCTCTCGGACCGCCTCAAGTGGCTGCAGGGCCTCGATTGCCTGCGCCGCCGCGACGGCCGCTACCGGCTCACGCGCAAGTCCCTGGACCTCTATGACACCGCCCTGATGGCCATGGCCTGGGAGCGCCGGCACCACCCGGTACCGGCGGAGCGGGACTTCACGCTGCGCCACCGCCGCTGCGGGCAGCTGTTCTCCCCGGTGCTCGCCTGCGACGCCTGCCGCGCCCCCGTCGATGGCCGCGCGGTGATCTACCGCCCCGGTCCCGGGGCGACCCGGGACGAACGGGCCGTGAAGACCCGGCGGCGGTCGTCGCTCCCGGTGAGCGCCGTCCCCGGGGCCCGCAACGTCTACCGGCACCTGGTCACGCTGATCGGGGACCGCTGGACCGCGAACCTCATCGCGCTCGCCTTCCACGGTTTTGCCCGCTTCGACGATTTCCACCGGGAGCTGCCGGTGGCGACCAACACCCTGGCCGACCGCCTCCGCCTGCTCGAGGACGCGGGCATCTTCACGGCCCAGGCCTACCAGCGCCGCCCGCGGCGCTTCGAGTACCGGCTCACGGACAGGGGCTGGGATCTGTTTCCCTTTTTTCTTACGCTGCTCCACTGGGGCGATCGCTGGTGCGACCGCGACCATCAGGGGCCGCCGATGCTGCTGCGCCACGCACCCTGCGGGGAGCCGCTGCGCAGCCGCGTGCGCTGCGACCAGTGCGGCGAGCCCCTCGCGGCCTACGATGTCGCTTTGACCCTGGCAGAGGAGCGGGCACCGGCCTACGCAGGAGGACGCGCACCATGACCATCGACTACTTTGCCCGGCACCGGGAGCTTCTCACAGCGGCCCTCGAGGCCTGCGCCGATCGACGCCACTTCAGCGGCTGGCCCGAGAACCCGAGCAGCAAGCTCCATGGCGAGGGGCCGCCGGCCGCGGGGCAGGCGCGCTTCGAGGCGCTGCTCGGCCAGCCGTTTCCACTGGCCCAGCCGGCGGAGGTCGGCCGGCTGGGGGAGGAGGTCTCGCCCTATACCCGCGAGCCCCTGGGTATCAGCTATCCGAAGGTCGACGTGCCGGCGCTGTACGCGGCCATCGACGCCGCGCGGGGCGCCTGGGCGGCGGCGGCGCCGGAAACCCGCGTCGGGGTCTGCCTCGAGATGCTTGCCCGCTGTGGCGAGCAGCTGTTCGAGAATGCCCACGCCACCATGCACACCTCGGGGCAGTCCTACGTGATGGCCTTCGCCGGCAGCGGCGCGAACGCCCTGGACCGCGGGCTCGAGGCCCTCGCCTATGCACACAAGGCCATGGCCGACGTACCGCAGACGGGTCGCTGGCAGCGACAGTTCGGCCGGGACGGGGTCGCGGACCTGGCCAAGCAGTACCGGCTGCGGCCCCGGGGTGTCGGCGTGGTGATCTGCTGCGCGACCTTTCCGCTCTGGAATGCCTACCCGGCGCTGTGCGCGTCCCTGGCCACCGGCAACCCGGTGGTCCTGAAGCCGCACCCGAAGGCGGTGCTGCCGGTCGCGCTCGTGGCGGCGGCCTGCCGCGCCGTGCTCGAGGAAGCCGGCTTCGACCCGAACCTGGTCACGCTGGTCGCCGATACGCGGTCCGAGCCGGCCGCAAAGGCCTTGCTGGCGCAGCCGCAGACCGCGATCGTGGACTACACCGGCAGCCCGAGCTTCGGCAGCTGGCTGGAGCAAAACTGCCCGGGCAGGCTCGTGTTCACGGAGACCGCCGGCTGCAATTCGGTCGTCCTGGAGTCCACCGATGATCTCGGCGCCACCGCGCGCGCCATCGCCCAGTCCCTGTGCCAGGCCTCCGCGCAGATGTGTACCAGCGTGCAGAACATCCATGTTCCCGCCGCGGGCGTGCGCGTGGGCGGTGAGACGGTGCCGGTGGAGGCGGTAGAGCAGGCCCTCTGCGAGGCCGTGGACGGCTGGCTCGCGGAGCCGCGGCGGGCGGCGACGCTGTGCGGCACCCTCTTCGACGACTCGGTGCAGGAGACGGTGGATGCCTGCCGCGAGCGCGCCGCCGCGGCCGGCGCGATCCTGCGCGACTCCGCCGCCTACGACAACCCGGCGTTCCCCGCTGCGCGCACCGCGACCCCGCTGGTGATTGCCGCGTCGCCGGACGACGCCGACTGGTACCGGCAGGAGGTCTTCGGCCCGGTCTCCTTCGTGATCCGCCACGGGTCCGCGGACGAGGCCCTCGCCGAGGCGACCCGCAACGCCCGCGAGTGCGGGGCGATCACCGCGCACGTCTACAGCAGCGACAGCGCCTTCGTCGACCGCGCCATCGATGCCTACCACGAGGCCGGTGCCTCCGTGGCCTGTAATCTTCACGGCATGCCGATCAATTTTGCCGCGGCCTACTCGGACTACCACGTCACGGGCCTCAACCCCGCCGGCAATGCCTGCCTCGCGGACCTGGCCTTCGTCGCCGACCGCTTCCGTATTGTCCAGGCCAAGGTGCCGGCAGCGGGGTAGGATCGGGCCGAAGAGCGGGCTGGGAGCCCCCCGTGGCCGCTGCTACACTGCGCTGGCAAATTGCCGGGAGAGAGGCCGTGCAGCAGCAACTCGAGACCATGCTCGCCCTGCAGGACCGCATGAACACGCGGGTGCACGCCGAGTGGCGGGCCCAGGACTTTGCCTGGTACCGGGCTACATGGGTCGAGTGCGCGGAGCTGCTCGAACACTACGGCTATAAGTGGTGGAAGCGGCAGGAGCCGGCCATGGAGCAGGTGCGCCTCGAGGTAGTGGACATCTGGCATTTCGGACTATCGCTGCTGCTCCTCGAGGGTTCGGATCACGGCGACCTCGCCGCTGCTATCGCCGCCGAGCTGGCGCAAAGGCCGGACGTCGACGATCTGCGCCTGGCCACGGAGGCCCTCGCGCACCACGCGCTTGCGACCCGACAGTTTTCCGTCGCGGCCTTCCGCGACCTGATGCACGCGGCGGGCCTCTCCTTCGAGGCGCTCTTCGCCGCCTATGTCGGCAAGAACGTCCTCAACTTTTTCCGCCAGGACCACGGTTACCGGGACGGCTCCTACCGCAAGACCTGGGCCGGCCGGGAAGACAACGAACACCTGCACGAACTCCTCGGCAGCCTCGACGGCAGCGCGGCGGACTTCCCCGAGCGGCTCTACGCCGCCCTCGGCGAGCGCTATGCCGCCGCTGGCTGAGGAGCGCGGGGAGGGCGCGATGCTCTCCACCTCCGCGCTGGCCAAGAAGCTGCACCTGCCGATACAGCAGCTGTTTGCCACGCTGCGGGACTACGGCTGGATCGAGCGCAGCGACGATCACTGGCTGCTCACAGCGAAGGGCGAATTCGAGGGCGGCGCCTACCAGAACAGCAAGCGCTTCGGCCGCTACGTGGTCTGGCCCGAGGCGCTGGCGGCGCACCCGCTGCTCGCCGCCATCGAATCCCGCCAGCGCATCAGCGTACGGGGCATGCAGCGCTATTACCCGCAGCTGCAGCCGCAAACCATCAACCGTGCCCTCGCGGAGCTCGGCCTGCAGGAACACACACTCCTCGGCTGGGAACTCACGGACCTCGGTCGCCGCTTCGGCGGGCAGCAGGAGGAGAGCGACGACTCGGGCGCCCTCTACGTCAGCTGGCCCCACGAGCTCATCGACGAAGCCGTGGTGCACCGGGAGCTCGGGCGCTTCTCCGAGCACGGCGCACCGCGGGTGGACGACAGTGCCGAGCCGGACCTGTTCGCCGGCTCCGGGCAGGTTGCGGTGGAAGGTTACGCCGGTATCGACGGCCATGTGCTGCACAGCCCCCTGCAGATGCACGTCTGCAACTGGCTCTATCTTGCCCAGCTCACCCATGCCCACGCGCGGGCCCTTCCGGTGGACGAGTCGCTGTGCGCGGATTTCTACCTGCCCGCGGGACGCATCTACATCGATTGCTGGGAAGAGAACGTACCCGCCGGCGAACTCAGTGGACGCCTGCGCAAGCGCGACGTCTACGAAGAACTGGGTCTGCGCAACATCGAGGTCAACGCCCGTGACGAGAGCCGCCTCGACGACGTGCTCGGGCGGCAGCTCCTGGCGTTCGGTCTGCGCTTCTGACGCTGGCTAACGCCCTTCCGCGCAGCGATCGATGGCCGTGGCCAGCTTCACATCCAGCGCCGTGAGGCCGCCGGCATCGTGGGTCGACAGGCCGATGCTGACGCTGTTGTACACGTTGCTCCATTCCGGGTGATGGTTCATGGCCTCTGCGCAGAGCGCCACCCGGCTCATAAAGCCCCAGGCCGCGTTGAAGTCGGGGAAGCTGAAGTCCCGGCGCAGGTGCTCGCCATCCCGGCGCCAGCCGGGCAGCTTCTCGAGTGCCGCCGCCAGGGCGGCGTCGTCCAGCCGTTCCATGAGTGTCTCCGGTCTGTTGCTGAGTGTCAGCGGCGCGACAGCGCCACCGCGCATTCCATGTGATCAGTGTAGGGGAACTGGTCGAACAGCCCAAAGCGGGTCACCCGGTAGTCCGGGTACAGCGCCGCTAGGTTGTCGGCCAGCGTGTGCGGGTTGCAGGACACGTAGAGCAGATGGTCGAAGCGGCGCAGACAGTCGAGCGTCGCCGGGTCCAGGCCCGCCCGCGGCGGGTCGACGAAGGCGGTGCGCAGGTCGTGCGCCTCGAGAGCCAGCGGCAGCGCCTGAAGGCGCCGGAACACCCGGTCGCCGCGCAGGGCGCTGCTCATTTCCTCCGCAGACAGTCGTGCAACTGCCGCGTTTTCTACGCCGTTTGCCTCGAGGTTGTGGCGAGCATCCCGAACGGAGGCCTTGGACAGCTCCGTTGCCAGCACCCGCGGGAAGTGCCGCGCTAAAGGCACTGTAAAATTGCCGTTGCCGCAGTAGAACTCGAGGAGATCGCCCGGGAAGTCCCTGGCCGCGGCGCAGGCCCACTCGAGCATGGCCACGTTGACGCCGGCGTTGGGCTGGGTGAAGGCCTGGTCGCGCTGGCGATAGCGGCAGGGCTCGCCCTCGACGGTGAGCTGCTCGGTGACGCAATCGCTACCGACGATGCGCTTCTCGCCGCGGCTGCGCCCGACGATGGCCATGTCCAGTGCCCCGGCGAGCTCCGTGGCAGCGCTTTCCCAGTCGTCGTCGAGGGGGCGGTGGTAGGCCAGCGTCACCAATACCTCGCCGGTCGTGGTGGCGAGGAACTCCACCTGGAAGAGCCTGCGGCGCAGGTCGCCGGCGTCGCGCAGGGCCCGGCGCAGCGGTTCCATGCGCTCGCGGATGGGTGCGCAGGCGATGGGGAAGTCGTCGATGCGCAGGGGGGCCTTGGGGGCCGCCGGGTCGAACATGGCGTAGTAGCTGTCGTCGCCGTCGTGCCAGAAGCGGAATTCCGCGCGCATCCGGAAGCCCTCGGTTGCGGACGGGGCCACCGTGGGCGCGGGCGCACGGAAGGGCGCCAGCAGGCCGCTCACCCGCTCCACCTTGTCGGCGAGCAGTGTGTCGTAACGGGCTGGCTCGAAGCCGGGCAGGCTCACAGGCAGTTCGCCGGCCGGGGCAGGCCCGCCAGGCGGGCGCCGACCTTTGCGGGGGAGCCGGGGAACAGCTTCAGGAGGTAGAGGCTCGAGCCCTTGTCGGCGCCGAGCTCCTGGCGACAGTACTTGACCAGGGCACGCATCGCCGGCGAGCTGTCGAAGGTGGCGTAGTAGTGGCGCAGGAGCGCGAGAACTTCCCAGTGCGCCTCACCCAGCACAATGCCTTCCTCGGCCGCCAGCGCTTCGGCGACGGTGCGATCCCATTCCCTGCTGTCGCAGAGGAAACCGTCCTTGTCGCGCGCCGGCAGGGTCACAAGCCCTTCAAAACCAGGCGCGCTGCTGCGTGTGGCGTTCCGTGAGGACGAGAAAGCCCGCAGCGTCCACCACCGTGACGCGCGGGTCGCAGCGCCCGGCGAGACCGCAGGCTGCAAGATCGGACTCGAGGACGTAAAGTGCAGCGCCCCTCGCGATCCAGGCGGCCAGGGCCGGGCCGCCGGCGGCGGCCTGCCAGGCTCCCTCGCCGTGGAACAGGACGGCGTCGCCGGCGGCGACAGAGGCCCCGGCCGCGCTGCACGCCGGATCGCCGGGCAGCAGATTGACCGTATGCAGCGCCATGGTCAAAAGGCCAGCAGGTGGTCGTGGCGGCCCTGCAGCGCCCGTTGGCCGTCGCTGTCGAGCACCGTGGCAAAAGCCGGGAGGCCATCGGCGGCGAGGCCGAAACGGGCGAGGGCATCGCCGTCGGCGTAGACCGCCTCGAGATCGTAGAGGGGCATGGAATCGATGAGCCGGCGCAGGCTTTTGCGCCCGATGCCCGCCGGCGCCTGTTCCGGCGCCAGCTGCAGGACCCCGGCCCCGGCGAAAAGCACACTCACCGGCTGGTCGAAGGCGGCATAGGCCAGCGCGGCGTCGAGGCCCGCGCGGGCGAGGGTGCCGGCGTAGGGGGCGCGATTCAGCACCAGAAGCGTCCGCTTCACGGTGCGCTTCCGCCGAAGGTCAGGCAGCGGTCGGCGGCGGCCGTCGCCTCCACCAGCAGGCCGAGGCCACCGAGGGTAAAGCCGTCAGCCAGGGTGGCGGGGCGCTCAAAGCGAGCGGCCTCGTCGACGTCCAGGGTGCCGTGGCGCACCGCGGAACCAATGCAGGCGACGAGTTCCACGCCGTGGGTCTGTGCGAGCGCCTGCCAGGCCTCCCGGGGGTCGGGTTCGTCGGCGGGGGGTACGGCGCTGGCCAGGGCAACCTGGGTGCCGGCGTCCGAAAAAAACACCCGCGGCAGCGCGTGTTCTGCCGCCAGCGCGGCCTCGCAGAGCGCGATGGCGGCCCGGTGCACGGCGGTGGCGCGGGGCGGGGCGAGAACGAGAAGCGCATAGCGCATGGGCGCGGGCCGGGAGCGAGCTAGCAGCGGTCTATAAACAAACTACCTAGAGAAAACCCCGGCAGGACCGGGGTTTGAAGCGCGGCGCGGGGCCGGGGTCAGTCGTCGCCACCGAGTGCCGTGAGCAGGCTCAACAGGTGGATGAACAGGTTGTAGATGTTCAGGTACAGCCCGACCGTGGCGCGGATGTAGTTGGTCTCACCGCCGTTGATAATCCGGCTCGTATCGAACAGGATCAGTCCGGACATAATGAAGACCACCGCCGCGGAAATCGTCAGCGACAGCGCCGGAATTGCCAGAAAGATATTGGCAATCATGGCAACGACCGCGACCAGCAGGCCGACCATCAGGAAGCCCCCGAGGAAGGAAAAGTCCTTGCGGGTGGTCAGCGCGTAAGCCGACAGACTGAAAAATACGACCGCCGTGCCACCGAGCGCCTGCAGCACCAGCGAAGAGCCGCCGGGCATCGACAGGTAGTAGCTGAGCAGCGGGCCGAGGGACGCGCCCATCACGCCCGTGAAGGCGAAAATGGCCGGCAACCCCTTCGCCGTATCGGCGAGGCGGTTGACCACGAACAGCAGGCCGAAGCCGACCAGAACCAATACCAGGGCGGCACCGTGACCGAGGCCCAGGGCCATGGACAGGCCAGCCGTGCCGGCGCTGAAGAGCAGGGTCATCCCGAGCAGCATATAGGTGTTGCGCAGTACCCTGTTGGTACTTGCCACCTGCTCTATGCCGCCGTTGGCAACGTTGTAGAGACTTCTGTTGTCCATCGATCAACTCCATTGGGAAGCGTTTAATGCTGAGACCGGCGGACGCCCGTCGGGTTCCGCACTGTCTACCTACAGTATGAGGACTCTGCGCTGCTTTGCAAGGACGCCCGGGGCTATCCGGTGCCGCCCGCGAAGACGACCTGGACAGCACCGAGACCTGCGACTATCGATGCCGCCCCGGCACCCAGCCAGACCACGCTGCGCTGCGCCGGCGGGGTCAGCCGGGGCGTCTGCGCGTGCACGCCGCGACTGCCGGTGAGGAGCAGCGCCGTGAGCAGGGACAGGACCAGTCCGGTGACGTTCCACCACAACCATGATACGCCGGGCAGGCCCGTGGCGATCAGCAGATTGCCGCCGATGCCGGCGAGGAAGCCCAGCACGGCGGGGCGTCCGCGGGAGGCGGGCGCGAACAGGGCGAGGAGAAAGAGGGCCAGGAGCGGCCCGTTGGCCATGGAGCCGACCTTGTTGATCGCCTCGAGTACCGTCGGCGCGATGTGTTCAACGCTGAAGGAAAAGGCCACCGCTGCCGCCCCCCAGGCAAAGGTAGTCCAGCGCGACAGCCGGAAAAGCTGCTCCTCGCTCCGCCGCCGATCCCGGTCGAGGAAGTCCTCCAGCGTTGCGGCGGAGAGGCTGTTCAGCGCTGAATCGATAGAGGACATGGCCGCCGCGAACAGGCCGACAATGGCAAGACCCGCGAAGCCCGGGGCGAACTCCCGGGAGACGAACGCCGGGAAGACCAGGTTGATGTTTGCGCCGCCGTCCGCCGTGCGCGGGAGCGTGCTGAGGAAATCGGGCTGCCGCGCGGCGTAGACCGCCAGGCCGAGGCCGAGCAGGCAGTAGGCGAGCACGAGGGGGAAGCGCAGCAGGCCGTTGAGCACCAGCACGCGCTCGAGCCCCCGACGGTTCCGCGCCGCCAGCAGGCGCTGCGCCTGACTCTGGTCGCAGCCATAGTAGGCCACGTAAAGGAAAAAACCCCCGATGAGCATGGGCCAGAAGCCGTAGTCGTTACCCGTAACCAGGCCCCAGTCATCGACCAGCGGACCGAGCCGGGGCGCGAGGCTGGGAAGGTCGGCGAGCAGCGGGTCCGCCAGCCAGGCGAGGGCGAAAAGCACGGCCCCGAGGAGCAGCAGCATCTGTACCACATCGGAAATCACCACCGCGCGCATGCCGCCAAGCACGTCGTAGGCGATGGTGATGCCCATAAGAATGCAGACCGCCAGCGGGTAGCTGAGCCCCGTGATCAAGCCCAGCACCGAGGCAACGCCATAGACGGTGACCCCGGTTGCCACGCCACGGAAGACCAGGAAACAGCCGCTGGCCAGGTACCGGGCCGTCCGGCCCAGGCGTTCTTCGAGGAACGCGTAAATAGATATGACCCCGCTGGCGTGCACCGGCGCGAACAGAAAGCAGAGCGCGAGCATGGCCAGGGGCACGGCGAGTTCGTACTGCAGCCAGAGGAGGCCGCCGGCGGCGGCGAAGCCGACGAAGGCCGGCGCGCCCAGGAGGCTGTTGGTGGAGCACTGGGTGGCGATGATCGACGTCGCCAGGGCCCAGTTGGGGAGCCCGCGCCCGGCGAGGTAGTAGTCCTCCCGGGAGTGCTGGCGACGACCCAGGCCGACAGCGAGCAGGAGCATGCCCGCGAGGTAGCAGCCGATGACCCACCAGTCGAGGGTGGCCATCAGGCCCGCACTATCCGGCGGGGCGCTTGCAGCAACGCGCGGCGCTGGCCTATGGTGGCGCCAATGTCACCAATTGAGAGGTCGCGCTCCATGCTTCGCAGAGTTCCGCTATTGCCTTTGCTTTTTATGCTGCTGCTGTTCACGCTGCCCGCCCCGGGGCTGCATGCCGCCGGGCAGGATGTCGCCTACCAGGTCGGCAACGAGGCCTTCGAAGGTTACTTTGCGTCCGCCGCGGATGCCAGGGGCCTGGTGCTTCTTATCCACGACTGGGATGGTCTTACCGACTACGAGCGTCGGCGGGCCGAGATGCTGGCCGATCTGGGCTACGATGTGTTCGCGGCGGATCTCTTCGGCGCCGGAGTCCGTCCCACGAAGGTCGTGGATAAGCGCCAGCATACCGGCGAGTTGTACGAGGACCGGGAACGCATGCGCGCACTGCTCCGCGGCGCTCTCGCCGAGGCTGAGCGGCAGGGTGCGAGTGTCGGCAATGCCGTTGCCATGGGTTATTGCTTCGGCGGTTCAGCGGTGCTTGAGCTCGCCCGTTCCGGGTCTGCCCTCGAGGGTTTCGCGACCTTCCACGGCGGGCTCGGTACGCCGCCGGGCCAGGACTACAGCGCTGTGGCCGGTCCGGTCGCCGTCTACCACGGCAGCGCCGATAGCGCCGTAACGCTCGAGGATTTTGCGGCTCTCGCCGGCGCCCTCGAGGACCACGGTATTCCGCACGAGATGACCACCTTCAGCGGCGCGCCCCACGCCTTCACGGTTTTCGGCAGCGATCGCTACCGCGCCGACGCGGATGAGCGCTCCTGGGCTGCGTTTCAAGACTTCCTCGGTCGCACCCTGGACTGACGCGGGTCGGGATGCCCCGGCTCGAAAAACGCTGCAAAACCCAGCTTTCCTTCTAGACTTGACTGTGAGGAGAAGAGAAGGAGAAAGCCGTGGCAGAAGTGGACGCGCCCGGCCTCGAGGCGCATTTTATCCGGATGAAAGAAGCTGTCGCCGACCGGCTGACCCGTTTCCCGGCTGTTGGCGCGGTCGTCGAAAGCGTGCGTCAGAAACAGTGGGAGGCGCGGCGCAACGCTGCCCTTGCCGGCCTCGGCGAGGCAGCGCTCAAGGCCTGCGCGGACGACGAGGGACTCAAAGTCCGGTTATCGTCGCAAGTCAGCGCCGGTAACCGGGACGAGGTGGAGGCCCTGTTCGCGGGGGAGCTGGGCAGCCCCGGCTCGCCCTCCGATGGTGCGGCCGGGTCGGCTGCTGACGCAGCGCCGGTGCTGGCGCAAGCGTCGGCCCGGTCGGCGCAGGCACCGGCGGAGGACCCTGCAGTCTGGTCCCCGGAGGACTTCCGCCGCTATGTCCGCGAACACCACCTGCGCAATCGCACCGCGCTGAAAAAGCTGAACGCACCGGCCTATCGCGTGCTGCAGAAACAGCACCCCGCGTTGCTGGATGAGCTGTTACCCAGCCAGCGCAGCGGCAGTGCCCGGAGCGCCCGGAAAGCCCGGAACAGCTGAGCTCGGGCCGAGCAAAAAACCCGGCGTGTTGCCGGGCTCGCGGGAATCCTGCAGCGCAGCCGGCAGGCGCGGAAGATCGCTCGTGGCGTTGCCGGGGCCGCAGGCGTTACAGGGCGTTCAGGGGCACGCGCAGGTAGCGGGTGCCATTGTTATCCTCCGCCGGCAGTTCACCGGCTTTCATGTTCACCTGCAGCGAGGGAATGATGAGCCGCGGCATTGCCAGGCCGCGATCCCGCTCCTCGCGCAGGCGTCTGAAGTCGTCTTCGTCGATGCCGTCGTGAGCGTGGATATTCTCCACCCGCTGCTCTGCCACCGTGCTCAGGAACTGCAGCTCGCGCCCGCCCGGCGCATAATCGTGGCACATGAACAGCCGCGTCTCACCCGGCAGGCTCAGTACCTTGCGAATGGACCGGAAAAGCGTTGCCGCATCCCCGCCGGGAAAGTCGGCCCGGGCGGAGCCGGCATCCGGCATGAACAGGGTATCGCCGACAAAGGCCGCGTCGCCGATCACGTGCGTGGTGCAGGCCGGCGTGTGCCCGGGGGTGTGCAGCACCTCGGCCTCGAGGGCACCGATCCAGTAGCGGTCTCCATCCTTGAAGAGCCGGTCGAACTGTGACCCATCGCGCTCGAACTCCGTCCCTTCGTTGAAGATCTTGCCGAAGGTTTCCTGCACGACGTCGATATGTTCGCCGATGCCTGTCCGACCGCCGAGGGCTGCCTGCAGGTAGGGGGCAGCGGAGAGGTGATCCGCATGCACGTGGGTTTCGATGATCCACTCGACACTGAGGCCACGCTCTTGAACGAAGGCGATGATGCGGTTTGCCCCGGCGTAACCGATATGGCCGGCGGCGTAGTCGAAATCGAGCACGGAGTCGACAATAGCGCAAGCGCCGCTGCCCGGGTCCTCGACCACATAGCTGAAGGTGTTCGTCGCTCCATCAAAAAAATGTGTCACGACTGGCTTCAGGGTTTTTCCGTTGGCGGTGGCCATAGCTTGCTTCCTTTTCCTAGAAATTTGACTTGGTAAAAGGGTAAGGCGCGGCCCGGAAAAGGTGAAACCGTTAAAAAAGTTAATAAAGATCGGATTGGTCGATTTCTCATGCGCCTCGCCAGGATGGCGTTCGTCGCCGGGAAACAGCCTCAGTCCGTGCCGAAGGCCGGCCCGCTTTCTTTGCCGAACTTGCGCAGGATGATCGCAAGGGGGCAGAAACCGGTGAAGGCCG
>CAYFVG010000014.1:0-22729 GCA_964346365.1 uncultured Alteromonadaceae bacterium
CATTGAGCATTGTGGGGCCGCGCGCTGGCCGCCGCCGGTGGCTAAACGTCGAGCGGGCATCGGTCACAGGCTGTTCCGCTGCCTCGGGCGACGGCGGTGCGCACCCGGGCCGCCAGATAATTGATGAACCGGGGACTGTCGTTCAGGCAGGGCAGCATGTGTCCGCGCTGGCGCGGATTGCGGGCCAGGGTCTGCGCCAGGCGGGCCGTCTCGGCGCTTTCCACCAGGTGTTCGGCGGGATAGGCCCAGACCTCCCGGATGCCGTCGCCGGCCAGCGTGGCGAGGCACTCCTCCAGCGAAGGCTGTGACCACTCGCCGCCGACCGCGTGGTTCAGGTAGGCGATTTCCACGCGCTCCCAGGGGTGGCCGGGCACCGTGGCGAGGGCATCGCGAAGGGCCTCGCCGTAGCGGTGCTTTTCCTGCGCGCCGGTATGAAAGGCGGGCGGTTGTCCTTTTTTGTCCGCGAGCAGCGTGCCGTGCAACACAATCAGCAGCGCCCGGCCGTCCGTGCTGCCGCTCATTTCAGCCACCTCGAGCTGGGCGGCCAGGTGTTCCCGATGCACGGCGACGAGGGTCGGATCATCCCAGAGCCGCGCCAGGGGTCGGGGGGCTGCCGCGAGCGTGGATGCCCCTGCAGCCCGGCAGTGAAGCCCGCAGGACAGCCGCGAATCAGTGGGGATCATGCTCTGCAACAGGACGGTGACGTCAGAGGGCGCCGCGGCAAGCACTGCTTCGACGCTGGGGTCGGCAGAGCCGAAAGCAACCATTACACGATAGCGCGCGTCCATGTCGCCGGCGAGCGCTGCCTCGAGGGCGAGAGCCTGGGCATGGGTGAGCGCGTTGTGTCGGGAGCCGCTCGCTGGATCCAGAGCCTTGCGCAGGGCGCCGGCGGCGCAGATGGCTACGCGCAAGGGCGCCGGCAGGGGCATCACCTCCGAGGCGTGTGCCAGCGTTCGCCGGCTTACATCATAGTGCTCCCGGAAACCGCGGCCCGAGGCCTCGCCGTGGGCACAGAGCACCACCCAGACATTGCAGGACGCTTTTGCGGGCTTTCCTACACGTTTTTCGTGGGTATCCGGACCCGAGCGTCCGTGGGATGAACGGTCGCCTGCGGTCACGCGTCGGCGGGCACGAACCGCAGGGCGACGCCGTTGTTGCACCAGCGCTCGCCGGTCGGCGGCGGGCCGTCGTTGAACACATGGCCGTGGTGCCCGCCGCAGCGGGCGCAGTGGTACTCCGTGCGCGGCCACACCAGCTTGAAATCTGTCTTTTTCTCAAAAGCGCCAGGAATATGGGTAAAAAAGCTCGGCCACCCTGTACCCGATTCGAACTTCATGGCCGAGGTGTAGAGCGGCAGATCACAGCCGGCACAGACGAAGACCCCGCGGCGCTTCTCGTTGTTGAGGGGGCTGGTGCCGGCGCGCTCCGTGCCTTCTTTGCGCAACACGTCGAAGGCGGCCGGGGACAGGCGCTCGCGCCAGGCTGAACTGTCGAGTTCCAGCCGGTCGTCCGCTGCCGGCGGCCGGAAGTCGTCGGGCAGGTAGCTCTGCCATTCGTCCTGCAGGGTCGCCAGTTCCATGGGCTTCTCCTTCGCTGCACTGATACTGCCGCGGGCGGCCGCGAGGGCCCCCGCGGCCTTGAGGATAGTACGTCGCTGCACTGCCACGCTCCCGTTTTAGTCCTTACCGCCGAGCGGTCGCTCGACCAGCCGCACCGGAATCGGTTCCGCGGCGTCCAGATGTACATCGCGCTGCGGGAAGGCGATGCTGATCCCCTCGCGACGCAGGCGTTCGTAAATGTCGGTACGCAGCTCGGTCCAGCGGCGGATGAATTCGCTCTCGGCATAACAGCGGAGCCAGAGCGTGAGGGCGTTGTCGCCGAAGTCCTCGAAGGTGGCAACGGGAGCCGGGTCGTCCATGATCGCCGGGTGGTCCCGGGCGACGTCAACCAGGATGCGCATGGCCTCGCGCACGTCGCTGCCATAGGCCACGCCGACGGGGATGACGATGCGCAGTTTCGAGCTGGTGAGGGACCAGTTGTTGACCACGCCGGTGATCAGGTCCTTGTTGGGGATCAGGAGTTCCTTGCCCTCAAAGGTCTCGATGACCGTCGCCCGGGCCTGGATATTGACCACCGTACCATCGTAGCCGCTGACGCTGATGACGTCGCCGACGCGGATCGGTCGCTCGAAGAGAAGGATAATCCCGCTGATGAAGTTGGCCACGATCTCCTGCAGGCCAAAACCGATACCGACGCCGAGGGCGGCGACCAGCCACTGCACCTTGGACCAGGCGAAGCCGATGAGCCCGAGGCTGATCGATGCGCCGATGCCGATGATCACGTACTGCAGCAGCATGCCCATCGCGTAGCGCGCACCGGCGGAGATGCTGCCGTACTCCATGAGCAGCACCTGCACCATGGGGGGGACGTGCCGGGTAAGGAGTGCGGTGAGGACGACAACGAGGGCCGCGATGATGACGGTGGCCAGCGACACGGAGCGCGCCTCGCCCGGGGGCAGGCTCGGGTCCGCCGTCGACCACAGCGTGATGTCTTCGAGCAGGGTGATTGCCGGTAGTGCCGGCGACCAGATGAACCACAGGAGCGTTGCCAGGGTGGCGAGGCGCAGGGCGCCCAGGAGACGCCCCTGGGCATCAGAGAGGGAGGCGACAGCGTCGATATCGCGCTCCGAAATCCGCTCATCGCCCTCGTCGTCGTCCTCATCGCCGTCCACGGCCGCCGCCTGGGCCCGCAGTTCCTCGCGCTGCCGCCGCTCCAGGCGGCTGCGGTAGATGAGGATGATGCGCTGCAGTACGTTGGTCACGAACAGGGTCAGCGCGACCGCCGCCACGGACCAGCCGAGCGCCTTCAGGTAAAGGTGCGCGGCGAACAGCTGCCCGCTCAGGTGCATCACGGCGATAGCCCCGGAAAGCAGGGCCGCTAGGCGCAGGAAGAACCTGCCGAGCTTGTCCCCGGCAAGTTGCCCGGAGCGCAGCAGCCTTGCCGCGTAGACAAGGCCGCTCACGGCGATGGTGAGGGTCGCGATGGCGGCGAGGGGGCCGCCGCTCTCCTCACTCCAGCCCGCGCGGGCAAAGGTGCTCAGGCCCGCGGCGAGCGGCAGCAGGACGGTCAGCCACGGCAGGTCCCGGCGCACCGCGTCGGTCTTCTGGTTGTTCCACTTCAGCAGGCGCCGCCCGGTGCCGACCCGGGCGGTCACGCTCATGCAGAGCTGGAGGCCGAAGATCAACACGCCCGCGGCGCCGAGGCCCCGGGCGAGGCTCTCGGCAGCGAGACTGCCGCCCCCGACGAAGACCAGGACCCAGGCAGTCAGCAGCAGAAAAACGGGCAACAGCGCGCTGCGTGCGGCGCCAAGGGCCACGGCGAGGACGATCTTGCCCGGGCGTTCCTCCCGCGGCCGGATCGGGACACCCAGCAGCGCCTGCTGCGCCGCCAGCATCCGGCGGTGGTTGAAGAGCAGGAGAAGCAGCAGCGCCAGCCCGACAAGCGTGGGTGGATTGCGCAGCAACCGCTGCCAATGCCCGGCCACGGCCAGGAACGGCGCCGGGTCGAGCAGCATGACGAGCTGCTGCATCAGGGTTGCCGGGTCCAGGAAGCGATAGCTGCGGATCCACAGCAGGTTGCCGGTGAGGAAGGCCTCGTAGTCCTTCGTGTCCGCCATGAGGTCGGCGGCTGCCTGATTCGTATCGACCAGCAGACGCAGGAGGGCGTTCTGCGCCTCGAGTTTCTCGCGCAGCAGCTCCCGGCGCTGCTCGTACAGCCGGTCGAGTACGCGGCGCTCGGCCCGCTCCCGGCTGTCGAGATCGGGGAAGCGCTCGCCCAGGTAGTCACCGCGCGGAGAACTCTGGCGCAGGGCCTCGTCCGTCTCAATGGTGTTTACGGAAACCGTTGCAAGCTGGTCGTTGCGGGCGGCGCTGCCGCGCTGGATCTCGCGCCTGTCCGGCAGGCTGGCGAGCCGCGTCATCATGACCTCGCCGAGCTTGCCCTCCAGGCCCGCAACGTCGAGGCGCCGGCGGGTGAGGTTGTAGTCGGCCTCGATGTATTCGTCGAGTTCGCGCAGCGTGGCGCTCTCACGGCGTGCATCCGCGAGCGCCTCGGCGAGGCGCTGCTGGTCCCGGATCAGAACGATGTTCTCTTCCGCGAAGGCCTGGATGCCGGGGTGCTGACTGTCGCTCTGCCCGGCGATGCGGCGGGTTTCCTCGATGCGCCGGGCGGCGGCGGACTGCCGCGTACTCGCGGCCGCCTCGCGCAGGGCAGTCAGCAGCATGTCGGTTCGGCTCAGCGAGGCGTCGAGCCAGGCGAGCTTTGCGCTGTGGATGGCGCTGAGCGCCGGGGCGCCCCGCAGGCGCTCCTTGAGCATCTCTTCCTCGGCCCTGAGGCGCCGGCGCTCCGCCGACCGCGCCGCCGCCTCGACCCGTGCCTTGAGGGAATCGTCAACCGCGGGGCCGGGATCGAGCCCCTCGAGTTCACCCGTAACTGTGGCGAGGCGCTGCTGCAATTCGCCATCGCTGTCGCGGCGCTCTGCCCGCGCCGCCAGGATCGCGGCGCGCTGATCCGCAAGGGTCCGGCGGCCTGCCTCGACGATATCGAGTTCCGCCTCAATATCGTCGAGGTCCGGGTCATCGCCGAGGTGCTCCTCGACACTCGGTGGTGCCTCGTCCATGGTCCGCACAAGCTCGTTGTAACGGTTTACCTCGTCGCTGCTTTCGGCCATGGCCTTGCGGTACTTCTCGGCCTCGGCCCGGTGCTGCTCCGCGCGGGCGAGGTCGCGGGCCGCCCCCTGGAGATCGACGAGCAGCGGGGCGCGCTCCTCGTCCGTCAGCGCTGTGGTCTGGCGCACGGCCGCCTCGAGGGTGTCGATGTCGCTGGCTGCAACGGCCGGGATGTTCTGAGCCAGCGCTGTAGCGCGGGTGAGGGCGAGGAGGATCACGAGGAGCATGAGCGGCAGCAGGACCGGCGGGCGCTGCAACTCGGGAAACGTTCGGGTCAAGGCGTACTCGCTCTGGGCGGCTGTTCAGGTTGCGACCCGCCGATCCTGCGGGTAGTTGCAGAGGTTAGCACAGGGGTTGACGGCACATCGCGCCGAGGTTTTCGCCAGGGTTCATGCCAGGGTTTCCGCCACGATTTCGATTGCGGCGGGCGCGGCTTTCCGCGACAATGCCCCACCCCGCGAGGGGGTCGTGGTGGTCCGGGCGGTCCCCCCGCAACGATAGGCAGTGAATCCCGCCAGGCCCGGAAGGGAGCAACGGTAGCTGCCGACTCGGGTGCCGGGGTGTGGCTGTCCGGGCCGCCTCCATTATTGGCCTTTCCGCGACCTACCGCCGGGCCTGCGCCCGCATCCGCTGCCCGGTTCCGGTTCTGCCGTCATCCCCGCTGGGGTATGCTTGGCCTTCGACCATGGAGGAGCGTCCCGCGCCGGCATGTCTTACCAGGTTCTCGCCCGCAAATGGCGCCCGGCCGACTTCGCCGGCATGGTGGGGCAGGAGCATGTCCTGCGCGCCCTCGGCAACGCCCTCGACCGGGGCCAGCTCCATCACGCCTACCTGTTCACCGGCACCCGCGGCGTGGGCAAAACCACCGTCGCACGGATCCTCGCCAAGTGCCTGAACTGCGAGGAGGGCGTGAGTGCCCGGCCCTGCGGTGTATGCAGCGCCTGCCGGGAGATCGCCGAGGGTCGCAGTGTCGATCTTATCGAGGTTGATGCCGCCTCCCGCACCCGGGTCGACGACACCCGCGAGCTGCTGGAGAACGTGCAGTACGCCCCCACCCGCAGCCGCTACAAGGTGTACCTCATCGATGAGGTGCACATGCTGTCGCAGCACAGTTTCAACGCACTGCTGAAGACCCTGGAGGAGCCGCCGCCGCACGTGAAGTTTCTGCTCGCCACCACGGACCCGCAGAAGCTCCCGGCGACGGTGCTCTCCCGGTGCCTGCAGTTCAATCTCAAGAACATGCCCGCCGGGCAGATCGTCGAGCACCTGCGCACTGTTCTCGGCGCCGAGGGTGTCGAGGCCGAGGAGCCGGCGCTCTGGCTCCTCGGCCGGGCTGCCGCCGGCAGCATGCGCGATGCCCTCAGCCTCACGGATCAGGCCATCGCCTTCGGCGGCGGGCGCCTGGTCGAGGCGGAGGTGCGCGACATGCTCGGCACCGTCGACCGCGACCACGTGTTCCAGCTGCTGGACGCCGTCGCCGCCGAAGACGCCGCCGGCCTGCTCGCGGTTGCCGGCGCCATGGAGGCGCAGGCGCTGGATTTCGCAGCGGCGCTGGAGACTCTGCTCTCGGTGCTCCACAGGCTCGCTTTGGCCCAGGCCGTGCCGGAGGCGCTGGACCGGGAAATGGGTGATATCGAGCGCCTGCGCGAGCTGGCGGGGCGCTTCAGCGCCGAGGACGTGCAGCTCTGCTATCAGATCGCGCTCAACGGCCGCCGCGACCTGCCCCTGGCCGCGGACCCGCGATCCGGCTTTGACATGGTCCTCCTGCGCATGCTCGCCTTCCGACCGGCTCCGGCGCTCGCCGCGACCGAATCAGCGCCGCCCCGGGCCGCCCGGGAGGTCGGCGACCCCGGAAAAAAGCCTGAAGCGGGGCGGGCCGCGCCTGCGCCCGCCGCGCCAACGCCGAGGCCGGCCGCATCTCCGCAACCCGCGCGACCTTCGCGGGAGAGCGCCGGGCCCTCCCCGCGGTCGGCGTCGCCGGCGCGTGAGCCCGGGTGCGGGACGACGCCGCTGCCCGTACCCGCTGCGACCGACTCCCCCCGCGGGCCATCGGCGCCCGCCGCCCCGTCGCCGGCAGGCGACAGCATGGCGCTGCCGCCCTGGCACCAGCTGGTCGAGACCCTCGACCTGACCGGCAGCACCCGGGTCATTGCCCGCAACAGCGAGTGGCGCGCCTGCAGCGGGCGTCGGGTGCAGCTGGTCCTTGATCGGGAGCAGGCCAACCTGTTCAATGCGCGCCACGTCGAGCGGATTGCCGCGGCGCTCGGCCGCGCGCTCGCTGACGAGAGCTGGTCCGTGGCGATCGAGCCCGGTGAGCTCGCGGCAGAGACACCGGCGCGGCGCGAGGCGCGGCTGCGCCGGGAGGCCCATGGCCGCGCCGTCGCGCAGCTGCGCGAGGACCCGCGCCTCGGCGGCCTGCTCGAGCGCTTTGCTGGTACCCTCGAGGAAGAATTGGTGGAGGTGGCGCAAGACGCCACAGGAAGAGGAGAACACTGATGTTCAAGGGTGGAATGGGCGATCTGATGAAACAGGCCCAGAAAATGCAATCGGCGATGCAGGAGGCCCAGGAAGCGGCGGCCGCGCGCGAGGTCACCGGCGAGGCCGGCGCGGGTCTCGTGCAGGTCACCATGACCGGGCGCCACGACGTGCGCGCCGTGGCCATCGACGACAGCGTGCTCAGCGAGGAGAAATCCGTGCTCGAGGACCTGCTCGCGGCGGCGGTTAACGACGCCGCGCGCAAGGTCGAGGCCGCCAACCGCGAGGCGATGGCCGAGGTCACCGGCGGCATGGACTTGCCGCCGGGCATGAAGCTGCCCTTCTGACGCGGTGTTCAGCCCCGCCCTCGAGGCCCTCGTCGACGCCCTGCGCTGCCTGCCCGGCGTCGGACCGAAATCGGCTCAGCGCATGGCCCTGCACCTCCTCGAGCGCGATCGGGAGGGGGCGCGGGCCCTTGCCGGGGCCCTCGGCGACGCGGCGGAGCGCGTCGGCCGCTGCCAACGCTGCCGCAATCTTACGGAAACGCCGGTCTGTGCCATCTGCGAGGACCCGCGGCGGGAAACGGGCGTGCTTTGCGTCGTGGAGACGCCGGCGGATGTGCTCGCGATAGAGCAGGCCGGCGGCTACCGCGGCCGCTATTTCGTGCTTATGGGGCACCTGTCGCCCATCGACGGCATCGGCCCGGAAGATATCGGCCTCGATCGCCTGCAGGGGCTGGTGCAGGAACGGGGCATCGAGGAGGTGATCCTCGCCACCAATCCCACCGCCGAGGGGGAGGCCACGGCCTGGTACCTCACGGACCTGCTCGCCGCCGACGGTGTGCGTATCTCCCGCATCGCCCACGGTGTTCCCCTGGGCGGGGAACTCGAGTACGTCGATGGCAACACGCTCATGCACGCCTTCTCCGGACGCATGCCGGTGAGCCGCTGATGGACTTCACGCTGGTCAGCACCCAGCAGGCCTTCGAAGCCCTCCTCGACGGCCACCGGGATGCCCCTGCCGTCGCCGTGGATACGGAGTTCATGCGGCGCAATACCTTCTACCCGCAGGTGGCCCTGCTGCAGCTGTGCTTCGAGGACCACGCCTGGCTGGTGGATCCGCTGGCGCTGGCTGACCCCGGGCCCCTCGCCGGTCTGTTCGAGAACCCCGCCGTCACCAAGGTACTGCACTCGGCCAGCGAAGACCTCGAGGTCTTCGATCGCTGGCTCGGGGCGCTGCCGCAGCCCCTGTTCGATACGCAGCGCGCCGCGGGGCTTCTCGACCAGGGCTTCGGGCTCGGCTACCGGGGGCTGGTGGAGCAGGCCTTCGGCGTTACCCTCGACAAGGGCGAAACCCGCTCCGACTGGCTGCGCCGGCCCCTCAGCGCAGCCCAGTGCGCCTATGCCGCTCTCGACGTCGCCTACCTGCTGCCGCTCTACGAGCAGCTCCGGGCAGCGGCGGAGGCGTCCGGCAAGCTGCCGTGGATCCTGGAGGAGGGCGCCGTTGCCTGTGCCGGCGCCGGCAGCCGCAACCCCGCTTATCACCTGCGGGTCAAATCCGCCTGGAAGCTCGATCGTCGCCAGCTGGCCGCCCTGGAGCGCCTGTGCGCCTGGCGGGAAGAGGAGGCGGCGAACCGCGACAAGCCGCGGAGCTGGATCGTCGACGACAAGACCTGCCTCGCCATCGCCCAGGCCATGCCGACGACCCCGGCCGCCCTGGCGGCGGCCGGGGACATTCCGCCGGCGGTGCGCCGGCGCCGGGGCGACGCGCTCCTCGGCTGCATTGCCGCGGCCCGGGAGCTGCCGGAAGAGGCGTTACCGGCACCCCTGCCGCCGCCGCTGGCTAGCGCCGAGCGGAAGTTGCTGAAGGCCCTGAAGGCGCGGGTACGCGCCATTGCGGAGCGCGAGGCCGTCGCCCCGGAAATGCTCCTGGCCGGCCGGGACCTCGAGCTGCTTCTGCGCCAGGCCCGGGGCGAGACCATCGTCGAGCCGCCCGCCTGGCAGGGCTGGCGGGGCCCGCGGGTCGTCGAGCCGCTGCGCGCGGCGCTGGTGGAGGAGCTGTTGTGAAGCGTCTCTGCGCGGTCTACCGCAGCCCCCGCAAGGAGGGCATGTACCTGTTCGTGGACCGGGACCGGCCGCTTGAAGACCTCCCGGACGACCTGCTGGCCGGTTTTGGCGCGCCGCAGCTTGCCCTTACCCTGGTGCTCACCGCGGACCGGCGCCTTGCCCGCGTCGACGCTGCGGACGTGCTGGCCGCCCTGGACGAGCGCGGCTTCTACCTGCAGCTGCCGCCGGTGCCCGGGAGCGCTGCGGAGAGGGCGCCGTGAGTGCGGAGCCCTGGTGGGACCGGCTGCCCCTGGCGGCCCTGGACGCGGAGCAGTGGGAAGCGCTCTGCGACGGCTGTGGCCGCTGCTGCCTGCACCGGCTGGAGGACGAGGAGACCGGCGAGCAGTTCGCCACCCGCGTCCACTGCCGGCTGCTGGATCCGGTGCGCTGCCGCTGCGGCGATTACGATCGGCGCCACGAGCGCGTGCCGGCCTGCGTGAGTCTGGACCCGGCCCGGGCCGCCGCCTGGGACTGGCTGCCGCCGAGCTGCGCCTATCGCCGCCGCGCCCGCGGGCTGCCGCTGCCGGCCTGGCATCCCCTGCGCACCGGCGACCCGGCGTCCGTGCACCGCGCCGGCGCCTCCGTTCGCGGCCGCGTGATCAGCGAGGACAACGTGCCCGAGGATGCCTACCAGGAACACATCGTGACCTGGGTCGATGAGGACTGCTCCGATGCTGACGTCCGCTAGCTACCAGCTGGCCATGGCCAGCTATCTCGGCGCCGGCCTGCTCGCGCTGCTGCTGCTCGCCTGGTGGCTGCGGGCGCGACCGCTGCTGGCCTGCTGGCTCTTCTTCAGCGGCGCGGCGGTGCTGCTGCTGCCGGCCTATCCGGAGCCCGGTATGGAAACGCTGGCGCCGGCGCTGGTGGTGGCGGCTTTCCAGCTCGGTACCGGCGGCGTGGACGATGCCATGCACGCCCTGCGGCCCCTGGGGCTGGCGCTGCTGATTGCGCAGGTACCCGGCCTCGGCGCCGGTGCCTGGCTGCGCCGCCGGCGCCGGGCGGTCACCGCCTCACCTTGATTCGCCCCGGGGCTGTCGTTACTCTTCAACGTCTCCACTTATCAGGACTATAGCCGATGAAATTCGAAGGCACGGACCGCTACGTCGCCACCGACGACCTGCGCATGGCAGTGAACGCCGCCGTGGCGCTGCAGCGCCCGCTCCTCATCAAGGGCGAGCCCGGAACCGGCAAGACCCTGCTCGCCGAGGAGGTCGCCCAGGGCCTGGGCAAGCCGCTCATCCAGTGGCACATCAAGTCCACCACGAAGGCGCAGCAGGGCCTGTACGAGTACGATGCCGTGTCCCGGCTGCGCGATTCGCAGCTCGGCGATGAAAAGGTCTACGACATCGCCAACTACATCAAGCGCGGCAAACTCTGGGAGGCCTTTGCCGCCGAGGAGCAGGCGGTTCTGCTCATCGACGAGATCGACAAGGCGGACATCGAGTTCCCGAATGACCTCCTGCAGGAGCTGGACCGCATGGAGTTCTTCGTCTACGAGACCGGCGAGACCGTCGCGGCGAAGCACCGGCCCATCATCATCATCACCAGCAATAACGAGAAGGAGCTGCCGGACGCTTTCCTGCGTCGCTGCTTCTTTCATTTCATCAACTTTCCGGACCGGGACACGATGCGCCGGATCATCGATGTGCACTACCCGGGCATCGCCCAGGCGCTGGTACAGGAGGCGATGGAGATCTTCTTCGACCTGCGCACCGTCCCGGGCCTGAAGAAGAAGCCCTCCACCTCGGAACTCATCGATTGGCTGAAGCTGCTCATGGCCGATGACATTCCCGACGAGATTCTCAGCGAACGCGACCACACGAAGGCGATTCCGCCGCTCTATGGCGCGCTGCTCAAGAACGAGCAGGATGTGCATCTCCTCGAGCGGCTGGCCTTCATGCACCGGCGGGAATCGCGTTAGCGGCCCGTCCCACGGCAGCCCGGGGCGCCTATGCTGATCAACTTTTTCCACGGCCTGCGCGACGCGGGCATCCCTGTGACGACCCGCGAGCTCCTCGATCTCCTCGAGGGGCTCAAGCGGCACCTGGTCGTGGGCAGTGTCGACCAGTTCTATTACTTCAGCCGCGCCTGCCTGGTGAAGGACGAGAAGTACTTCGACCGCTTCGACAAGGCCTTCGGGGCGCATTTCCGCGACCTCGAGGGGCTGGACGACGTCATCGAGGCGATGATCCCGGATGACTGGCTGCGCAACGAGTTCATGAAACAGCTCTCCGACGAAGAGAAGGCGAAGATCGAGTCCCTCGGCGGCCTCGAGAAGCTCATCGAGGAGTTCAGGAAACGCCTGGAGGAGCAGAAGGAGCGCCACGAGGGCGGCAACAAGTGGGTCGGCACCGGTGGCACCTCGCCCTTCGGGCAGCAGGGCTACCACCCGGAAGGTATCCGCGTCGGCCCCAACGGCGGCAACCGCCGGGCGGTGAAGGTCTGGGACCAGCGCGACTTCCGCAATCTGGATGATTCGGTGGAGCTGGGGACACGGAACATCAAGCTGGCCCTGCGCCGGCTGCGCAAGTTTGCCCGCACGGGCTCCACGGACGAGCTGGACCTCGACGACACCATCCGCTCGACCGCGCGCAATGCGGGGCTCCTCGACATCCGCATGGTGCCGGAGCGGCACAACGCGGTGAAGGTGCTGCTGTTCTTCGACGTGGGCGGCTCCATGGATCCGCACGTGAAGATCTGCGAGGAGCTGTTCTCGGCGGCGCGGACCGAGTTCAAGCACATGGAGAACTTCTACTTCCACAACTTCCTCTACGAGAGCGTGTGGCAGAACAACATCCGCCGGCACCAGGAGCGCACACCGCTGCTGGATGTCATGCACAAGTACGGTCACGACTACAAGGTGGTGATCGTCGGCGACGCCTCCATGTCCCCCTACGAGATCGTCCAGCCCGGTGGCTCCGTGGAGCACTGGAACGAGGAGGCGGGTGAGCTGTGGCTGCGGCGTCTGCGTCAGACCTATGAGAAATGCATCTGGATCAACCCGGTGCCCGAGGAGGAATGGGAGTACACCCAGTCCATCGCCATGACCCACCAGCTCATGGAAGGGCACATGTACCCGCTGACGCTGCGCGGCCTCGAGGAGGCCATGAGCTTCCTGTCGCGCTGAGTCAGCGCTCCCCCAGCCGCGGGGCGTAGGCCACCAGCGCCGCGGTGACCGCCACGTTCAGCGACTCCACCCCCTCGGCCATGGGAATGGCCAGCGTCTCGCCCGCCAGCGCGCGTACCGCCGGCGACACGCCCTCCGTCTCCCCGCCGAGCACGAACAGCGCTCGGGCGGCCAGCGCTGCGCTGAACAGGCCTCGAGGCGCATCGGCGGCCAGCGCATAGACGGTGTAGCCGGCGTCCCGGCAGGCCGCCACGCCGTCCTCGACCGTTGCACAGCGCAGCAGCGGCGCGCCGTAGAGCGTGCCGGCGCTGCCCTTGATGACCAGTGGTCCCAACGCCGGGTTGCCCCGGTCGGCGTAGAGGATGCCGTCGATGCCGCCGGCGCGGGCGCTGCGGATTGCCATGCCCGCGTTCTGCGGGTTGGTCACTCCGTCCAGGGCGAGCAGGCGCACGGTCGGCCTGTCGGCCAGCGCCGCCAGGCCCTCGCCGGCCTCCATGAAGCGCGGGCAGCGGATGTCCAGGGCGACGCCCTGGTCCTGGCGCCCGTTGCGGCTGATGCGGGCCAGGGCCTCGCGCGTGTGGTCCCGGGGCTCGAGGCCGCGGACGGCAGCCCGGGCGAGGATCTGGTCGAGGACCGCGTCGCGGCGGTTGCTCCGGGCCAGGTGCAGGCGCTCACAGGCCAGCCCGGGGTCGGCCAGGGCCTCGAGCACCGGCTTGCGGCCGTAGACCGTCAGCACGCCGCGGTAGTGGCGCCGCTTCTCCCGGTAACCGTTCAAGGTGCGCGGCGTGCTATGCTGCGCCGCCCAGCCCCCCCGCCGGAGCTCCCCCCATGGCCCAGCCCGTGCTCTACAGTACCCCCGCGTGCCACCTCTGCGAGCTGGCCGAGGAGCTGCTGCGGGGCGCGTGGACAGTGGCCCCGGGGCTCGCCTGGACGGTGGTGGACATCAGCGCGGACGACAGCTTGTTCGAGCGCTACGGCGAGCGCATCCCGGTGCTGTGCTTTGCCAGCGGGGAGGAACTCGGCTGGCCGTTCACGGCCGCAGACCTGCACCTCGCGTTGCGCCGGGAAGGGCTGGCCTAGTCTTGTTTGTCGCTCTTCTGCGTGCCGACGCGCACCGCGAGGACATCGCAGCTGGCGCCGTGGAGGACACCGTTGGCCGTGGAGCCCATGAGCAGGGCAAGACCGTAGCGCCCGTGGCTGCCGACGACGATCAGGTCGGCGTCGAGTTCTTCCGCCATGGCGTGAATTTCCACCTCCGGCTGGCCGAGCACCACGTGCCGGGCGCTCGCGGGGATGGCGTGCTTCTCACCGAAGGTTTCGAGCTGGGCGCTGGCCTGCTGATGGATCTCGTCCTGGATCCCGGAGAAGTCCATGGGGATATCGCCGCCGTAAGCGAAGCTCAGGGGTTCAATGACGTGCATAAGGTGCAGCACGGCGCTGTTGTTTGCGGCGATGGCGCGGGCCCGCTCGGCCACCTCATCCGAGTCTTCGGTGAGATCCACCGCGGTGAGGATGCGCGTGTAGTTGGCCATGGCGTTGTCTCCTGTCGCGGTCCGCTGACACTTGAAAGCTTTATAACATACCGCGGCGGCGCGGCAATGAATTCCGGGAGCTATCCGCGTGCCCCTTGACCTGAGTCATCACCCTTGACTACGACCCTTCTCATCGCCCTGGTTGTCGGCGTGGCGCTGGCGCCACTCTGGCATTTCTGGCCCACATCCCGCCAGCGAACGCAGGCGTCCCTGCGGGAGCGCGCTGCCCTGGCGGGGCTGTATGTCGAGGTGCGCGACCTGCCGCTGCCGCGGTCCCGGCGGGAGCGGCTGCCGGCCGGCGAGCGGCAGGTGCTTTACTACGGCTTGCGGCTGCCGGCGTCCCGCGGCACCGCCCCGCGCCGCCCCCGGGCCTGGTGGCGCGACGGGGACGGTTGGCAGGCCAGCGAGGGGCGCAACCCGCCCCCGGCGCCGGTGGCCTCACTACCCGCCTGGGCCCTCGCCGTGGGTATCGACGAGGCGAGCTGTGGCGTGTACTGGCAGGAGACCGCGGGGCCCGACGCGGTGGACGCGATTGCCGCTGCCCTGAAGGCCTGGCGGGACCGGGAAGCCGGATCGCCCCGGGCCGTCGTCCCTTGACCCCCGGGACAGTGGCCTATATATATGCCCCCCTTTGCGCCGTCCTCACGGGTCGGCCCGCCACGCCGAGGTAACACCGGAGCACCATGGGAAAGTCTCTCGTCATCGTCGAGTCGCCTGCGAAGGCCAAGACCATCAACAAGTACCTCGGGCCGGATTTCGTGGTGAAGTCCAGCGTGGGCCATATCCGCGACCTGCCGACCTCCGGCAGCGGCAAGCAGAACGTGGACCCGAAAGAGCGCGCTGCCCAGGCGGCGCGCACCCGCAAAATGTCCCCGGAAGAAAAAACCACGCATAAAAGGAAGAAGAACCGGGAGCAGCTTGTGCGCCGCATGGGTATCGACCCGGAGCATGGCTGGAAAGCGCACTACGAGATCCTGCCCGGCAAGGAGAAGGTGGTCAGTGAGCTCAGGAAGCTGGCGGAGAAGTCCGACGCCATCTACCTCGCGACCGACCTCGACCGCGAGGGGGAGGCCATTGCCTGGCATCTGCGCGAGGCCATCGGCGGCGACGACGACCGCTACCAACGGGTTGTGTTCAACGAGATCACGAAGAACGCCATCCGCGAGGCCTTCGAGCATCCCTCGCAGCTGGATACGCACCGGGTGAATGCGCAGCAGGCCCGGCGGTTCCTCGACCGCGTGGTGGGCTATATGGTGTCGCCGCTGCTCTGGTCGAAGGTCGCCCGGGGACTCTCGGCGGGCCGGGTTCAGTCCGTGGCCGTGCGCCTGATCGTCGAGCGCGAGCGGGAGATTCGCGCCTTCATTCCCGAGGAGTTCTGGGAAATCCACGCCGACCTCAAGGCCCGGGACGCGGACCCGGCCCGCTTCGAGGTCCGCCGGTGCCGGGGCGAGAAATTCCGTCCGACCAACGAGGCGGACGCGATGGCGGCGCGGGACGCCCTCGCCGGGGCGAGCTACCGGGTCAAGGCCCGGGAGGACAAGCCGACCCGATCCAACCCGCCGGCGCCGTTCATCACGTCCACGCTGCAGCAGTCGGCGAGCACGCGCCTCGGCTTCAGCGTAAAAAAGACCATGACTCTGGCCCAGCGTCTCTATGAGGCGGGCTACATTACCTATATGCGGACGGACTCCACCAACCTGAGCAAGGAGGCCGTCGCCAGCTGTCGGGACTACCTGAGCGCCCACTTCCCGGCCCGCTACCTGCCGGACAAGGCGCGGGAATACGCCTCGAAGGAAGGCGCCCAGGAAGCCCACGAGGCGATCCGCCCCTCGGAGGTCAACGTGACCCAGGCCGGGCTCGTCAATATGGAGCGTGACGCCGAGCGTCTCTACGATCTGATCTGGCGCCAGTTTGTCGCCAGCCAGATGTCCCCGGCCGAGTACACCTCGACCACGATCACCGTGGCCGCCGGTGACTACGAGCTGGCCGCGCGCGGTCGCATCATACGTTTCGACGGCTACACCCGGGTGCTGCCGGCCACGGGCCGCAAGGGCGAAGACACGGTGCTGCCGGATGTCGCCGAAGGCGATGCCCTGGACCTGGTCAAGCTGGAGCCGTCCCAGCATTTCACCGCGCCGCCGCCGCGCTTCGGTGAGGCGAGCCTGGTCCGGGAGCTCGAAAAGCGCGGTATCGGCCGTCCCTCGACCTACGCCTCGATCATCTCGACGATCCAGGATCGCGGCTACGTTCGCCTCGAGAACAGGCGCTTCTACGCCGAGAAGATGGGTGACATCGTCACCTACCGGCTGCAGGAGAGTTTCAGCGACCTCCTCGACTACAGCTTCACGGCGACCATGGAGGAGCGGCTCGACGAAATCGCCGAGGGCGAGCTGGACTGGCGCGAGCTCCTGGACCGTTTCTACGCGGATTTCCGCAAGCGGCTGGAACGGGCAGAACTGCCGCAACCCGATGGCATGCGGCCGAATGAACCGACGATGACGGACATTCCCTGCGACAAGTGCGGCCGGCCGATGCAGATTCGCACGGCGAGTACCGGCGTGTTCCTGGGCTGTTCCGGCTACACGCTGCCGCCGAAGGAACGCTGCAAACACACCATCAACCTGATACCCGGTGACGAAGCTATCCGCGAGGATGCGGACGACGAAGCGGAGTCCCGGCTCCTGCGCAGCAAGCACCGCTGCGGGCTCTGTAACGCAACCATGGACAGCTACCTCATCGACGAAAAGCGCAAGCTCCACATCTGTAGCAACAACCCGGATTGCCCCGGCTTCGAAGTTGAAGAGGGACGCTTCAAGATCAAGGGCTATGACGGGCCGGTGATCGAGTGCGACAAGTGCGGGGCCGAGATGCAGCTCAAGACCGGGCGCTTCGGCAAGTACTTCGGTTGCACCGCGGAGGGCTGCAAAAACACACGCAAGCTGCTGCGCAACGGGGAGGTGGCACCGCCCAAGATGGACCCGGTGCCCATGCCGGAACTCGCCTGCGAGAAGGTCGAGGACCACTACGTCCTCCGGGATGGCGCGGCGGGGTTGTTTCTGGCCGCCAGCCAGTTCCCGCGCAACCGGGAGACGCGGGCGCCGTTTGTCGATGAGCTGATCCCCCACGGTAACGAGATCGACCCGAAGTACGCCTACCTGCTCGAGGCGCCGCCCCGGGACGATGACGGCAACCGCAGCCAGGTCCGCTACAGCCGCAAGAGCCGCGAGCAGTACGTCATGACCGAGCGGGACGGCAAGGCGACAGGCTGGAAGGCCCTGTACCGGGACGGCCGCTGGCAGGTCGAGGCGGGCAGCGCCAGCAGCGCGCGCAAGGCCAGTCCCGGGCGCAAGACCACCGCCAAGACGGCTACCGGGACCAAGGCAGCGACCAAAGCCAGAACCAGGGCCAACACCAAGGCCAAAACCAAAACCAAGGCCAAGGCCAAAGCCAAAGCCGGGAGCCGCTGAGCCCGTGTCCCGGAGCCGAGCCAACCATCACCTCTACCTGGCGCGTCTGCTTATCGATGGCTGGGCCGCGCAGCGCGAGACGGGCGCGGCGCCGGCCGATATCCTCGATGCGGCGCATGCGCCGGGTGTGCGCGAGCAGCTGATCGCCGCCTACGGCTGGTACCTGTCGGCTCTCCTGGATCCCGCCGGTGATGCGGCCGGCGGGCCGCCGCCGCGGCGCTGCGACGAGCTGCCCGAACCCCCCGCCGGCAAGGCGCTGCCGTCGGAGATCCGGGAGTTTGCGCGCCTGGAGACCGCAGGCTGGCTCGCCGACCTGCTGGCGCCGCTGCCCACTGCGCTGCCGACGCGCTCGCGGGTGCCGGGCAATCTCCTGGCGGCGGAGCAGGGCCTGCCGGACCCGGCGCAGGCCCGCAGCTGGCACCGGGCGCTGTCGGCGACGCTGGCACGCATGAACGACTCGCTCGAGGAAAGCTGAGGCGTGTTGGCCCACCCCCGGGACACTGTTACCATCGACCGACACACCGCGGAAACGAGGTCTGCCGAGTGTCTACAGCCCTGCTGGAGATCGTTGATCTGGGGAACGGCGAGGTGGTTCTGCAGCGCGCCGGGGACGATGCCCCGCCGCTGCTGCGTATCCAGTTTTCCGACGAGTCGCGCATGTACGTGATGGAGCACTGCCTGGAGGTGGCCAAGGCCATGATCCAGGCAGGTATCCAGGCCACGGCCGAATTGACGGATCAGGCCGAGGTCGAGATCGAGGAAGAAGTCGAGGAGGAAATCGGGCAGGACACGGCGCGGGTTCTTCACTGAGCGGCCGCCGCAGCTTGTTTGTCGGCGCGGCTTTCGCCGCGTTCGGTTTTCTTTTGTCGGCCGGGCGCCTCAGGTGCCCCGGCGCAACACACCGACGCTAAGGCCTTCTATCACGCAAGCCTGCTCGCGCAGGTCGACCTCGATGGGGGTGTAATCCGGGTTTTCGGGCAGGAGCTGCAGCCGGTGGCGCTCGCGGCCGCGGCGCAGGCGCTTGACCGTCACCTCGTCGTCGAGCCGCACCACCACCACCTCGCCGTCGCGGGCCTCCGGTGTGCTGTGCACCGCCAGGAGATCGCCGTCACAGATACCGATGCCGAGCATGCTGTCGCCGGTAACCCGGAGGAAGTAGTCCGCCGCCGGATGGAAAAAGTCCGCCGGTAGCTCGCAGTAGCTGTCGATATGTTCCTCGGCGAGCACCGGGCTGCCCGCGGCGACCCGACCGACGACGGGAATGCCGTGTTCCTCCGGCAGCCGGATGCCCCGGGAGGCGCCGGGGATGATCTCGATCGCGCCCTTGCGGGCGAGGGCCTTCAGGTGTTCTTCCGCGGCGTTTGCGGAGCGGAAGCCCAGCTCCCGGGCGATGTCGGCGCGGGTCGGCGGGTAGCCGGTGTCGTCGCTATGGCGCCGGATCAGGTCGAGGACCTGTTGCTGCCGGGCGGTAAGCTTGGCCATAAAGCAGTCCTGTGCATGCGTACACTACTGGAAGTATATACAGTAGGCGGCTGTGCGCAAGACCGACCGTCCGCTGTTCAATAATCCTCGCGTTCCCAGAATTCATCGGGCTCGATGCTGTGCACCGGGTTGCCCCGGTCGGGATGCTGCGGCTGGTCCGGGTCGACGCTGTCCTCGTCGCTGAGTTCGTAGGGTGTTCGCCAGTCCTCGGGCTCGACGGCCGGCAGGAGGGTCAGCTCAGCCCAGCTCTCCAGATCGAATTCTGCGATCTCGCCGTCCAGGTACTGCACTTCGATGGTGCCGCCGCTTTCGTCCAGGGCGACAACCTCGAACAGCCCACCGCTATCCGCTTCCTTGTACCACTGGCCGATGGCCGGTCTTTCGCGGGTCATGTTATCGTCCTCCTGCCAGAAACCTAGCAGGTGCGCGGAGCCTGTCCATGGCCGGGTTGGCTTCTGCGCGGGGCCTCAGGCGCGGTCGGAGGCTCCCTTTCTGCCGGCTTTCTCATTCGAAATCAATAACCTGGCGCCGGCGCGGGGCGCGGCGCGGGGACCGCTTATAGGAGAAGCAGCTTGGTCCGTCATGGCGTCATGCAAAAAATGTCTAATCCGGCGGAACTTGAACCGTGAGCGTCGCCATCATCGGCGGTACCGGCATCGATGCCCTGGCGGGCCTTGAGGGCAGCGGCGTCCGCGACGTGGCCACGCCCTACGGTGCGCCCTCGGGGGTCGTTGAGGCAGGGACCATCGACGGCCGGTCGGTGCTCTTCCTGCAGCGCCACGGCAAGCCGCGGTCCCTGCCGCCGCATCGCATCAATTACCGCGCGAATCTCTGGGCGCTGCGGGAGCTCGGCGCGGAGGCCGTGGTGGCGATCAATGCGGTGGGCGGCATTGGCGATGACTACGGTCCCGGGCGGCTGGTGCTGCCGGACCAGCTGGTCGACTACACCTGGGGTCGCGAGCATACCTTCGACGAGGGCGGCGATGCGCCGCTGCAGCACGTCGATTTCACCGAGCCCTACGATCCGGCCCTGCGGCGGGCGCTGGCCACAGCCGCCCGGGAGGCGGACATCGCCTGTCGCGACGGCGGCGTGCTCGGCGTGACTCCGGGTCCGCGGCTGGAAACGGCGGCAGAGGTACGCCGCCTGCGCGGCGACGGTTGCGATCTGGTGGGGATGACCGGAATGCCGGAAGCGGCCCTGGCCCGGGAGCTGGCGCTGCCCTATGCATCGATCTGCATGGTGGTGAACGCGGCCGCGGGCCTCGGCGACCAGCCGCTCACGCTGGCAGCCATGAGCGGGGTCCTCAAGCGCGAAGCAGGGGCCGTGGCGGCGCTGCTGCGCGCCTTCCTCAGGGGCCGCCGGCGGGTTTAGCCGGGCTCTCCTGCGCGCGCCCGTGCCGTTCGGCCCAGCCGGGGTCCGCCAGGGCCTCGCCGAGGGTCTCGAGTGCCGCCGCATCGAGCGGTTCCAGGCGCACGACCACGCCGAACAGCGGGTGATCGAGGTAGTGTGTTTCGCCGCTGCGCATGCGGCGCCGGGCCTCCAGCACGACGCTGTGGCGCCAGGGCCACACCGCCGCGGCGTCGGGGTCGGGCGGCGCGTTCGGGTCGTCGGCGAGCGCCGCGCCTGTCCTGTCGTCGAACTCGCGGGCTGCGGGGGGGCCGTCCCAGGCCCGGCGGCCATCCGCGAGGCGACCATCCGGCCGTCGCGGCTCGCCGGCGAGGAGCGCTTCTGCCGGGTCCCGCCGGGGGAGCGGAGCCGGCTCCAGCACGAGGGAGGGCGGCGCCAGGGGCGGCGCCTCGGCGCGCCAGCCGTCGGGAAGGTAGCTGCCCTCTGTGTTGAGCCACAGCGCCGTCTCCAGGTGCAGATAGCGGGACAGATACAGGCGCACGCTGCCCTGCAGCCGCGGCCAGGGTGCCCGGTCCGGATCCCCGGCGCGGTCGAGGAGCAGGGGCACGGCCTCGTCCTGTGCCGCCAGGGGCTGGACCCAGGCCTCGTGCCAGAGCACCTCGTAGCCGCTGTCCCGGACCAGCCGGTACGCCGGCAGCGCCCGCGTCGGCAGCCGGGTGAAGGCGGGCGGCAGCGGCGGCGGGGCGTCGGGATCGGCGGCGCCGGCGGCGGGGGACGGATCCCGGGGCCGGGCGGCACCGACGTGGCCGTCCGGGCGCTGCGGCTCCAGGGGCAGCAGCGGGAGGAGGTTCGGTACAGCTGCCGGAAGCGCGTTCGGATCGGGTGCCACCTGCCGGCTTGCGAGGCGCAGAACCTGCCGCCCGCGATCATCGATGCGGCTCTCGGCGCCGGCATGTTCCTCCAGGCGCCGGTCGGCGAGCTTGCGGTCGATCAGGAAGCGATAGCGCTCGGGGTAGGCGGTGTCCGGGTAGACGGGCCAGCGCTCCGCGGTGAGCGCCGCCGGGTCCGTGTAGCGGAAAACGAGGAGCTCGACCCGGTACCAGGGCGGCGCTTCGGCCTCTTCCCGGGCCAGCCCGGGGAGAGCCGCGACCGCTCCCAGCGCCAGGGCAGCGAGGCGCTCAGGCAGCGGGCGCATTGCTGCCGGCGGCGAAGCGTTCGAGGAGCTGTCCCGCCATCCTGACGCGCTGGACCGGTTCCGGCAGGCCGGCGCGGATGCGGAGGCGCGTGGCCCCGGCGAGCTGGTAGCGGGCGGGGTCGCCCTGCACAAGGGTGACGAGGGTCATGGGATCGATGGCGGTGGACTCGCGAAACTCGACGGTACCACCCTCCGGGCCGAGCTCAATCGCGCTGATCCCGAGCGGCTCGGCCGCGACCCGCAGCCCGGCGATCGTGAACAGCTGCTTGACCGGCTCGGGGAGCAGGCCGAAGCGGTCGATCATCTCCACCTGCAGGTCGCGCAGGGCCGCGTCGCACCCGGCGGCGGCGATGCGCTTGTAGAGCACCAGGCGGGTGTTGGTATCCGGCAGGTAATCCTCGGGGATGAGGGCCGGCACGTGCAGGTTGATCTCCGTGCCCGCCGCCAGCGGGCCGTCCACGTCCGGAAGCTCGCCCCGGCGCAGGGCTGCCACAGCGCGCTGCAGCATCTCCAGGTACATGCCGAAACCGACGCCCTGGATCTGGCCGCTCTGCTCGTCGCCGAGGAGCTCGCCGGCGCCGCGGATCTCGAGGTCGTGGGTGGCGAGCTGGTAGCCCGCGCCGAGCTCCCCGGCCGCCTCGATGGCATCGAGGCGCTTTGCGGCGTCGCCGGTCATGGCCGAGCGCGGCGGGCACAGCAGGTAGGCGTAGGCCTGGTGGTGCGAGCGTCCCACGCGCCCGCGGAGCTGGTGCAGCTGGGCGAGCCCGAGGCGGTCCGCCCGCTCGAGAATGATGGTGTTGGCATTGGGAATGTCGATGCCGGTCTCGATGATCGTGGTGCACACCAGCACGTGGGCGCGCTTGTGGTAGAAGTCCGCCATGACCTGCTCGAGCTCGGTCTCCGGCAGCTGGCCGTGCGCCACGGCCACGGACAGATCCGGCAGCAGCTCCCGGAGCTTGCGCGCAGTCTCCTCTATGGTGCGGACCTCATTGTGCAGGTAGAACACCTGGCCGCCGCGCAGGGTCTCCCGGAGCACCGCCTCTTTGACCAGGGCGGGACTCTGCTCGCGAACGAAGGTATTGATGGACAACCGCCGCGCCGGGGGGGTCGCGATGATCGACAGGTCGCGCATGCCGCCGAGGGCCATGTTCAGGGTGCGCGGGATCGGCGTGGCGGTAAGCGTGAGAATGTCCACCTGCGCGCGCAGCGCCTTGATCGCCTCCTTCTGCTTGACCCCGAAGCGGTGCTCCTCGTCGATGATCAGCAGGCCC
>CAYFVG010000015.1:0-12892 GCA_964346365.1 uncultured Alteromonadaceae bacterium
CCGGCTGCGGGCGCTGCCTGCTACCGCTGCCTGGTCCCCGAGGAGGGCGCCGGGAGCGCCCTGTCCTGCAGCGAGAGCGGGGTCCTCGGCCCCGTGGTCGGCGTCCTCGGCAGCCTGGCGGCCCTCGAGGCGTTGAAGGTGCTTGCGGGCTACGGCGGCGACCTGCGCGGCGCCGTGCTGACCCTGGACCTGTACGACTATCAGATCCGGCGTCTGGCGCTGCCGCCCCGGCCCGGCTGCCCCGACTGCGGCGGCGGCCAGGCAGGCTGAGGGAGGGTTGATGGAGCGCTGACGGAGCGTTTCTGGAGCGGTGAAGAAGGGAGACTGGAAGCAGCACTCAGGGCGGGGAAGTGGTAAACTTCGCGCCGAATTTTCGGCCTCGCAGGTGCAGCTTGAGCAAGCATTCCGCCGGCCGGCGCGAGAGCGATAGCGCGCCGGCCACCCAGGACTGGTCCATCGACGACTTCCCGGTCGCCCCGGAGGATGGCAGGACGCGCTTCCACGACCTCGGTCTGCGCGACGAGATCATGCGCGGGATCGCCGATCTCGGCTTCCGCTACTGTTCGCCGATCCAGGCGCAGGTGCTGCCCTTCACGCTGCGCGGCCACGATGCCATCGGCAAGGCGCAGACGGGGACGGGCAAGACCGCCGCCTTCCTCATCACCATCTTCAACGATTTGCTCAACAACCCGGTGGAGGACGAGCGCTTCCTCGGCGAGCCGCGGGCCGTGGTGATCGCGCCGACCCGGGAGCTGGTCATGCAGATCGCGGCCGACGCCGGGGAGCTGGGCCGCCACACGGGGCTCAACACGGTCACGCTGATCGGCGGCATGGACTACCAGAAGCAGCTGAATCAGGTGAATCGGCGCATCGTCGACCTGGTGGTCGCGACCCCCGGGCGCCTCATCGACTTCATGACCCGCCGCGACCTGTTGCTGGATCACGTCGAGGTGCTGGTGCTCGACGAGGCTGACCGGATGCTCGACATGGGCTTCATCCCGCAGGTCAAGCGCATCGTGCGGGCAACACCGCAGAAGGAGTACCGGCAGACGCTATTGTTCTCGGCGACTTTCACCCAGGACATCATCAACCTCGCCGCCCAGTGGACCCGGGACCCGGTGAAGGTCGAGATCGAGCCGGAGAGCGTGGCCACGGACAGCGTCGACCAGAAGGTCTACCTCGCGAGCAGCGAAGAGCGCTTCCGGATTCTCCTCAACCTGCTGCGCGGGCCGGACGCCGACAGCGTCATCGTCTTCGCCAACCGCCGGGACCAGGTGCGGCGCCTGCACGAGCGCCTGCGCAAGGCGGGTGTGCGCGCCGGCATCCTCTCCGGGGAGATTTCGCAGGACAAGCGCACGAAGACCCTGGAGCGCTTCAAGAGCGGCGACCTCGCGGTGCTCGTGGCGACGGACGTCGCCGGCCGGGGTATCCACGTCGACGGCGTCAGCCACGTGGTGAACTACAACCTCCCGGAGGATCCGGAAGACTACGTGCACCGCATCGGGCGCACGGGCCGCGCCGGCGCCACGGGCGTGTCCATCAGCTTCGCCAGCGAGGACGACGCCTTCCTGCTGCCGGACCTGGAGGCGCTCCTCGGTGAGCCCCTGGCCTGCACGCACCCGCCCCGGGAGCTTCTCGCGCCCTGAGCCCGACGTCCGCGGGGCGGTCCAGCCTCAGCGGTCCCCCGCGACCTCCTCGATCCAGAACAGCGTGCCGCCGGCGACCGCCGCCGGCACCACGACGAAGTTCACCAGCGGAATGCCCGTGCACAGCGCGACCAGGCCCCCGAAGCCGAAACTGGACAGGCGCCGTTCCCGGCACGCCTCCCGCACCGCGGCGAAGGACAGGCCGTGGTTGTCCATGGGGTAGTCGAGGAACTCGAGGCTGAACATCCAGGCACCGAGGGCGAACCAGAGCAGCGGCGACAGGGTGTTCACCCCGGGAATGACAGTCAGCACGAGCACCAGCAGCAGCATGGGCACGAAGTAGAGCAGTTTGGCCAGCTCGCGCAGGATGCCCCGGGGCACGCCGACGAGGGCCGCGCCGAGGCCCTCGAGGCCGGCGACCTCGCGGCCCGTGACCAGCTCCTCGACCTTCTCGGCCAGGAGGGTGTTGAAGGGGGAGGCGATGACGATGGCCACGGCCGTGAACAGGTAGCCGGTGGTGAGGGTCACCAGCAGGCCCACCAGAGGCCAGAGCAGCCACTCGAGGAAGCCGAGCCAGTCGGGTACCTGGGCCATGAGTGTATCGAGCCAACCTGCCAGCCAGCTCACGCCCCACCAGATCACCGCCGAGAAAATCAGGATGTTGACCGCGAGCGGCACGAGCACGAACAGCCGCAGCGTCGGGCGGGTCAGGAGGCTGGCGCCGCGCAGGAGGTATCCGGCGCCGTCGATGGCATTGCCGCGCATGCTGTCACTCCATCATGGGGTGCGGCCATGGTAGCAGGAGAAAAAGTCGCAGAGGCCATGCCCGGCGGGCGCCTTGGGGAGGCGGGCGGCGTGGTTATAATGGGCCTTAGAAAGCCGTTGACCGCCGGAGGCCGCGATGCGCGACGATGAAGAGCTGTTCTGGCAGGAAGTGGCGGATGTGGCGCCGCTGCGGCGGGAGCGGCGGGTGCGCCCCGGCGGCGGCGGCGCGGACCGCCAGACCCTCGCCGCGCGCCGCAACGCCGCCGTGACCAGCCCCGGCCGTGACCGCAACCCCCTGCGCGAGGAGGACATCGAGCCGAAGGACCCGTGGTACGTCCTCGCCTTCAAGCGCCCGGGCATACAGAACGGCGTCTACCGCAAGCTCAAGCAGGGCCGCTACCCGGCCGACGCGCGCCTGGATCTGCATCGCATGACCGTGCGCCAGGCCCGCGGCGAACTGTTCGATTTCGTGGAGGAGTGCCTCGAGCGCGGCCTGCGCAGCGTCCTCATGGTGCACGGCAAGGGCGAGCGCAAGCCCAAGGACCAGCGTCTCTCGGTGCTCAAGGGGGCGGTGGACCAGTGGCTGCGGGAGCTGGAGGCGGTGCAGGCCTTTCACAGCGCACAGCCCCGGCACGGCGGTACCGGCGCGGTCTATGTGCTGCTGCGCAAGAGTGAGGCGAAGAAGCAGGAAAACCGGGAGCGCTTTCTCCGCGGCCGCGTAGCGATCGACTGAGCCGTCGGCGCTCAGGCCGTGGCGGTGCCGCCGGCGCCCGCGCCCGCGGCGCGCAGGGCCTCGGCATAGGGGCCGCCCAGGCGGTGTCCCTCGATGATCTCCAGGACCGTTTCCCCGGCCCCGTTGCGGGCGTCGAGCTCGCGGTCGGCGGCGGTGAAGAACACCAGGAAGCGCTCGAAGTCCCCGGGGCGCATCCCCTGGTAGGCGCGGAGCAGGCAGTGGAAGTCGTCCGGCGTGCCGTCGTGGGCGCGGGCGGCGAGGAAGCTCTTGACCCGCGCGTCGTCCCACTGCTCGTCGATGACCTGGCTCTTGTCCTTGCGCATGGTGCCCCCGGTCAGGCTGGTGTGTCGGGCTGAGTGTGTCGGGCTCTTCTGGGAAGGCGGTTTCAGTCGGGCAGCTTTTCGGCGAGCAGCTGGTTCACCAGGGCCGGGTTGGCCTGGCCCTTCGAGGTCTTCATGACCTGGCCGACGAAGTAGCCGACCAGCTTCTTGCGTTTTTTCTCGTCGGCGGCGGCGTACTGCGCCAGCTGCTCCGGGCTCTCCGCGATCACCGCATCGACCATGGCGCCGATGGCGCCGCTGTCGGAGACCTGCTTCAGGCCCCGGGCCTCGATGATCGCATCGGCAGCGCCTTCGTCGCTCCCCTCGCTATTCCCCTCTCCATTCCACAGGGCCTCGAAGACCTGCTTGGCGATCTTGCCGGAGATGGTGTCATCGAGGATACGGGCGAGGAGGCCGCCGAGGGCCGCCGGGGCCACCGGGCAGGCCTCCAGGGCGAGCCCGTCCCGGTTGAGCCGGCCCAGGAGTGACCCCTGGACCCAGTTCGCCGCCAGCTTGGCGTCGCCGCAGGCCGCCGCCACCGCCTCGAAGTAGTCGGCGAGGGCCCGGCTGTCGGCGAGCACCCCGGCGTCGTAGGCGGAGAGACCGTACTGCTCCCGGAAGCGCTGGCGCTTGGCCGCGGGCAGTTCCGGCAGCGTCGCGCGCAGTTCCTCGATAAAGGCTTCCTCGAGCACGACCGGGAGCAGGTCAGGCTCCGGGAAGTAGCGGTAGTCCGTGGCGACCTCCTTGCTGCGCATCGGGCGGGTCTCGTCGCGCTCGGCGTCGTAGAGACGGGTCTCCTGCACCACGCTGCCGCCGCTTTCGAGCAGCTCCGCCTGGCGCTCGATCTCGTGGGCGATGGCCTTTTCCACGAAGCGGAAGGAGTTGACGTTCTTGATCTCGGCGCGGGTGCCCAGGGTGTCGCTGCCGGGTCGGCGCAGGGAGATGTTGATGTCGCAGCGCAGGGAGCCCTCGGCCATGTTGCCGTCGGAGATGCCGAGGTAGACCACCAGGCTGTGCAGCGCCTTCAGGTAGGCCACGGCCTCCGCGGCGCTGGCGAGATCCGGTTCGGTGACGATCTCCAGCAGCGGCGTGCCGGCGCGGTTGAGATCGATGCCGGTCTGCCCGTGGTAGTCCTCGTGCAGCGACTTGCCGGCGTCCTCCTCGAGGTGCGCGCGGGTGATGCCGATGCGCTTGCTGCGGCCGTCCGCGAGCACGATCTCGAAGCTGCCGCGGCCGACGATGGGCGCGGCGAACTGGCTGATCTGGTAGCCCTTGGGCAGGTCCGGGTAGAAGTAGTTCTTGCGGTCGAAGACCGAGCGGCGGCCGAGCTCGGCATCGATGCCGAGGCCGAAGAGCACGGCGTGGCGCACGGCCTGCTCGTTGAGCACCGGCAGCATGCCGGGCATGGCGAGGTCGACGGCGCCGGCCTGGGTGTTCGGCGCCGCACCGAAGGTCGTGGCGCTGCCGGAGAAGATCTTCGAGCGCGTCGCCAGCTGCAGGTGCACCTCGAGACCGATGACCGCTTCCCAGCTCACGCGGCGCCTCCGGTGGCGAGTGCCTCGCAGCCGTGCCAGTCGGTGATCTGCTGGTAGCGGTGGGCGACGGCGAGGAGCCGCCCCTCCTCGAAGTGCCGGCCGATGAGCTGCAGCCCCACGGGCAGGCCGTCGAGCGGCTCCACGGGCAGGCTCAGCGCCGGCAGGCCCGCCAGGTTCACACCGAGGGTATAGCTGTCTTCCCGATACATGGTGACCGGGTCGTCGACCTTTTCGCCAAGGCGGAAGGCGGTGCCCGGCGCCGTGGGGCCGGCGATGACGTCGACCGTGTCGAAGGCGTCGAGGTAGTCCTGGCGGATGAGGCGCCGGGTCTGCTGTGCCTTCTTGTAGTAGGCGTCGTAGTAGCCGGCGGACAGGGCATAGGTCCCGACCAGGATGCGCCGCTGCACCTCGGCACCGAAGCCCTCCTCGCGGCTGCGGGTGTACAGATCCTCGAGATCTGTCGGCGCCGCGCAGCGATGACCGTAGCGCACGCCGTCGTAGCGGGCGAGGTTGGAGGAGGCCTCCGCCGGCGCGAGGATGTAGTAGGCGGGGATGCTCAGGTGGTTGTTCGGCAGGTCGATGTCGACGAGGCGGGCGCCGCGCGCTTCGAGTTCGCCCAGGGCCGCGCGCAGCCGGTCGCCGATGGCGCCGGCGAGGGTCGCGTCGAACCAGCCCCGCGGCAGGCCGATGCGCAGGCCATCGAGGTCCATGGCGAGGTCCGCCCGGTAGTCCGGCACCGCCGCCCGGGCGCTGGTGGAGTCGCCCGGATCGTGCCCGGCCATGGCCCCCAGGAGGAGTGCGCAGTCCTCGGCGGAGCGGGCCATGATGCCGCCCTGGTCCAGGCTCGAGGCGAAGGCGATCATGCCCAGGCGCGACACCCGGCCGTAGGTCGGCTTGATGCCGGTGATCCCGCAGAGGGCGGCGGGCTGGCGGATGGAGCCACCGGTGTCTGTCCCCGTCGCCGCCGGCACCAGGCCCGCGGCCACCGCCGCGGCGGAGCCGCCGGAGGAGCCCCCGGGAACCCGCTCGCGGTCCCAGGGGTTGCGACAGGGCCCGTAGTAGCTGGTTTCGGTGGAGGAGCCCATGGCGAACTCGTCCATGTTGGTCTTGCCGACGGTCACTGCGCCGGCGGCGCCGAGGCGCGCCACCGCGGTGGCGCTGTAGGGCGGCACGAAGTTGTCGAGCATGCGCGAGGCGCAGCTCGTGCGCAGCCCGGCAGTGCAGAAGATGTCCTTGTGGGCGATCGGCAGCCCGGCGAGCGCGCCGGCGCGGCCGGCGGCCCGGGCGTCGTCGGCGGCCCGGGCCGCGGCGATGGCGCCCTCGGCGTCGACGGTGATGAAGCTGTTGAGGTCGCCGTCGCGCGCGGCGATACCGTCGAGGCAGTCGCGGGTCAGCTCCTCCGCGGAGCAGCGGCCCCGGTCGAGGGCCTCGAGCAGGGCGGTCGCGGTCGCGGGGGTGTCACGGGCCACGGTTTATTCCACCACCCGCGGCACCAGGTACAGGCCGTCCTCCACGGCCGGGGCGATGGCCTGGAAGGCCTCCCGGCGGTCGGTTTCGGTGACCTCGTCGGCGCGCAGGGGCTGTACGGCGTCGAAGGGGTTGGCCAGGGGTTCGATCCCGGCCGTGTCGACCGCGGCGAGTTCCTCGACCAGGGCCAGGATCCGGGCGAGGCTGTCGCCGAGCGCCGGCGCCTCCCCGGGGTCGATGCGCAGCCGGGCCAGGGCGGCCAGCCGTTCCAGTTGCTCGGCGCCTACGCTCATGGGCACGGGGTTCCACGTCGCTTCATGGGGGCCGCGCTCGCGGCCGCGAGCGCGCAAATCTATCACAGTTGTGCCTTGCCCAACATCCCCGCCGTTGGTAGAGTTCCAACGGTCCGGCGCCCAGAAACCGCATGAGTGCGGCCATAATTTTTTCCGCTGTATCTGACCCTGGCCCCGTCCTCTTCGCCCGCGTCACCCGGGGTCGTGGTGCTCGGGGCCCATCAAGACTACACGCTGAGTAAACGCTGAATGCTGAAGAAACTCCGCGGTATGTTCTCCAACGATTTGTCGATCGACCTGGGGACCGCCAACACCCTGATCTACGTCCGCGGCCAGGGCATCATCCTCGACGAGCCCTCCGTGGTCGCGATCCGCCTGCACAACGGCCAGAAGACCATCGAGGCCGTGGGCACCGAGGCCAAGCGCATGCTCGGCCGCACGCCGGGCAATATCACCGCCATACGGCCCCTGAAGGACGGTGTCATCGCCGACTTTCAGGTCACCGAGAAAATGCTCCAGCACTTCATTGCCAAGGTCCACGAGACGCGCTACATCCGCCCGAGCCCGCGGGTACTCGTCTGCGTCCCCTGCATGTCGACCCAGGTGGAGCGGCGGGCTATCCGTGAATCCGCGCTCAGCGCCGGCGCCCGCGAGGTCCGCCTCATCGAGGAGCCCATGGCGGCGGCCATCGGTGCCGGCCTCGACGTCGACGAGGCCACCGGCTGCATGGTGGTGGATGTCGGCGGCGGCACCACGGAGATCGCCATCATCTCCCTGAACGGCGTCGTCTACCGCGATTCCGTCCGCCTCGGCGGCGACCGCTTCGACGAGGCCATCGTCGCCTATGTACGCCGCCGTTACGGCACGCTGATCGGCGACGCCACGGCGGAGAAAATCAAGGAAGAAGTGGGCAGTGCCTACAAGGGCAGCGAGGTCCGGGAGATCGACGTCCGCGGGCGCAACCTCGCCGAGGGGGTGCCCCGGAGCTTCACCCTGAACAGCGACGAAATCCTCGACGCGCTGCTGGATCCGCTCGCTTCCATCGTCCAGGCCGTGAAGTCCGCCCTCGAGCAGTCGCCGCCGGAGCTGGCCGCGGACATCGCCGAGAGCGGCATCGTGCTCACCGGCGGCGGCGCGCTCCTGCGCGACCTCGACCGACTTGTCGCGGAGGAAACGGGCCTGCCCGTGGTGGTCGCCGAAGACCCGCTGACCTGCGTCGCCCGCGGCGGCGGCATGGCTATGGAACGCATGGATCGGCATACGATAGACTTGTTGTCCACTGAGTAAGGTGCCGGCGCCCCGCTGGCCGCCGGCCATCGGGAACTGACATCAGGCCGCTATTCGTCAAGGAATCGCACCTCGGTTTGAAGGTGACGCTGGTCGCCCTCGCCGTCGTTGCGTTAATGCTGGCCGACCTCCGCTATAACCGCCTCGATGGCAGCCGCGCGGTGCTCGATACGCTCCTCGCCCCGGTGTTCTGGGTCGCCGGCATCCCCGGCGCCATCGGCGCCTGGCAGGACACCCACATCCGCTCCCGGCAGACGCTCCTCGAGGACAATGCCCACCTGCGGCGGGAGAACCTGGTCCTCAAGGGGCGGCTACAGCAATTCGCCTCGCTGCAGGCGGACAACGCCCGGCTGCGCTCGCTGCTCAACTCCACGGCGCTGGTCCGGGACGACGTGCTCGTCGCCGAGGTGGTCGGCGTCGCGCCGGACCCCGTCCGCCACCAGCTCATCCTCGACAAGGGTGACGCTGCGGACGTGTACCCGGGACAGCCCCTCATCGACGCGGGCGGGCTCATGGGCCAGGTGGTGGAGGTGAGCCGCTTCCAGGCCCGGGTGCTGCTGGTCACCGATGCCACGCACTCCGTGCCCGTGCAGGTAAACCGCAACGGCGTGCGCGCCGTGGCCGAGGGCACCGGTTCCCTCGACCGCCTGGAGATTCATCACGTCGCCGCCACCACGGATATCCGGGACGGCGACCTGCTGGTGACCTCCGGCCTCGGCCAGCGCTTTCCCATCGGGTATCCCGTGGCCACGGTAACCGCCGTCGAGCGCGACCCGGGGCAGGCCTTCGCGCGTATCACCGCGCGGCCGATGGCGGCGCTGGACCGGGTGCGCCACGCGCTGCTGGTCTTCGCCGGCGACGGCGACGAGGCCGGTGGCTGATGGCGGTGCAGGAGGGCGTCTCGGGCTATTGGGTCATTCTCGCCAGCTTCTTCGCGGCCTACGTGCTCGCGGTACTTCCGCTGGCACCCTGGCTTGCCTGGCTGCGCCCCGAGTGGCTGTTGCTGGTGCTTACCTACTGGGTTATCGCGCTGCCGCAGCGCGTGGGGCTGGCCACCGCGGCGATCACCGGCCTGCTCATGGATGTGCTCGAGGGGGCCGTCCTCGGCCAGAACGTTCTCGCCCTGGCCCTCGCGGCGCTGCTGGCGCGGCTCCTGTACCAGCGCATGCGCGTCTTCTCCCTGGCCCAGCAGTCCTTCACCGTGTTCCTGCTCGCCGGCCTGCACCAGCTCCTGTGCCAGTGGATCCAGAATATCGAGGGCGCCGGTGCCGGCTCTTTCCTGTTCCTGCTCCCGGCCCTCACGAGCGCCCTCGCCTGGCCACCGGTACTGCTCTTCCTGCGCGCGGCGAGGCGTTATTATCGTGTCCAGTGAGCCGCTCATCCTGGCCTCCCGGAGCCCGCGCCGGCGCGAGCTCCTGGCCTGGCTGGAGCTGCCGTTCATCGTGCAGCCGGCGGATGTGGACGAGACGCCGCTGGCCGGGGAAGTGCCGGCGGCCTATGTGGCCCGCACGGCCCTCGCAAAGGCCCGGGCGGTGCCCGGGGCGGCGGTACTTGCCGCTGACACGGCGGTCATCCTCGACGCCTGTATTCTCGGCAAGCCCCGGGACCGCGAGCACGGCGAGGCCATGCTCGAGCGGCTCTCCGGCCGGGTGCACGCGGTACTCACGGCACTGGCATTGCGCCGCGGCGAGGACGAATGGCAGCGGACGGTGGAGACCCTTGTGACCTTCGACACGCTGGACGAGGCCCGCATCGCGGCCTACCTGGCGACGGACGAACCGTGGGACAAGGCCGGTGCCTATGCTATCCAGGGCCGTGCCGGCGCCTTCGTGCGCAGCCTCTCGGGCAGCTACAGCAATGTGGTCGGCCTGCCGCTCGTCGAGACGCGGGAGCTGCTCCTCGCTGCGGGCCTTCTTCCGGGCTTTCTTCCGGGCAGCCTCGCGGCGTCACGCGATGCGTGAAGCAAGCCCGGTCGCCGTCACGCCGATGGCAACGCGGGTGGCCGTGGTCGGGAACGGCGCGCCGCATGGCGTCCCGATCGAGTGCAGCGCCGGTCGCGGTGCGGTCGGCAATAGCCACTATGTGACCCGACCTGACCTGACCTGACGTGAACGCCGCAGCCCCTGTATCTCCTTTCCACCTGATCGCCGGCGGGCTCTGGCGCCTGCTGGTGGTCGGCGTCGTTCTCCTCGCCGTCTACGTGGCTGCGGGCCGGACCCTCATGGGCAATGTCAGCGCCCTGCAGCCGCAGCTGCTGGCGGCGCTGAACGAGCGTCTGCCCTTCGCGCTCAGCGCGTCGTCCGTGAGCGGTCGCATGCAGGCCTTCTCGCCGGAGCTGGTGTTCACGGACCTGCGTCTGACCTTCCCCGGCGAGGCCATCGAGCCGCTCCGGCTCGCCCGCGGCAGCCTCCGCCTGGCGCCCCTGCGCAGCCTGCTCACGCGCAGCCCGCAGGCGAGCATCGCCACCCTGAGCGGCCTGTCCGTAGCGCTGGATCGGGACGAGGCCGGGCGGCTGCGCCTGCGTGGCTTCGGCGTTCCCGGGGATGACGGCGGCCTGCGCGACTGGCTGACGAGCTTCCTGCCCCGCGTGCGCGCCCTGACCCTCGAGGACAACCGCGTGCGCCTGCTTCGCCCCGGGGCGCGCGAGCGCCTGGCGCGGCTGGACCTGACCCTGAAGCGCAGCGGCAGCGCCCGCACCCTGGACGCGCGGGTCGAGACCGCCGTGGGCAACCGCGCCAGCCTTCACGCCGAGGGTATCGGCAACCCGCTGTCCCTCGCCAGCTGGCGCGGGGATGTCTTCCTCGATGTCGAGGCCGAGCGCCTCGAGCGCGTCTTCGACTGGCTGCCGACCGCGCTGCCCGCGCGAGCCGCCGGCCGCGCCGGCGTCCGGCTCTGGCTGCAGCGCGCCGGCGGTCGCTCGGACCTGCGCCTGTCCCTGGCCGGGGACAACCTGCTCCTCGAGGGCGCTGACGGCGCCTGGCGGATGCCCCTGGCCTCGCTGGCCATGGATGCGGCCCTGGCGGAAGCTCAGAGTGGCTGGACGCTGCACGCCTCGGACCTGTCGCTGGCCCAGGGCGGACGCCACTGGGTCCTGCCCCGGGCTCAGTTCGACCTGCGCGGCGACTCGCTGCGCGTGCGCAGCGCCGGCTTCAGCCTCGACGGCATCGACAGCTTTCTGTCCAGTCTGCCGAGTATTCCCGGGGGGCTCGCCGATGCGCTGGGCGTCCTCGCGCCCCGGGGCGAGGTGCGCGCCCTGGAGCTGAGCCTCGACGACCTGCGCGCGCCGGGAGAGGCCTGGGAACTCACCGCGCGGGTGGATGACCTGGCCGTGGAGTCCTGGCGCGGCGCGCCCGGCGCCGCCGGCGCCGATGCCTTTGTCCGTCTCTATCCCGGCGGCGGCGACGTTCGCATCGACAGCAACGGGCTCATTCTCACCTTTCCCAAGGTCTACCGGGAGCCGCTGGCCTACGCGGCTTTGCACGGCGACCTGTCGCTGGCCTGGGATGCCGGACAGCTCTGGCTCCGCTCCGGGCTCCTGGAGGCCGAGGGTGAGGAGGGCACGGCCCGGGCGCTGCTGGGGCTGCACATCCCCTTCACGCCCGGCACCACCGTCGGGCCGGCGATGGAACTCCTCGTCGGCCTGCGCGACAGCCGGACGCGCTACCGGGACAAGTACCTGCCCTACCGGCTGCCGGAGACACTCCGGCGCTGGCTCGCGGATGCGGTGGGACCGGGGCAGGTAGTGGCCGGAGGGTTTGCCTGGCGCGGCAGCCTGCGCAAGCGCAACCGCGACCACCGGACAATGCAGCTCTACTTCGATGTGGCGGGCGCCGCGGTGACCTTCGATCCGGCCTGGCCGACCCTCGAGGATTTCGCCGGCCGGCTGCTTATCGACGACACCCGGGTCAGCGCCTGGGGGGAGACCGGCGAACTCGGCGGCAACCGGCTGGAGCGGCTATCCGCTGAAGCCTCGCGCGGCGCCGACGGCGAGCGGGTGCTTGCGGTGGCGGCGGCGCTGTCCGGCGACGCCGGCGCCGGCCTTGCGGTGGTCGAGGCCTCGCCGCTGGCCGCGCTCGCCGGCCCCGCGGTCGCGCGCTGGTCTGCGGAAGGGTCCGTGCGGACTGCGCTGGACCTGCGGCTGCCCCTGGATGGGCGCAGCGAGCCCGTGATCCGGGTGGATGCGAGCGCGGACGATGCGCTTCTGCGGGTGCAGCCCGGGGGGCTCGTGTTCGAGGGCATCAGCGGGCGGGTGCGCTATGCCAGCGGCAGCGGCTTCGCCAGCGACGATCTCAGGGGCCGGCTCTGGGGCAGTCCGGTGAGCGTCCTGCTCTCCCAGGACAGCGCGGACGCACCGCTCGCGCTGCGCTTCGCCGGTAAAGATCTGTCTGTCCCGGCGCTGCTCGACTGGTTGCCCCTGGACCTGCCGCCCTTCGTCGGCGGCAGCGCCGATGCCTTCGGCGAGCTGCACCTGACCCGCGATCAGCCGGCGCGGTTCACCCTCGCCAGCGACCTGACCGGTGTCACCCTGGCGCTGCCGGCCCCCTGGGGCAAGGCGGCAGGCGTTCCGCGCTCCCTCGCCGTGGAGCTTGCCCTCGGCAGCGACGAAGTGGACCTCGAGCTCGCTCTCGGCGACCGCCTGGCTGGACGCCTCGACTTCGCCGGCGGCGTCTTGCGCGGCGGCCACCTGCGCCTCGAGTCGGACTGGCTGCAGGGAGCCCTCGACCTCGGCGATCCCATGCCGCGGCTGCTCCTCGATCACCTCGACCTGGCGGGCCTGCCGGAGGACGGCGGGAGCCTGGACTTCGAGGCGCTGCATCGCGCTGTGCGCCCCCTGGGCGTCGATATC
>CAYFVG010000015.1:12992-22510 GCA_964346365.1 uncultured Alteromonadaceae bacterium
GAGCCTGGACTTCGAGGCGCTGCATCGCGCTGTGCGCCCCCTGGGCGTCGATATCCTGGAACTGCGCCGGGACGGCGACGCGCTGGGGCAGCTCGCCTTTGAACTGGACCGGGACGCCGAGGCCATCGTGGCCCGGGGCATCCGTGGCGAGCTCTTCGGTCTGCGCAGTCGCAGCGAGGGGGGTGGCGTCCTGCGCTGGGCCGGCGGCGCCGGCGCCGGGGAGACGCAGTTTGCCATCGACCTGGGCTTTGACGACCTCGGCCGGGTCCTTGTCGCGCTCGGCTATGCGCCGACGTTGCGCAGCGAGGGCGGCAGCGCCACGGCGGACCTGCGCTGGCCCGGGGCGCCGTCGGCGCTGACCCCGGCCGCTCTCGAGGGCAGGGTCCTGGTAGCGGTGCGCGACGGCCGGCTCCTCGATGCCAGGGGCTCCGCCGGCGCGCTCAAGGTGCTGTCACTCCTCAACCTGGCCGAGATCTTCCGCGGCCTCAGCCTGTCGCACATGCTCGAATCCGGTATTCCCTTCGATCGGGTCCGCAGCGAGTTCCTGTTTCGTGCCGGGCGGGTGGAACTGCCGGCGCTGACGCTCCGCGGCGCTGCCAGCGCCTTCGAGTTCAGCGGCGTCACGGATCTGTCGACGATCGAAGGCGAGCTGGTCGTGACCCTGCCGGTGGCGGACAACCTGCCCTGGGTCGCGGCCCTGGCCGGCGGGCTGCCGATGGCGGCCGGCGTCTATGTCGTGAGCAAGGTGTTCGAGAAGCAGGTCAAACGCATGTCCAGCGGGGTCTATGAGGTGTCCGGGCCCCTGGGCAGCCCGTCGCTGCGCCTGCGCAGGATCTTCGATGACAATGCCAGCATCCCCGTGGACCCGGACGGCACGCCGGTGCTGGACCCGAACGCCCTTCCGGCCTCGCCGCCGGAGACGGAGACGGCGCCGGGGGCCGATCCCGACGCGGTACCCGCCGGTGAGGCGCCCGGCGCCGCGGGCTCAGGCCTGCGCTGACTGCAGCTCCCGCAGGTAGCGGAATAACTTGCGAGCAGCGCCGGGAGGGCGGCCGCCGTCGCGCTCCCGGCGGGCCTGGCGCAGGAGCTGGCGCAGGTGCTGCCGGTCGGCCTCCGGGAAGCGTTCGAACACCGCCGGGAGAGCGTCGTCCCCGCGCTCGAGGAGTTCGTCGCGCAGGCCTTCGAGCACATGATGCTGCGCGGCGCTGGCCGCGCGCTCCTGGTGCAGGCTGTCCAGCGCCGCCTGCAGCGGCGCCGGATCCACGCTGCGCATGAGCTTGCCGATGTACTGCCGATGCCGCCGCCGGGCGCTGCGGCTGGTGATCGCGCGGGCCTCGCTGATCGCCGCCGCGAGAAGCGGATCCGCGATGGGAATGGTCTCGAGTTCCTTCGGGCTGAGGGCGCAGAGGGCCTCCCCGAGGGCCTGGCGCGCCGTCATCTCGCGTTTCAGCGCGCTCTTGCTCGGCGCTTCGTTCCCGTAACCCGCGTCGTCGTCAGCCATAACGTCTCAGCCGTAAGGTGTCAGCTGTCAGTCAGCCGTCACTCAGCCATAAAAAGAGGCGGCCAGTCCGAGGAAGGCGACAAAGCCGACCACATCGGTCACCGTCGTCAGCACCACGCCACCGGCGAGGGCCGGGTCGATCCTGAGGCGCTGCAGCACCAGCGGCAGCACCGCCCCGGAGAGGCCGGCGGTGACCAGGTTGATCACCATGGCCGCGGCAATGATGGCGCCGAGAACCAGGCTGTCGAACCAGAGCGCGGCCGCGGTGGCGACGATGGTCGCCCAGAACAGGCCGTTGATGATGCCCACGTAGGCCTCGCGGAGAATCAGCCAGCCGCGGTTGCCCGGGTTGATCTGGCCCATGGCCATGGCCCGCACCAGGACCGTCACTGTCTGCGTGCCGGCGATCCCGCCCATGGACGCGACGATGGGCATGAGCACGGCGAGGGCGACAACCTTCTCGATGGTGGCCTGGAACTGGTTGATCACGCCCGACGCGATGAAGGCCGTGACCAGGTTGATGGCGAGCCACACGGTGCGCCGCCGCGCGGTGCGCAGCACCGGGGCAAAGGTGTCCTCGTCCTCGTCGAGGCCGGCGACGGCCATGAAGGAGTGATCCGCGTCTTCGCGGATGACGTCGACGACATCGTCGATGGTGATGCGGCCGAGGAGCCGGCCGCTGTCGTCCACCACCGGGGCGCTGACCCAGTCATTGCGCTCGAAGAGCCGCGCCACCTCGGCGTCGGGCATGGCCACGGGGATCGGCGGCTGGCTGGTGACCATGAGCTCGCGTACCGAGTGCGACGGGTCCGAGACCAGCAGCGTGCGCAGGGGCAGCAGGCCGACATAGCGATCGTCGCGGTTGACGACGATGAGCGTGTCCGTGGCCGGGGGGATCTCCTCGTGGCGGCGCAGGTAGCGCAGGACCACGTCCGTGGTCAGGTCGGCACGGATCGTGATGGCGTCCGTGTTCATGAGGCCGCCGGCGGTGTCGTCGGCGTAGAAGATCACCTGTTCCAGGCGCGCCCGGTCCTGCTGATCCATCGCCTCGAGGACCTCGAAGGTGACCTCGTCCGGCAGCTGCTGGAGGATGTCGGCGACGTCGTCGTCGTCCAGCCTCTCGGTCAGCTGGGCGACCTGGGCGGGTTCGAGAGCGCTCAGGAACTCGAGCTGGAGCTCGTCGCCGAGCTCGTTGAGCACTTCGCCCTGGAGGTCGTCGTCGATCAGCTGCCAGAGCACCTGCCGCGAGCGCGGCGGTGAGGACTCGATGAGATGCGCCGCGTCCGCGGGCTCCATCTTGCGCAGCATGCGGCTGACGTCCCCGAGCGTCCCCTCCTCGAGGGCCCGCGTGAGCCGATCAAGCGTCTTGTGGCTGTGCGATTCAGCGCCGGTCATCGCGTCGCTCGGTCCGAGGTCAGTGGGCGGATCAGTGGGTGTGGCGAAAAATTATCCGGTAAAGCCCGGGCGACAACAACTGACGCGCGCCGGGAGCCCCTATTCCCCTTCCCCGAAGCGGTCGTCGATGAGCGTACAGAGCGCGGCGAGGGCGTCCTCGGCGTCGTTGCCCTCGGCCTCGAGGACGAGGGCCGTGCCCTTGCCGGCGGCGAGCATCATCACCGCCATGATGCTCTTGCCGTCGACCATGGCACCGCCCTCGCCGGCGCGGCCCGCGCGAATCCGGCTGGAGTAGGCGGCGGCGCAGCCGACAAAGCGGGCGGCCGCCCGGGCGTGCAGGCCGAGTTTGTTGCTGATGGTGACTTCGCGCCGCGCCATGATGCTACGGGAGCTCCCGGTGCCGCAGGTGCACGGGCCCCCGGTGCGCCGCGAGGTGCGCGAACAGGCGCTCGGCCATGTACACGGAGCGGTGCTGGCCACCGGTGCAGCCGAGGGCGATGGTGAGGTAGCTGCGGGCACCGCTGGCGTAGTGCGGCAGCCAGCGGTCGAGAAAGCCGGCGAGCTCCCGGAACAGTTCGCCGGTCAGCGGCTGCGCCTCGAGGAACTCCCGGACCGGGGCGTCGCGGCCGGTGAGCAGACGCAGCTCCTTGCTCCAGTGCGGGTTGGGCAGCATGCGCAGATCGAAGACCAGGTCCGCGTCCGTGGGCACGCCGCGCTTGAAGCCGAAGGACTGTACCAGCAGGGACAGCACGCCGGCCCCGGCGCCCACGAGGCGTTGGCGCACGGCGTCGCGCAATTCGTGGATGGTCATCTCGCTGGTGTCGAGGGTCAGGCCCGCCTTTGCCGCCAGCGGTTCGAGGAGCGCTTGCTCGCGGCGGATCGCGTCGGCGAGGGGCAGCTCGCGGCTGGCGAGCGGGTGCCGACGCCGGGTCTCGCTGAAGCGCTTGAGGAGGGTCGCCTCGTCCGCATCCAGGTAGAGCGTGCGCAGCTGCACCGTGTCCGGCAGTTCGGTGAGAATAGCCTCGATCCGCGACAGGTCGTCGGCGGCGTTGCGGGCGTCGATGCAGACGGCTACCCCGGTGCCTTCCAGAGCCGGCGCGCGGGCCACCAGCGCCGGCAGCAGCGAGGCCGGCAGATTGTCGATGGCGTAGTAACCCTCGTCCTCCAGCTGGTGCAGCGCGGTACTCTTGCCGGACCCGGAGCGGCCGCTGATGATGACGAGGTCCACTAATCGGCCCAGGCGACGGCGGTGTCGTAGAGCGCGCGGTCGCTGTCGCAGCCGCGCAGAGCCGCCAGCAGCGGGGCCTGGCTGAACAGCCGGGCGAGGCTGGCGAGCATGTCGAGATGAGCCTGGTGCGCCTCCTCGGGCACCAGCAACACGAAGAGCAGGTCTACCGGGGCGTCGTCCGGGGCGTCGAAATCGGCGGGCTCGCGCAGGCTGACCAGGGCGCCCAGGGGCGTAGCGCAACCCCCGAGCCGGCAGTGGGGAATGGCAACCCCGCCGCCGAGGCCCGTGCTGCCCAGCTTTTCCCGCGCCAGCAGCTTGCCGATGAGTTCGCCGCGATCGACGTCCGGGTGATCGGCCGCGACCAGCGCGGCGACCTCCTCGAGTATGGCCTTCTTGCTGCCGCCGGGGATGCCCTGGCGGGTGCGTGCCGGCGACAGCAGTTCCCTCAGTGCCTGCATGTCAGTGCGGCCGCGCCTTTTCCTTGTGCTTGATCAGCTGCCGGTCGAGCTTGTCGGTCAGGGCGTCGATGGCCGCGTACATGTCGTCGGCCTCGGCCGCGGCGAACAGGTCTGCACCGGAGATGTGCAGGTTGCCCTCGGCTTTCTGTATCTGCTTCTCGACGATCAGGGTGACCTCCATGTTGGTAATGTGGCTGTGGTGACGCTGGAGCCGCTCGAATTTGCTGTCCACGTACTCGCGGAGGGGATCGGTAACGTCGACGTGATGGCCGCTGATGTTGACTTGCATACTGGACTCCTTGTGCGTTGCAACGCGTTGATGCCCCGGCCGATGCCGGGCGCTGGTGTCTCAGACCAGGCGCTTGCGCTCGCTTGATGGCGGGATGTAGAGGCTGTCCCGGTACTTCGCGATCGTGCGTCTGGCGACCTTGATACCCTGCTCCTCCAGCAGCTGTGCCAGGCGGCTGTCGCTGAGCGGCTTGCGCGGGTTTTCCGCGGCGATCAGCTTGCGGATCAGCGCCCGGATCGCCGTGGAGGAGCAGGCGCCGCCGCTGGCCGTGGCGACGTGGCTCGAGAAAAAGTACTTGAGCTCGAAGATACCCCGGGGCGTGTGCATGTACTTGCGCGTGGTGACCCGGGAAATGGTCGATTCGTGCATGGACACCGCCTCGGCGATGTCGTGCAGCACCAGCGGCTTCATGGCCTCCTCCCCGTACTCGAGGAAGTTGCGCTGGTGGGTCACGATCTCCGAAGCCACCTTGAGCAGCGTCTCGTTGCGGCTCTGCAGGCTCTTGAGGAACCAGCGCGCCTCCTGCAGGTTGTCGCGGAGATAGCTGTTCTCGGCGCTGTTGTCCGCGCGCCGGATCAGCCCGGCGTAGCTGTCATTGATGCGCAGCCGGGGGGCGATGTCCGGGTTCAGCTCTATCACCCAGCGCCCCTCGCGCTTGCGCACAAAGACGTCGGGTACCACGTACTCGGTGTCGTCCTCGCCGATGCGCTTGCCCGGGAAAGGGTCGAGGGTCTGCACCAGCTGCAGCACCGCGCGCAGGGTCTCCTCGTCGAGGCGCATGCGGCGCAGGATCTGCGCATAGTCGCCGTTGGCGAGCTGCGGGAGGTGGCGGCTGAGGAGGGTGCGGGCCCGTTCCAGCTGCGGCGTGTCCGCCGGCAGCTGCTTCAGCTGCAGCAGCAGGCACTCCTGCAGATCGGCGGCAAAGACCCCGGTGGGCTCGAACTGCTGCAGGGCGTGGAGCACGGCGAGGACCTCGTCGCGCTCGATCTCGCCGTCGAAATCCGTGGCGCAGAGCGCGTGGAGCTCGTCCACGGTGCTGTTGAGGCGTCCGCTGTCATCGGTGGCGTCGATGATGGTGAGGGCGATGGCGCGGTCGAGGTCCGACAGGCGGGTGAGGCTGAGCTGCCAGAGCAGGTGGTCGTGCAGGCTCTGCGCGCTGGTGTTGCGGCTGTCGACGTCGTAGTCGCCAGCCTCGCCCGCGGGAGCGGCACTGGCCGGCGCGGAGGAGGGGACGAGGTCCTCCCACTGCGTATCTACCGGCAGATCCTCGGGCATGGCGGGTTCGTAGTCGCTGCCGCCGTCATCGCCGGCGGCGGTGCGCTCGAGGTGCTCCAGGGGCCCCTCGCTGCCGACCGCGGTGGGCGTCTCCCGGGGGTCCGGATCATCCGGGGGGGTATCGTCCTGGCCCTCGTCCAGCTCGAGCATGGGATTGCTCTGCAACACCTGCTGAATCTCCAGCTGCAGGTCCAGCGTCGACAGCTGCAGCAGCTTGATCGCCTGCTGCAGCTGCGGCGTCATGGTGAGCTGCTGGCCGAGCTTGAGTTGCAGTGCTTGCTTCATAGTGCCGGCGGGGAGGCGACTCCTTTGCCCACTTCCGGTGCAGTGTAGCGCCGCCCCGTCCGCGCTGGCAACGGACTGGCGCGGAAATTGCAAAGCCTGTCACGTGCCGCCGCTTAAAGCCGGAACGTGTCGCCGAGGTAGACCTCGCGCACCTCCGGGCTGTCGAGCACCTCCTGCGGCGACCCCGCGGCGATGATCCGCCCCTCGCCGACGATATAGGCCGTGGCGCAGATATCGAGGGTCTCGCGCACGTTGTGGTCCGTGATCAGCACGCCGATACCGCGGTGCTGGAGGTGGCGGATGATCATCTGGATATCGGAGACGGAGATCGGGTCGACCCCGGCGAAGGGCTCGTCGAGGAGGATGAAGGCGGGCTCCGTGGCCAGGGCCCGGGCGATCTCCACGCGCCGGCGCTCGCCGCCGGAGAGGGCCTGGCCGAGGCTGTCGCGCAGGTGGGCGACGTGGAATTCCTCGAGCAATTCGTCCCGGCGCTCCCGGCGCTGCGCCCGCGACAGGTCGCGGCGGGTCTCGAGGATGGCCATGAGGTTGTCGCCGACGCTGAGCTTGCGAAACACCGAGGCTTCCTGGGGCAGGTAGCCGATGCCCCGGCGCGCGCGCTCGTGCATGGGCAGGCCGATGATGTCCTCGCCGTCGATGGTGATCTGCCCGGCGTCGGCGCGGATGATGCCGACGATCATGTAGAAACAGGTCGTTTTGCCCGCACCGTTCGGTCCCAGCAGCCCCACGACCTGTGCGCTTTCCACGGCGAGGGACACATCCCGGACCACCGGGCGCCCGCCGTAGGCCTTGGCCAGCTTACTCGCCTTCAGTTGCGCCATCGGCCCCGGCGTCCTCCTCGTCCACCGCGGGGGCAGCAGCCGGCGGGGTTGCCGCCGCTCCGGCGCCGCCGTCGTTCTCCTCGCCCGCCGGTGCGGCGAGGCGCGACGGGATGACGACCTGCACCCGCTCGCCGCCGCTCCCGGCCGTATCGGCGCGGACCAGCTGCTCGCGGATGAGGTAGTCGATGCGCTCGCCCCGGACCGTGGCGCCGTCCTGCTCGACTTCTGCCTGCTCCTCGAGCAGCACGCGCTCCTCGGCGGTGAAGTAGGTGATGCGCCGGGCCGCAGCGTGGATGAGGGCCTCGTCGATCTCCGGCTGCTGCTGCATGCGTGCCGGCTCACCGCGGGCGACGACGCGCTCGGCGAGGTCGCGGCGGTGGAAGATCGTCAGTTCGTCGGCCTCGATGACCAGGCTGCCCTGCACCAGGCGTACGTCGCCGCGGTAGACCGTCTGCCCCGCTTTATCGTCGCGCACGGCGCTGTCCGCCTCCACGGCGATGGGCTGGTCCCGGTCCGCCGGGAGCGCGAGGGCGCCGGGGGCGCACAGAGCGACGAGGGCCAGGAGCAGCGCCGGGGCGCGCTTCACTGGAACGCCGCCTCCATGGTGTCGCGCCGGTCCATGGCGTGCAGGAGTTGCTCGCAGGCCTCGCGGACGCAGCCGCCGCCGCCGGGGTAACGGCTCTGCCAGTCGGCCGCGGCGGCGACCGCCTCGACGGCATCCGCCGGCGCCAGGCCGATGGCGGCGGCGCGCAGGGCGGCGAGGTCCGGCAGGTCGTCACCCATATAGGCGCATTGCGCGAGGGTGAGGCCGAGCGCCGCGCAGAGTTCCTCCAGCGCCAGGCGTTTGTCCTCCCGCCCCTGCACCACGTGCTCGATGCCGAGCTCCGCGGCGCGGCGCTCGACGCTGTGCGATCGGCGGCCGGTGATGATGGCCACGGTGATGCCCGCCTGCTGCAGGAGCTTGAGGCCCAGGCCGTCCTTGATGTTGAACGCCTTGAGTTCCTCGCCGTCGCTGCCGTAGTAGAGGTGCCCGTCCGTGAGCACCCCGTCCACGTCGAGGGCCAGAAGGCGCAGGGCGCTGACGCCTGTGCGGCTGAGCACCGGCGGCCTCAGGCGATCCCGGCCTGGAGCAGGCCGAGAAGGGTGACCACGCCCACCGGTTCGCCGCTGTCGCCGACCACCACCAGGGCGCTGATGCGGTTCTCCTCCATGATGCGCAGCGCCTCCGCAGCGAGCATGCCCTCGGTGATGGTGCGTGCCCGGCGGGTCATGAGGTCGCCGATGGGCGTGTTGTTGATGTCGATGCGCGCGTCGATGGCGCGGCGCAGGTCGCCGTCCGTGAACACGCCGTCGAGGTGGTCGCCGTCGACCACGGTGGTCATGCCGAGGCCCTTCGCAGAGATCTCCAGGAGCGCCTCGCCGAGGGGCGTCGCCGCCGACACCCGGGGCAGCTCGGGGCCGCTGCGCATGACATCGTCGACCATCAGCAGCAGCTTGCGCCCGAGGGCGCCGCCGGGGTGCGCGAAGGCGAAGTCCTCGGCGGTAAAGCCGCGGGCCTCGAGCAGGGCGATGGCCAGGGCATCGCCCATGACCAGCGCGGTAGTGGTGCTGGAGGTCGGTGCGAGGTCCAGGGGGCAGGCCTCGGTCTCGACGCCGGTGTCGAGATGGGCATCCGCGGCCTGGGCGAGGGTCGACGCTGCGTTGCCGGTCATGCTCACCAGGGGCGTGCCGAGGCGCTTCAGCAGCGGCAGCAGCATGACGACTTCCCTGGTGCTGCCGCTGTTCGACAGGGCGAGGACGGCGTCCTCGCCGGTAATCATGCCCATATCGCCGTGGCTCGCCTCGCCCGGGTGGACGAAGAAGGCCGGGGTGCCGGTGCTCGCCAGGGTCGCGGCGATCTTGGTGCCGATATGGCCGGACTTGCCCATGCCGGTGACCACCACGCGCCCCCCGGTGCCCAGCAGCAGTTCGCAGGCGCGCGTGAAGGCCTCACCGATGCGCGCCTCGAGGGCGGCAACCGCCGCCGCCTCCATGCGCACGGTGCGGCGGGCGGAGTCGACGTAACGGGGTGGAACGGCGTGGGTCATGGGGATCTCGGCGGCGCCCGGGCGCCGCGGCTAGAGGCTGAGCGCAAGCGCGTAATAATACAGCGCGTAGAACGCGGTCAACAACAGGCCGACGGCGCGGCCGAGGTCGAAGTAGCCGCCCGCGGCGCGGCGGCGGTAGTGCCCCGCGTAGAAGACGATGG
>CAYFVG010000016.1:0-22077 GCA_964346365.1 uncultured Alteromonadaceae bacterium
GGGCCGGGTCGCGCCCCGTCGTCTCGAGATAGCGCAGCGTCTCGTCGTCGATCGGGAAGAAGCCGCAGGTCGCGCCGTACTCCGGCGACATGTTCGCGATGGTGGCCCGGTCCGCGAGCGTCATGTGGTCGAGACCCGAGCCGTAGAACTCGACGAACTTGCCGACGACGCCCTTCTTGCGCAGTATCTCGGTGACGGTCAGGACGAGGTCGGTGGCGGTCACGCCCTCGCGGAGCGCGCCCGACAGCTCGAAGCCCACCACTTCCGGTATCAGCATCGAGATCGGCTGGCCCAGCATCGCCGCCTCGGCCTCGATGCCGCCCACGCCCCAGCCGAGCACGCCGAGGCCGTTGATCATGGTGGTGTGGGAGTCCGTGCCCACCAGGGTGTCCGGAAAGGCCATGAGGTTGCCGTGGCGGTCATCGCTCCACACGGTGCGCGCGAGATACTCGAGGTTCACCTGGTGGCAGATGCCCGTGCCGGGGGGAACGACGCGGAAGTTGTTGAAGGCCTGCTGACCCCAGCGCAGGAATTCGTAGCGTTCCCGGTTGCGCTGCATCTCGATGGACACGTTGTTGGCGAAGGCCGTCGCCGAGCCGAACTGGTCGACCATCACCGAGTGATCGATGACCAGGTCCACCGGGGAGATCGGGTTGATCTTCGCGGGATCGCCGCCGGCATCGGCCAGGGCGTCGCGCATGGCGGCGAGGTCGACGATCGCCGGTACGCCGGTGAAGTCCTGCATGAGGACCCTCGCCGGGCGGAACTGGATCTCCGTGTCGGAGCGCCGGTAGTCGAGCCAGGCGGCCATGGCGTCGAGATGCGCACGGCTGACGGTCTCGTCGTCCTCGTGGCGCAGCAGGTTCTCGAGCAGCACCTTGAGGGAAAAGGGCAGGCGGTCGAGATCGCCCAGCTGCCGGGCCGCCCGCGGCAGGCTGTGGTAGCCGTAGCTGTGGTTGCCGACCTGCAGATCGGTAAGGGTGTCGAGGCTGTTCTTGGCGCTGGCGTGGATCACGGTGGTCTCCGGATTGCGTCGGAAGCGCCCCGTCGCCGGGGCGCGGGAGTGGGCCCGGGACGGCGCGCTGGCCGCGGTCCCGGGCCCCGTCGCCTGGTGCTGGACTAGCCGGGCAGCTTTGTGGTGCGCAGGTAGGGCAGGCGGATCTCGATCTCGCCGAACTGCGCCCTGGCTGCGTCATCGTCCAGGGAGAGGGCCACGATCACGTCCTGGCCGTGCTCCCAGTTCGCCGGGGTGGCGATGGGGTTGCCGTAGGTCGCCTGCAGCGCGTCCAGGGCGCGCAGGACCTCGGCGAAGTTCCGACCCACGCTCATGGGGTAGGTCATGGACAGCTGCAGCTTCTTGTCCGGGCTGATGATGAACACCGCGCGCACGCTCGCGGAATCGGCCGCGGTGCGGCCATCCGGGAGGTAGGCATCCGCCGGCAGCATGTCGAAGGCCTTGGAGACCTCCAGGTTCTCATCGGCGATGATCGGGAAGCCCGCCGGGTGGCCGCAGAAGGTCTCGATGTCCTGCTTCCACTGCTTGTGGTCTTCGATCCCGTCGACGGACAGGCCGATGACTTTGGTGCCGCGCTTGTCCCACTCCGCGGCGAGAGTGGAAACGGCGCCGAACTCGGTGGTGCAGACCGGGGTAAAGTCCTTGGGATGGCTGAACAGGATTGCCCAGCTGTCGCCGACGAAGTCGTGCAGGCCGAAGGTGCCCTGGTCGGTCTCGACGGTGAGATTGGGGATGGTGTCGTTGATGCGAAGGCCCATGATACGTCTCCTGTGCTGTGGGCGGGCTAGCCCCGATTATAGACCCTAGTGGGCCACGCGGTAAGTTCGGTAGCGCTCAGAGACGCTGCGCGGGTGCGAATCAAGACGCGTTTCGCAGGCAAGGGTGGTTCCCTTGTCAAGAAACCCCACTAAGGGCAGGCATGCCTGCCCGGGGCGAAATCGGCTCAGAAACCGCCGCCCTCGGCGAGGTAGGCCGTCTCCGCGGCCGTGCTCTCCCGGCCGAGGGCGGCGTTGCGGCCCGGGTAGCGGCCGAAGCGCTGGATCTCCTCCCGGTGCCGGTGTTCGTAGTGCAGGGCGGCCGCATTGCCCAGCTCCGTAAACAGGCGCAGCGCCTCGTCGTGCACGCGCAGGGATTCCGAATGCATGTAAGGCATGTAGGTGAAGTAGCGCTGGTTGTCGTCCATGCGCCGGTCGTCGCCGCTGGCCACGGCTTCCTGAGCCAGCGCCAACGCCATGGGGTCCCGGGCGAAGGCGCGGGCGCTGCCGCGGAAGACGTTGCGGGAGAACTGGTCGAGAACGATGATCTCGGCGCAGCGGCCCGCCGGTGTCGTCCGCCAGTGCCAGCACTCGCCGGCCGCCGCGGCTTCGATGGTGCCGAGGAAACGGTCTCGGATGGCGGCGTCGACGGCGTTTGAGCGCCGGAACCAGGCCCGGGGCTCCAGTTCCTCGAACCAGAAGGCAAGGACAGTTTCGGGTTCCATGGCAACGCTTCCCGGGCGCGTTGACGCCCCCTGTAAAAGCCCCTACTTTGCTCTTCTGGCTCGCCACTGCCAAGGACTGCTGCCCATGGGATTCCACGCCGATACCGCCGTCGAGGCCGTTGCCGATGGCCGCTACCGCGCCACGCTCCACGAGGGCTGGGACGTGGTCGGCAACGCCAACGGCGGCTACCTGCTGGCGATAGCGTCCCGAGCCATGATGGCGGCCTCGGGCCGCCCGCACCCGGTCACCCTCAGCGCGCATTTCCTGTCTCCCGGGCGCCCGGGGCCCCTTGTCGCCGACTGCGAGACCATCAAGGAAGGTCGGCGTTTTGCCACCCTCTCGGCGACGCTGCGCAGCGAGGAGAAACCGCTGCTGCGGCTGCTCGGCGGTTTCGCAGACCTCGCCGCCCTCGAGGGTCCGGCGCGCATCGAGGAGCAGCCCCCGGAGCTGCCGCCCCCGGACCAGTGCCCGCGGGTGCGGGCGGCACCGGAAGGGTTTCCCCCGGCGATGATGGACCGCATCGACCTGCGCCTGCACCCGGAGGACGCGGGCTTCGGCAGTGGCAAGCCCACGGGCCGGCCGCTGTTCCGGGGCTGGTTCCGGCTCCTCGACGACGAGCCGCTGGACGCCTGCGCGCTGCTTCTCGCTCTCGACGCGTTCCCGCCGACCATTTTCAATGCCGACCTGCCCGTGAGCTGGACGCCGACGGTGGAACTCACCGCCCACCTGCGGGCGGTACCCGCGCCGGGCTGGCTGCGCTGCCGCTTCAGCACCCGCTTCATCGCCGGCGGCCTGATGGAGGAGGATGGCGAGCTGTGGGACGCCGAGGGCCATTTCGTCGCCCAGTCCCGGCAACTGGCGCTGGTGCCCCGGGGCGGCTGACAGCGGCCCGGCAATCGGGCTGATTACTGACCGAAGTCAATGCCCCACTGTCGGCAAGGGGGGGAGTATGGGCTGCATCATTCATCGCAGCGGGAGGCGGCCATGGCTGCCGCAGCAACCCTCACCATCGACGGCAACGAGGCGGCGGCGCGCATCGCCCACCTGACCAACGAAGTCATCGCGATCTACCCCATCACGCCGGCCTCGCCCATGGGCGAGTGGTCCGACGAGTGGTCCGCACGGGGGCAACAGAACCTCTGGGGCAGCGTGCCCCGGGTGGTCGAGATGCAGAGCGAGGCCGGTGCCGCGGGCGCGATTCACGGCGCCCTGCAGACAGGCGCCCTGACCACGACCTTCACGGCCTCGCAGGGCCTGCTGCTCATGTTGCCGAACATGTACAAGATCGCCGGCGAGCTGTCGCCGACGGTCTTTCACATCGCCGCGCGCTCCCTGGCCTGCCAGGCCCTGTCCATCTTCGGCGACCACAGCGACGTGATGGCGGCCCGCAGCACCGGCTTCGCGATGCTGGCGGCGAACTGCCCGCAGGAAGCGCAGGACCTGGCGCTGATTTCCCAGGCCGCCACGCTGCGCGGGCGCATACCGGTGCTGCACTTCTTCGACGGTTTCCGCACCTCTCACGAGGTGGCGAAGCTGGCCGCGGTCTCCAGCGCGACGGTGCGCGCCCTCATCGACGAGGCCGCGGTCCACGGGCACCGGCGCCGGGCCCTGTCGCCTGAGCACCCGGTGCTGCGCGGCAGCTCGCAGAATCCGGATGTGTACTTTCAGGCCCGGGAAACGGTGAACCCCTACTACAGCGCCTTCCCGGGCCTGGTGCAGGAGACCATGGACGCCTTCGCGGCGCTCACGGGGCGCCAGTACCGGCTCTTCGACTATGTCGGCGACCCCGCGGCGGAGCGGGTACTGGTGCTCATGGGCTCCGGTGCCGAGGCGGCGGAGGAGGCCGTGGAGTACCTGGTGCGCCAGGGCGAGTCCGTGGGGGTGCTCAAGGTGCGCCTGTACCGGCCCTTCGACGCCGGCGCGCTGCTCGCGGCCCTGCCGGCCGCGGTGCGCGCCATCGCCGTGCTGGACCGGACCAAGGAACCCGGCGCTGACGGCGAGCCCCTTTACAAGGACGTGGTCACGGCGCTGGCCCGTGACGCCATGGGCGAGCGCCGGCTGCCGGCGCTGCCACGGGTGGTCGGCGGCCGCTACGGGCTGTCCTCCAAGGAGTTCACCCCGGGCATGGTGAAGGCGGTACTCGACGAACTCGCCGGGGATGCGCCCGCCGACGGCTTCACCATCGGTATCCACGATGACGTCAGCGGTACCAGCCTGCCCTGGGATGCGGGCTTTCGCACCGATGCCCACGAGGGTTGTTTCCAGGCGCTGTTCTATGGCCTCGGCAGCGATGGCACGGTGGGCGCAAACAAGAACAGCATCAAGATCATCGGCGAGGCGACGGACCTCTACGCCCAGGGCTACTTCGTCTACGACTCCAAAAAGTCCGGCGCCACGACCGTCTCCCACCTGCGCTTCGGTCCGCGGCCGATCCGCTCCAGCTACCTTATCGAGGACGACAGCGCAGACTTCGTGGGCTGCCACCAGCCGAACTTCCTCGGCAGCGTCGACATGCTGTCCCGGGCGGCGCCCGGGGCCGTGTTTCTGGTAAACACCCCGGAAGCGCCGGAGCACTTCTGGGACAGCCTCCCGGCGGGGGTGCAGGCGCAGGTCCTGGAGAAAGGGCTCAAGCTCTTCTGCATCGATGCCTACCGCGTTGCCGCCGATTGCGGCCTCGGCAGGCGCATCAACACGATCATGCAGACCTGCTTTTTCGCCATCTCCGGCGTGCTGCCGCGGGATGCGGCGATCGCCGCCATCAAGGACGCCGTCGAGAAAACCTACGGCCGCCGCGGCCGCCGCATTGTCGATGTGAACTTCGCGGCGATCGACGCGACCCTGGCCGGGCTGCATGCCGTGGCGGCGGGGACGCTGGCGGCGCCGTCGGCGCTGGGGCGCGCGGCCCCCGATACCGGCGAGGCCGCAGAGGCGGTTGCAGGGGCGGCTGCATCGGGTGATGACTTCGTGGCCCGCGTTACCCGCCCCGTCATGGCCGGGCAGGGGGACCTGATCCCCGTAAGCGCCATGCCGGAGGACGGCAGCTTCCCGGTGGGTACCGCCGCGCTGGAGAAACGCAACCTCGCCCTGGAGATCCCGGTCTGGGACGCGGACCTCTGCACCCAGTGCGGCAAGTGTGCGCTGGTCTGCCCGCACGCGGCGATCCGCGCCAAGGTCTTCGATGCACCGCTCATGGCCGACGCGCCGGCGACCTTCAAGGCCGTGCCCACCCGCAGCAAGGACTACCCGGACGGCACCCTCATGAGCTACCAGGTCGCACCGGAGGACTGCACAGGCTGTACCCTCTGCGTGGATATCTGCCCGATCCGGGACAAGTCGAACGCCAGCCACAAGGCCCTGAACATGGCGCCGCAGCCGCCGCTCCGGGAAGCCGAGCGCGACAACTGGCGCTTCTTTACGGGCCTGCCCGAGTACCCGCGACCGGCGCTCAAGACCGGCACCATCCCCGGCGCCATGGTGCTCGAGCCGCTGTTCGAGTTCTCCGGCGCCTGCGTGGGCTGCGGGGAAACCCCTTACCTCAAGCTGGCCAGCCAGCTCTTCGGTGACCGCATGGTCGTCGCCAACGCCACCGGCTGTTCCTCGATCTACGGCGGCAACCTGCCGACCACGCCCTGGAAGGCGAATGCGGAGGGGCGCGGCCCGGCCTGGAGCAATTCCCTGTTCGAGGACAATGCCGAGTTCGGCCTCGGCATGCGCATGGCCATCGACCAGCAGGCCGTGCACGCCCGGGAGCTGCTCAGCGCGCTCCGGGAGCGGCTCAACCCGGCGCTCGTCGACGCAATTCTCGGCGCCGACGAACACGACGAGGCCGGGATCCACGAGCAGCGCCAGCGCGTCGCCACGCTGCGCGAGGCCCTCACCGGTATCGAGGGCGAGGCGGCCGCAAACCTCCGGGAGCTGTCCGAGAACCTGTGCCGCAAGTCGGTCTGGTGCGTCGGCGGCGATGGCTGGGCCTACGACATCGGCTTCGGCGGGGTCGACCACGTGCTCGCCTCGGGGCAGGACATCAACATCCTGGTCCTCGACACCGAGGTGTATTCCAACACCGGTGGCCAGACTTCCAAGGCGACGCCGCGGGGCGCCGTGGCCAAGTTCTCCGCCGGCGGCAAGGCCGTGGCGAAGAAGGACCTCGCCCTGCTCGCCATGGAGTACCCGGATGTCTACGTGGCCCAGGTGGCCTACGGGGCCAAGGACACGCAGACGCTCAAGGCTTTCCTCGAGGCCGAGGCGCACCCGGGGCCGTCGCTGATCATCGCCTTCAGCCCCTGCATTGCCCACGGTGTGGACCTGTCGAACAATCACCACCAGCAGGACCTGGCGGTCAAGAGCGGGCACTGGCCCCTGTTCCGCTTCAACCCGGCGCGGCTGCAGGCCGGCCAGAATCCGCTGCAGCTGGACTCGAAGGCCCCGAGCGTGCCCTACCGGCAGTACATGGAGTCGGAAACGCGCTTCAGCATGCTCTGGCACAGCCATCCCGACGACGCGGAGACTTTCGCGGCCCAGGCCCAGCGCGATATCGACACGCGCTCGGCGCACTACCGGCAGCTGGCGGCCCTGGACTGGAGCGAAGGCGAGACCCTGAGCGCCGCGAAGGCACAGCGCCGCAAGCAGGTGGAAAGCGGCCGCACGGAGGGCGAGTGACATGGCGGACCTGAGCAGTGTCTACCTCGGCCTCGCGCTGAAAAACCCGCTGGTGCCGTCGTCCTCGCCGCTGACCGGCGACCTGGACAGCGCCCGCCGCCTCGAGGACGCCGGCGCGGCGGCGATCGTGCTGCCCTCGCTGTTCGAGGAAACGATCCTCGCCGAGGAGGAGCAGATGGCGCGTTTCCTCGACGACCAGAGCATCGGTCACGGGGAAGCGGACAGCTTCCGGCCCGTGCCCGCGCGCTTCCAGGGCGCGGAGGAGACCTACCTCAACCGGCTCCGGCAGCTCAAGGAAGCCCTCGCCATCCCGGTGATCGCCAGCCTCAACGGCGCCACCGACGGCGGCTGGCTGAGCCATGCGGCGGCCCTCGCGGAGGCCGGGGCCGACGCGCTGGAGCTGAATATCTACTACCTGGCGGGGGATCCGCTGGATACGGCGGCCAGCGTCGAGGCGCGCTATCTTGCCATCGCCCACAGCCTGGTGGGGTCCATGGACCTGCCGGTGGCGGTCAAGCTGTCGTCGCAATTCACGGCGCCGCTGGATCTCGTGCAGGGCCTGGAGCGGGAAGGGGTGCGCGGCGTGTCGCTGTTCAATCGCTTCTACCAGCCGGACATCGATCTCGAGACCCTGGCCGTTGTGCCGCGCCTTGCCCTGTCGAGCGCCGAGGAAGCCCTCCTGCGCGTGCGCTGGACGGCCATGCTGCGCGGCCATACGCGCTGCGGTATCGCCGTGACCGGCGGCTTCCACAGCGTTGACGATGCCCTCAAGGCGCTCCTCGCGGGCGCCGATGTGGTGCACGTGTGCAGTCTGCTGCTGCGGGAGGGTCCGCCGGCCCTCGCCGCCATGGTGGCGGCCCTGGGGCGCTGGCTGGAGGAGCACGAGTACGAGTCCGTGGCCCAGCTCAAGGGCAGCCTCAGCTGCGAGCACGCGCCGGACCCCGCCGCCTACGCCCGGGCAAATTACCTGCAGGTGCTGGAGAACTACAGGGTGCCCGTCGGCGTTCGCTATTAGCCGGGGACGCCGTCGGGCGGGTCAGTGGCGCGGGTCAGTAAGGGGGTTCAGTAAGGGGGTTCAGTAGGGAAAATAGCGCCAGCTCGCGGCGTACAGGATAAACAGCGCCGCGAAGGCGAGGAGCCAGGCGACGCCGATCGCAGCGGGGTGATGCCGCGCGGCGCTCACTGCCCGGCGGCGGCGCTGCCGTGCCTCGTTGTTCCCCGCAGCGGGTGCAGAGGGCCAGTCGACGAGGGAGGGGCTCGGTTTCCGTTCGGATTGTCTGTTCATGGTGTGCCCTCTCTGTGCGTCCATCCGTGCAAGTGCGTCAAGCTGTTCAGCTTTCACTTGGTCTTACTTCGGTCTTACTTCGATCTCACTTCGGTCTTACTTCAGCTTTCCATTAGGCCTTCTCGGCCTTCGTCTCAGGCTTAAGGCCCCGCCTGAGTGCCAACCATAGGGTAAGAATAGTACGCCTGCCTACAGATGCAAATAATTATCAATAAAACACTCTAGCCCTTATCGGCAGGGGCAGCGACTCACCCAACTTACCGCGTCTCCCACCGGTGCGTCACATCGCCGGCCCCGCCCGCGCTCGCCGCCAGGGCGCAGAGAACCCCGGGGCTTGACAGCCCACAAATCGTAATCTTTAATCAAATGCGCCTAATTACTATTTGCATACAAGAATGGAGGTTGCCTGTGCCCTGCCCGTTCTCCCTAACCCGCTGCCGCTGGTCCCGCCTCGGCATTGTCCTCCTGCCCCTGGCCGGCGCCGCCACGGCAGCGGCAGAAGAAGACCCCGGATCGCCGGCGCCGCGCCTCGAGACGGTTACCGTTGTCGGCACGCGCACGGAGCGGACCCTCGACGAGGTGGAGGCCACGATCTCCGTCTACGGTCGGGAAGACATCGAGCGGCAGGTGGTGCGCGACATCCAGGACCTGGTCCGCTACGAGCCCGGCGTCAGCGTCGGCGGCACCGGGAGCCGCTTCGGGCTTGAGGGTTTCACCATCCGCGGCGTGGGCGGCAACCGGGTGCTCACCATGGTCGATGGCATCCGCATGCCGGAGGAGTTCTCCTTCGGTCCCTTCCTGTCCGCGCGGCGGGACTTCGTCGACGTCGACACGGTCTCCCGGGTGGAGATCGCCCGCGGCCCGGTGTCTACGCTCTACGGCAGCGATGCCCTCGGCGGCGTGGTGGCCATCACGACCCGCTCGCCGCGGGAGTACCTCGATGGCGGGGACCCCGGGTACCTCGGGCTCAAGACCGGCTACTCCAGCGAAGACAGTAGCTATGTCGGCGCCGTGACCGGGGTCTACGGTGGCGATCGTTTTGCCGGACTGATCAACTATACCTACCGCAGCGGTGACGAGACCGAGACCGGCGGCAGCCTCGGCGGCAACGGGCCCGGCCGCAGCGAGGCGGACCCGCAGGCCATCGACACGGAAACCCTGGGCACCAAGCTCGCCTTCATGCCCGCCGAGGGCCACGAGCTGATCCTCGGCCTCGAGCGCTTCGAGAGCACCGTCGACGCCACACTGCTCTCGGACTTCGGCACGGTCGTGCGCGGCACCCGGACTGACAGCCGCGTGTCTACCGATGAGCGTGAGCGCGAGCGCTACAGCCTCGAGTATCGCTACGAAAACGCCGGCGGCCTGGTCGATTCCGTCCGCGTCACGGCCTACCAGCAGGCCTCTGAGACCTTCCAGGCCACCTTCGAGGAACGGACGGCGCCGGGTTTCCGGGCGCAGACGCGGCGGCGTTTCTCGACCTTCGAGCAGGAAATCCAGGGCCTCTTCGCCCAGGGAAGCCGCGACCTCGCGTTCGCAGGGGCGCAGCACACGGTGACCCTCGGCATCGACTGGTACCGCACCGATAACGAAAACATCCGCGACGGCGGCACCTTTGACGCCACGACGGGCGCGCCGCAGTTCGAATTCAGCCCCTTGCCGACCCGGGACTTTCCGGCCACGCAGGTGGAGAATCGCGCCTTCTTCCTGCAGGACGAAATCGTGCTCATGGACGGCCGGCTGCGGGTGACACCGGGGCTGCGCTACGACGACTACAGCGCCGACGTGTCCCCGGATGATCTTTACTTCGAGGGAAACCCGGGCGTGGCGCCGCCGGAGGACTACGACGACTCGGACCTCACTCTCAAGCTCGGCGCGCTCTACCGCTTTACCGATACGGTCTCGGCCTGGGGCCGCTACAGCGAGGGTTTCCGGGCGCCGCCCTATGACGATGTCAATGTCGGCTTCACCAACCTCCTCGGCGGCTACAAGTCCATCGCGGCCCCCAACCTCGAGAGCGAGACCAGTGCCGGCGTGGAGCTCGGCTTTCGCCTCCAGGGCAATCCGGGCCAGGCGCAGTTCGCCGCCTTCCGCACGGAATACGACAACTTTATCGAGGCCAACGCCATCGCTCCCGCGTTCCTTGCCAGCGGCGGCATCGACCCGCGCGACGGGCTGCTGACCTTCCAGTCCATCAATCGCGGACGCGTCGACATCCAGGGCCTCGAGTTCCGCGGGCGCCTGAATCTCGCGGCCCTTGCGCCGGGTCTCGCGGCCTTTTCCCTGGAGGCGGCCGCCGCCTGGGCCGAGGGCGACGACGACGACGGTGTGCCTGTGAACACCGTGGATCCGTTCAACGCCGTGCTGGGCCTGCGCTGGGCCCCGCCGCAGGCGCGCTGGGAAACGGAGCTGGTCTGGACCTTCGCCGCGGACAAGGACGAGAGCGACATCGACGGCCCGCGCCCGGCCTCCGACAGCTACCACGTCCTCGACCTGCTCGCCCACGTCGATCTGCTCGACAACCTCCAGCTCGATGTCGGTGTCTTCAACCTCCTGGACGAGACCTACCTGCGCTGGGCCGACACGGCGGGTATCGCTGAACTCGACAACCCGGCGCGCTTCACGCGTCCGGGCCGGAATGTCGGCGTCACGCTGCGGGCGGATTGGTAATGCGTCCGCTTCGTCAATGCCGGCTGGGCGCGCGGCTCCTTCTGCTCCTCGGCGGCGGTTTGCTGACGGCGGGCGCCGCCGCTCTGGAGTGTGGCCAGCCCGCGCCCGATGCCGGGCGCATCGCCGTCGCCGGTGGCTCCCTCGCGGAAATCCTCTACGCCCTCGGCGAGAGCGAGCGCATCGTCGCCGTCGATCGCACGGCCACCTACCCGCCGGCTGCGCGCAAGCTGCCGCAGATCGGCTATGTACGCAACCTCTCCACCGAGGGCCTCCTGTCGCTGCAGCCGACGCTGGTGCTGGGCGAGCATGACATGGGGCCGCCGGCGGTCGTCGAGCAGCTGCAGGCGTTGGGTCTCGATCTGCTGGTCGTGCCGGAGCGCTTCGATGCCGCCGGGGTCGCCGCCAAGATCCGCTGCGTCGCTGCGGTCGTCGGCCGTGAGGCTGCGGGGGAGACCCTGGTAGCCGAGACGCTCGCCGGCGCGGAAACGACGCCGGCGCCGGCCGATGCCCCCCGCGGGCTGGTGCTGCTCGGTTTGCGCGGTGGTTCCCCGGTGGCCGCCGGGCGAGAGACGTCTGGCGGCGGCCTGCTCGCCATGGCCGGCGCGCGCAACGCCCTCGACGGCTTCGAGGGCTGGAAGCCCGTTTCCGAAGAGGCCCTGGCCCTGGCCGCACCGGACTTTATCGTGGTTCCGGAGCGCGGTGTTGTCGACGCCGGCGGCCTGGACGCGCTGCTTGCTCATCCGGCACTGCGCCTGACGCCGGCGGCGCAGGCGCGACGGGTTATTGCCATGGATGGCATGGCGATGCTCGGCTTCGGTCCGCGGACCGTAGCCACTGCAGCCAGGCTCCGCAAGCAGCTGCAGGCAGCCCAATGACGGAGCTGCCCTTGCAACGGCGGCAGCTGTGGGCGCTCCGGGCTGTCTTCCTCCCGCAGCCGCGGCTGCTGGCCCTGGGGGGGCTCCTGCTACTGACTGCCGCCGCGGCGGTCAGCGTCGGTGCGGTGCCGGTCCCGGTGCTCGATCTCCTGCTCGCTCGTGACACCGTAACGCCGCTGCAGGCCACGGTATTCAGCGACCTGCGCCTGCCCCGGGTCGCGCTGGCGGGCACGGTGGGTGCCGGCCTTGCGCTGGCGGGTGCCTGCCTGCAGGGCCTCTTCCGCAACCCGCTGGCGGAGCCGCAGCTGATCGGCGTGTCCTCGGGCGCCGCGCTCGGCGCCATTGCAATGATCGTCTTCGGTGAAGCCCTGGCGCTGCCCGAAGCCCTGAATCCCTACAGCCTGCCGGCTGCGGCGATCCTGGGCGCGGTGGCAGTCACCGGCGCCCTCTATGCCTTCGCCAGCCGCCAGGGTCACGGTGGGGTCACCACGCTGCTCCTGGTCGGTATCGCGGTCAATGCCCTCGCCGGCGTCGGGATCGGACTGTTCACCTGGCTCGCCAACGATGGCGAGCTGCGCTCGCTGACCTTCTGGAGCATGGGCAGTTTCGGCGGCACCCAGTGGCGCACGGCCCTGCCGGCCATGGCGCTGGTTGCGGTGGCCACGGCCTATCTCCTGCCCGCGGCGCGGCGCCTTGATCTTCTGCAGCTCGGCGAGCTGGAGGCCGCGCGCCTCGGCGTCTGCGTGGTTGCGCTGAAGCGTCGCCTGGTATTCGGCGTGGCGGTGGCGGTGGGCGCCGGCGTGGCCGTGGCGGGTATCATCGGCTTCGTGGGCCTGGTGGTGCCGCATATCGCCCGGCTTCTCGGCGGCGTGCACCACCGCTACGTTCTGCCGGCATCGGCGCTGCTCGGGGCCACCCTCGCAATTACCGCGGACCTCGGCGCACGCACCCTGGTCCTGCCCGCAGAGATGCCCGTCGGGCTGATCACCAGTGCGATCGGTGCGCCGTTCTTCCTCTGGCTGGTGCTGAGGCTGCGCCGATGAGCCTCGTCGCGACCGGTGTCTCCCTGCGCCGTGGCGCTGCGGCGCTGCTGTCTTCCGTATCCGTCACGGTGGAGCCGGGGGAACTGCTGGTGCTGGTGGGCCCCAATGGCGCCGGCAAGTCGACACTGCTGTCTGTGCTGGCCGGTGACCTCGACGCCGATGAGGGTGCGGTGACGCTGGACGGCCGCGCTCTTCACGGCCTGACGCTGGCCGAGCGCGCATCGCTGCGCGCAGTGGTCGGACCGCCGCCGACGCTGGCCTTCGACTACACGGTGACTGACGTGGTCGCCATGGGCTGGTTGCACGGTGAACGTTTCGGGCAGGCCGTGCCGGCCAACGCGCTGGCCGGCGTGCTCGAGGCCTGTGAACTCACCGGTCTGGCGGGGCGCGCCTTTCACTCCCTCTCCAGCGGCGAGAAGCAACGCGCCCAGTTTGCCCGCGGCTGGCTGCAGCTGTGGCGCCCTGCCGGCGACCGCTCGGCGCGCTGGCTCCTGCTGGACGAACCGAACGCGAATCTCGACGTGGCCCACGGTCTGCGCCTGCTGGAGGACCTGCGTCGCCTGGCCGGCGACGGCCTCGGGGTGCTGGCCGTGCTCCACGATCTCGATCTGGCCGCGCGCTTCGCCGACCGCATTGTGCTGCTCGATCACGGTCGCGTGGTCGCCTCGGGAAAGCCCGAGGCGGTGCTGGCCGCGGACCGCCTGAGTGGCGTTTATGGTGCCCCGGTGCATGTCGAGCACCATGCCGCCCTGGGGCGCCTGGTCGTCATAGCCTGATTACCGATGCTGTCGAACTGAACTGAACTGAACTGAACTGACTAGGAGGAACTCACCATGTTCATCGCCATGAATCGCTTCCGCATTGCCCCGGGTTTCGAGGAGGCCTTTGAGGACATCTGGCGCCAGCGCGACTCCTATCTGGCCCAGGTGCCGGGTTTCCGCACCTTTGCGCTGTTGAAGGGGCCGGAAAAAGAGGATCACGTGCTCTACGCGTCGCACACGATCTGGGAGACGCGGGAAGACTTCGAGGCCTGGACCGAGTCCGATTACTTTCGCAAGGCCCACGCCCAGACCAGCGCCCCGAAGGGCACCTATCTTGCGCACCCGGAGCTGGAAACCTTCGAAGCCGTGGTCTGAGGCCGCGTGCCCGTACCCGCTGTGAGGCGGGAGCGGAGCCGACGGTTGAGCGAACAGCCGACAAGCTGACCGGCGACGCAACCGGCAATTCTGCCGACGACTCACCCGACGATCGGGCCGAATTCAGCCGGCAATGCAGCCGGCAACTCAGCCGACCCTTCAGCCGACCCTTCAGCCGACAAAGGCCCGTTCGATCACGTAGTCGCCGGCGGTGCCCTGGTTCGGTGAGACCTGGAAGCCGCGCTCGTCGAGCAGCGCGGACAGGTCCTCCAGCATGGCGATGCTGCCGCAGATCATGGCGCGGTCCCGGGCCGGATCGAGGTCGGGCAGCCCGAGATCCGCCGTGAGGCGTTCCTCGGCGATGAGGTCGGTGATGCGGCCCCGGTTCTCGAAGGGCTCGCGCGTTACGGTCGGGTAGTAGAGAAACTTTTCCCGGGCCAGTTCGCCGAGGTAGGGGTGCTCGGGCAGGTCGTTCGTCAGGTAGTCCCGGTAGGCGAGGTCGCTCACCTGGCGGACCCCGTGTACCAGCACGATATGATCGTAGCGCGCGTAGGCGTCCGGATCGCGGACGATGGCCATGAAGGGCGCCAGCCCGGTGCCGGTGGCGAACAGATACAGGTTGCGCCCCGGGTGCAGATCGGTGAGCACCAGCGAGCCGACCGGTTTCTTGCCCAGCAGTACCGTGTCGCCCGCCTGGATGTGCTGCAGCCGGGACGTAAGAAGACCGTCGGGCACCTTGATGCTGAGGAACTCCAGGTGGTCCTCGTAGTTGGCGCTGGCAATGCTGTAGGCGCGCAGCGCCGGCTTCTGATCCACTTCAATGCCGACCATGGTGAAGTGACCGCTCTCAAAGCGGAAGGCCGGGCTGCGTTCGGTCGCGAAGCTGAACAGGCGATCGTTCCAGTGGTGGACCCAGGTCACTTTTGCCGATTCTACGGCGGCCATGATTTTCTCCTTTCCGATGTATTGCGGCGGCGCGGCCTCGGCGCCTCCGCTGGCGCTTTTCCGGTGCGCATTGGGATTACTGGCCGCGGTAGCAATTGGTTCACAGCGCCTGCAGCGCCATCATAGATAAAAAGTATACGCATTCACAAACGAGATTCGAGGCAGGAGGGCAACAAGGCGGCGGGGGTTGCGGGTAGCGGCCGCTGGAAAGCCCGACCTTGAAAGCTCTGCACGCTGCTTGGTGTGAAGTTTGATGTCCTGTGCGATGTCAGCTGGACGCCCCCGATCCGCACTCCTACACTCGGCATCGGGATAAAAACAACGACCCGGGAGGTGGGCCATGGTCTACGACCTCAAGATCACCGGCGGCACGGTTTACGACGGCGACGGCGGTGCGCCGCGGCGGGCGGATGTCGCCGTCCGCGACGGCATCATCGTTGCCGTGGGTGCCTGCCCGGGGGAGGCCCGGGAAACGCTGGATGCCCGTGGCCATATCGTCACTCCGGGTTTCATCGACCTTCATACCCACTACGACGGCCAGGTGTCCTGGGATCCGGAGCTGCGGCCCAGCGTGAATCACGGTGTGAGCACGGTGGTCATGGGCAGCTGCGGCGTCGGCTTCGCGCCGGTGCGCCGGGAGGATCGGGACAAGCTCGTCCGGCTCATGGAAGGGGTCGAGGACATTCCCGGCATCGCTCTCACCGAAGGCATGAGCTGGGACTGGGAGAGCCTCCCGGAGTACCTCGACGCCCTGGACCGCAAGCCCCACGCCATCGACTTTGCGGTGCAGGTGACCCACGACCCGCTGCGCGTGTACGTCATGGGTGACCGCGCGGTCTACAACGAGCCGGCGACGGCGGCGGATATCGCGGCCATGCGCCGGCTGACCCGGGAGGCGCTGGAGGCGGGCGCAATCGGCTTTTCCACCGGCCGCTCGGACGTGCACCGCAGCGCCGACGGCGAGTGGACCCCCTCTTCGGAGGCCACCGCCGAGGAGCTCGCCGGTATCGCCGAGGCCTTCCGGGGCCTGGATCACGGCGTGCTGCAGGCGGTGAACGACTTCGATCTCGAGCGCGAGGGCGACGCCTTCGACCGCGAGTTCGACCTCCTCGAGGCCTTCGCCCGTGGCGCCGGCGGCCGGCCTTTCTCCCTGTCGCTCATGCAGCGGGATTTCGCCCCGGACCAGTGGCTGCGCATCATCGAGCGCGCGGAAAAGGCCCACGCGGCGGGCCTCGACATCCGCCTGCAGGTAGCGCCCCGGGGCATCGGTGTCCTGACCGGCCTGCAGTGCACCTTCCACCCGTTTATCGGCTTTCCGAGCTACAAGGCCATCTGCGGGCTGCCGCTTACCGAGCGGGTGGCGCGCATGCGCGACCCGGCCTTCAAACGGCGGCTGCTGGGCGAGGAGAGCGAAAAGCTCGCCGGCGACGGCACGCCGGTGCCGCCGATCGTCGATGCCCTCATGGCGGCCATCGACTACGTGGCGAGCAAGACCTTTCTCCTCGGCGACAACCCGGACTACGAACAGACTGCGGAGACCTCTGTGCTGCAGATGGCCGAGGCGCGCGGCGTTTCCGCGCTGGAGATGATCTACGACCTGCTGCTCGAGGACGAGGGCCGGGCGTTGCTCTACTTCCCCGTTTATAACTACACGGCGATGAACTTCGACAACCTGCACACGATGATGCAGCACCCCCTGTCGATCATGGGTCTGTCCGACGGCGGCGCCCACGTGGGCACGATCTGTGACTCCAGCTTTCCCAGCTACCTGCTGAGCTACTGGACGCGGGATCGGGAGCGGGGCGCGCGGCTTCCCCTGGCCGACGCCGTGCGCCGCCTCACGGCCGACATCGCCGATTACGCGGGGCTCCACGATCGCGGGCGCCTGCAGCCCGGCCTCAAGGCCAATATCAACATCATCGACTACGAGCGTCTGCGCCTGTTCGCGCCGCAGATGGTGCAGGACCTGCCCGCCGGTGGCCAGCGGCTGCTTCAGGAGGCCGCGGGCTACCGGGCGATCATCGTCGCCGGGGAAACTGTGGTGGCGCATGACCGCCTCACCGGTGCCGCCCCCGGGCGCCTCGTCCGCGCCGGGCGCGGGGCTCTGCGCAGCGCCGCCTGAGGCGGGCGCGGGCAGGGTCCCGCCCTGGTCGCTGAGAACCCGGGCGGCGCTTTTCGAGGGGCGGACACCGGCTCCCTACTGCTTCACGGCATCGCGCATGATGCGCTGCTTCTGCCGGTCCCAGTCGCGCTCTTTCTGCGTGTCGCGCTTGTCGTGGGACTGCTTGCCCCGGGCCAGGGCGATGCTGGCCTTCACCAGGTGTTTCTTCCAGTAGAGCCGCGTACAGACGCAGGTCTGTCCCTTCTGCGCCGTGGCGGCGAGAATCTTCGCGAGCTCCTTGCGGTGGAGGAGCAGCTTCCGGGTCCGCGTCGGGTCCGCCAGGGTGTGCGTCGATGTGGTGTCCAGGGGGGTGATCCGGGCCCCGAGGAGCAGGGCCTCGCCATTCTTCATGAGCACGTAGGAGTCGACCAGCTGGGCCTTGCCCGCGCGCAGCGCCTTGACTTCCCAGCCGGTGAGGGCGACGCCGGCCTCAAAGGTCTCGAGGAACTCGTAGTCGAAGCGGGCGCGCTTGTTCTGGACGATAACGTTGTCGGGAGCTTTTCGTTTCTTTTTAGCCATGGGTCGGCATTATACGGGGCACCCTCATACGGGGCACCCTCGATGGATGGCACCTTGATGGCGAAACGTGAATGTTGCTCTTTTCACGGGCAGGCCCCACCGGCAGGCTGAGCTGGCGCGAGCGCGCTGGCGAGCCACACAGGTCAGCCACGAAGGCCAGCCGCGAGGGCCAGTAGAAGAACAAGGAGGTGTCCGGCAACCGTGCAGTCCCCCAATCCCCTCGGTGCCTGGCGTTCGCGCTCGACCTTTGTTTTCGCCCTGGCGGGGGCCACGGTCGGCCTCGGTAACCTCTGGCGTTTCGCCTACCTCCTCGGCAGCCACGGTGGCACGCCCTTTCTCGCCGCCTACCTCGCGGGCCTGCTGCTGGTGGCCGCGCCGGTGCTCATCGCCGAGGTGGCCATCGGCAGCCTCGGCCGGGCATCGCCGCCCCGGGCCTGGGCGACGGCGGCGCGCCGGGCCGGGTTCGGCGCTGGCTGGGGCGCCTGGGGCGTGCTCGCGGCGCTCACGGCGCTGCTGGTGCTGGGCTACGGCGCCGTCGTCAGCGGCTGGTCCCTTGCCTATGCCTGGCACCTCGCGCGGGGCACCTTCGCGGCCGCCAGCCCCCGGGATGTGGCCGCCTTCCTCGACGGCCTGCTGGCGGCACCCGGCCGCATGCTGGCCTGGCAGTCCCTGTTTCTGGCGCTGGCGGTGGGGCTTTCCGCCGCCGGTGTCCGCCGCGGTCTCGGCAACCTGGCCTGGGTGCTGGTGCCGTCCGCCATGGCGCTCTTCTGGCTCCTCATCGACTTCGCGCTGGCGCATGGTGACCTGGCCGCGGCCCAGGCGTTTCTCTTCGCTACCCAGCCGCTGGATTTTGCCGGGGACGCGCTGCTCGTTGCCTTTGGACAGGCGCTGTTCACGCTGGGGGTGGGGTTGGCGGTGGGCATCAGCTACGGCAGCTATGCGCCGGAGCAGGTGCCCCTGGGTCGCTCCGTGCTTGCCGTGGTGGTCTTCGACAGCGCGGCGGCTCTGGCCGCCGGCATCGCTATCTTCCCCATCGTCTTCGCCAACAACATCGCGCCCGACATGGGCCCCGGGCTCCTCTTTGTCAGCCTGCCCTATGCTTTCGGCAACCTCCAGGAGGGCGACGCCTACGGTATGCTGTTCTTCCTGCTGGTCGCCCTGGCGGCCCTCGGTACGGCGGTGGCGCTCCTCGAGCCGGCGGTCGCCGGTCTTTGCCAGCGCCTGCGCTGGCCGCGCTGGCGGGGCGCCGCCGCGGTCGGCGCCGCCGCCTGGCTGCTGGCTGCTGCGGTGGCTTTTTCCCTGGCGCCGGGCTCGCCCCTGGCGGGCCTGCTGCCACTGCTGGAGCGGGCGACGTCCGCCTGGCTCATTCCCCTGGGCGCGCTGGCCGTCGCTGCCTTTGTGGGCTGGTGTATGGATGCGGAGCTGCTGCGCGAAGCGCTGAACCGGGAGACGGATCGGTTCCTCCAGGCCTGGCTTCTGCAGCTGCGTTTTGTTGCCCCGCTGGGCCTGCTTGTCGTATGGTTCTGGCTCGCCGTGTCGGGGTCCTGACCGGCGTCCTGCAGCCACTGAAGCACCGCGCATGCCCGCCATCAACCGAAGCGCCCTGTTGCCCTACTCCCAGCGCCAGCTCTTCGATCTCGTCAACGATGTCGAGGCCTACCCGCAGTACCTCGAAGGCTGCGTGGGCGCGCAGGTGCTGCACAGCGACGACGCCACCATGGAGGCCCGGCTGGAGCTGGCCCGCGGCGGCATCGCCCAGAGTTTCACCACCCGCAACCGGCTGTGGGCTCCGGAGAGCATCATCCTCGAGTTGGAGGAAGGCCCCTTCGAGCGCTTCGCCGGGCGCTGGCACTTCCAGGCCCTTGGCGAAGCGGCGTGCAAGGTCTCCCTGGAGCTGGATTTCGCCGTGCGCTCGAGCCTCTTCGGCGTCGCGGCCGGCCGACTCTTCGACCGCGTGACCAACAATCTTGTCGATGCGGTGGTGCGGCGCGCGGGCCAGGTGTACGGGTGAGTGCGGGTGACCTCATCGCCGTGGAGGTGGCCTATGCGCTGCCGGAGCGGCAGCTGATCCTGCCGCTGGAGGTCGCAACGGGAACCACCGCGCTCGCGGCGGCCCAGCAGTCGGGGATCGAGGGGGAATTTCCCGGGCTGGTGATCGACGCCGGCACGCCGCTGGGCATTTTCGGCCAGGTCGTTCCGCCGCAGCAGCCGCTCCGGGCGGGAGACCGGGTGGAAATCTACCGGCCGCTCAAGGCGGATCCGAAAGCCGCGCGCAAGGCCCGGGCGGAAAAGGCAAAGGCGCGTCGCGAGGGCGGCGCTGAGACTGCTCTAGAGGATGGGGCAGGCCCTGCCGAGAACAGCTAGCCGTCGTTTGCAGCGGTGGCGCTGTCGCCGGCAGCCCAGGCCGGCAGGTAATCCCCCTTCACGTCGACCAGCCGGTCGCCGTCGAAGTGCACGGTGACCATGGCCCGGCGGATGATGTCTTCGCCGAGCTTGATCTCGTAGGGGTAGTCCCAGCGATCCTGATTGAAAGTGTCTTCCACCAGCGGGGTGCCAAGGATGAAGCGCACCTGCCGCCGGCTCATGCCGGGCTCGAGCTGGTCGACGATGTCCTGGGTAATGATGTTGCCCTGCTCGATATTGATCTTGTACACGCCGGGGAAGCCGACGAAGCCGCAGGCAGTGACGCCGAGCAGGAGCAGGATGGCGATGAGGACGCGCATGGGCCGGTGCTTTTCCTCGAAAATCAGGAGTGGCATGATACGCGGACGCTCTAGGCTAGAGAACCCCGATTATGGCCGCAGAAAACCAGGAGTTGCGCAACGCGGGCCTGAAGGTCACGTTGCCACGCGTCAAGATCTTGCAGATTCTCGATGCGGCAGAGGAACGTTCTCAGCACCTGAGCGCCGAGGACGTATACCGCGCGCTCCTAGATGCCGGTGACGATGTCGGCCTCGCTACGGTTTACCGGGTGCTCACGCAGTTCGAAACTGCGGGCCTCGTCACCCGCCACAACTTCGAGACCGGCCACTCGCTGTTCGAGCTGGCCAAGGGTGAGCACCACGACCATATGGTCTGCGTCGACAGCAACGAGGTCATCGAGTTTCAGGACGCGGTGATCGAGGAGCGCCAGCAGCAGATTGCTGAGGCCCACGGCTATGAGCTGGTGGATCACTCCCTGGTGCTGTACGTGCGCCGCAAGGACGTCGCCGCCAACTGAGCCCATCTCCCGGGGACGTCAGTCCGCCGCTGCCTCCTCGAGCATTTCCCTGGCGTGAGCCAGTGTCTGCTGCGTGACCTTCACGCCGCCGAGCATTCGCGCCACCTCCGCCACCCGGGTGTCTTCGTCCAGCAGGGCCAATTGCGTGCGCACGGCCTTGCGGTCCCCTTCCTTGCTGGCTTTGAGCTGGCGGTGTGCCTGGGCGGCGACCTGCGGCAGGTGCGTGACGCAGAGTACCTGGGCGCCGCTGGCCAGGCGCCGGAGGAGCCGGCCGACGACTTCCGCCACCGCGCCACCGATGCCCACATCCACCTCGTCGAAGACCATGGTCGGGACTGTGGTGGCGCTGGCGGTGACCACCTGAATGGCGAGGCTGATCCGCGACAGCTCGCCGCCGGAGGCAATGCGGGCCAGCGGCTGGGGCGTGGCGCCGGGGTTGGTGCTGATGAGCAGCTCCACCGTTTCCGCCCCCGCTGCGTGCGGCTGGCGGCTCTCGCGGGGGGCGAGCCGTATTTCAAAGCTGCCCTGGCCCATGGACAGGCTGTCGAGACCTTTGCCCGTTTCGCGGACGAGCCGCTTCGCCGCCTTGCGGCGCGCCGCGGTGAGGCCGGCGGCGGCGTCTTCCCAGGCCCTTTCCAGTTCCCGCAGACGCGTGGCCAGGGCCTCGGCCTCCGCCTCGCCGCCGCTCAGACGCTGTAGCTCGGCGGCGAGGGCGCCATGCGCCTCGCGAAGCGCTTCGGGCTGCACCCGGTGCTTGCGGGCGACGGCGTAGATGTTCTCGAGGCGCTGCTGAGTCGCCGCGAGGCGCTCCGGGCTCACTTCGATCGCGTCCAGGTAGTGCTGCAGGTCCGACTGGGCCTCGCCGACCTGGATGGCCACCGATTCGAGCATCTCCCGGGCGTTGTCGAGCCCCGGGCCCGGGTGCCGGGTGCCGTCGATGAGGCGGCGGGCGCGCTGGGCCGCGGTCTCGAGTTCCTCGCAGAGCTGTCGCGCCTCGCCGGCGCTGGCGAGGATATCCTCAGCGCCGGACAGCAGTTTCTCCTCGGTTTCGAGCGCCTCGATCTCGCCCTC
>CAYFVG010000017.1:0-4378 GCA_964346365.1 uncultured Alteromonadaceae bacterium
GGGGTCGAGGCGCGGCTTTCCGAATTCGCGCGGAGCGAGGCGCCGCTCTACGGCTGAGAGCTTTCATATCGGCAACCTCAACGGCCAGGGCGACACGGTGGTGGCGACGGTCATCGAGGATGCGCTGCTCTACCTGCTGCCGGATGACGCCTACGCGGAACTCCGCACGGGCAACCGCGACTTCGATCGCTATTTCAGCCGCCAGCGCAGTCGGCGGCTGCGGCGGGCGGCGCGCTATAGCCCGGACGCAAACCCGCTGCTGATGCGCCTGCGCGACAGCATGAGCACGGACCTGCTCTGCGTGGCGCCGGGCGCTCCGGTGCAGGCCGTTGCCGCAGCCATGGCGGCGCGGCGCGTGTCCTCGGCCTTTGTCACCGAGAGTGAGGCGCTCCTCGGCATTGTCACCGACCGGGACCTGCGCAGCCGCTGCCTCGCCGCCGGTCTGGCGGCGTCTACGGCGGTGCGGGAGATCATGACCCCGGACCCGGAGGGGATCGCGCCGGAGGCCACCCTGTTCGAGGCCACGCTGCAGATGGTCCAGCGCGGTTACCATCACCTGCCGGTGCTGGAGAACGCGCGTCTGGTGGGGGTGATCACCACCTCGGATCTCATCCTCGCCCGGCGCAACGACCCGGTCTACCTCGTGCAGCACCTGTCCCGGCAGGACAGCGTCGAGGGCATGGTCGAGCTCCTCGCCGCCCTGCCGGACCAGCTGCAGCAGTGGGTGCAGACGGGCATGCGCGCGGAGCAGGTGTCGCGCTTGCTCACGGCGATTTCCGATGCGGTGACGACCCGCCTCATCCAGCTGGCCGAGCAGGCGTGCGGCCCGGCGCCGGGTCCCTGGGCCTGGCTGTGCTTCGGCTCCCAGGCGCGGGGTGAGCAACTCCTCGGCGCCGACCAGGACAACGGCATCGTCATCGATGACAGCGTGCCGGCTGCAGAGCGCGGCTGGTACGCCGCCGTGGCGCAGCGCGTCTGTGATGGCCTCGCCGCCTGCGGCTACCGCTACTGCCCCGGCGACATCATGGCGACCACGGAGGCCTGGTGCCAGCCGCTGGGGACCTGGCAGGACACCGTCGCCAGCTGGACCCGTACACCGACGCCGGCAGCGGTGATGCGGGTGAGTATCTTCTTCGACCTGCGCGCGGTCTACGGCGATGAGAGCCTGTGCCAGCAGCTGCAGCGGGTCATGCTCGAGCGCGCCTCGAGCAATACGATCTTCCTCGCTGCGCTGGCCGCCAACGTGCTGGCGAGCAGCCCGCCCCTGGGTATTTTTCGCCGTTTTGTGCTGGACCGGGACGGTGAGCACCGCGACAGCCTCGACCTCAAGAAACGCGGTGTGCTGCCCATCACCGAGATCGCCCGCCTGCACGCGCTGGCGCGCCGGATAGCTGCCGTGAACACCAACGAACGCCTGGATGCGCTCGCGCTGCAGCGCCACCTCACCCTCGGCGACAGCCGCAACCTCGCCGATGCCCTGCACTGCATCCAGCAGCAGCGCATCCGCCACCAGTGCCAGGCGATGGCCGCCGGCGAAGCGGCGGACAACTTCCTCAACCCGCGCCAGCTCCCCCGGCTGGCGCGGGAACAGCTCCGCGACGCTTTCACGATCATCGACGAGGCGCAGAGTGCCGTGCGCCAGACCTACCGCGCCGGCATGGGCTGATGGCCGCCGGGCTGCGTTTCCGGCGTCTGCGCTACCGGGGGCAGGTGCCCGACGGCCCCCTCGCGGACTGCTGGGCGGTGCCGGGGCCGCGCTCGGGTGCGGACTGGCGGCGGGTCGAGTTTCTCGTCGCTGACGCCGAGATGTCCTCGCTGGAAGCGGCGGCAGGCGAGCTGCTGAGCCTCGGCTGGCTGCCGATAGTGGCGGGGGCTGCGCAGCTGGCCGGCGCGGAGCACCGGGTGGTGCGCCCGCGTGCCGGCGTGGGCCAGAGCGCGGTGGTACACCAGCTCCGGGACGTGGATCTCGCCGGCGGCGAGGACCCGGCGGTGGGGCTGGACGCCTTCCTGGCCGCCGCGCGGGGACGGGTTCTCGTCTTCCACAACGCGCGCCTGGACCTCGCCTACCTCGACCGGCTCTGCCGGGCGCGCTACGGGGCGCCGCTGCTCCTGCCGGTCGCCGATACCCTGCGTCTCGAGCAGCGCCTGCTGGCGCGGCGCGAGCACGCCGTCAAGGCCGGGGACCTCACCCTGGCCGGCTGTCGCGCCCGCTACGGCCTGCCGGCATACCCGTCACACAACGCCCTCACCGACGCGCTCGCCACCGCCGAACTGCTGCTCGCCCACGCGGCGGCGCGCGGACCGGGAATCAGGCTCAAGGATCTTCTCTAGGCTCGAGGACCTTCCGTCATGCCGGCGCGAACGGACAACCGCCGAGGCGGCCGCGGCGAGGGCGCCGCTGCCGCAGTTTTTCAGCCGCCGAAGCGCTTCTCGGCCAGGGCCAGGCTCGCCTTCGGGTTGAGCAGGCGGATGGTCCGCGCGTCCAGCTCCTTGTCGTCGGCGGCGTCGAGGATCAGTGCCTTGAGCTCCGCGACCGTCAACTGCGGGTAGAGGGCGAGCAGCTTGCCGGCGAGGTTCATCACCTGCGGCGACGACATGGACGTGCCGTTGTAGGCGATGCGGTTGCCGCCGGGCACGTAGCTCTCCACCTCGAAGCCGTTGCCGTAGATGTCCACCTTGCCCAGGCTGGTAAAGCTGGTCTCGTCGCCGGCCTTGTCCACGGCGCCCACGGTGAGCAGGTTCGGGTACTCGTAGCTGCTCGGGTAGAACTCGTCGAAGCGCACGTCGTTGTCCGAGTTGCCGGCGCTGGTCACGAACAGGACGTCCGGCGCTTCCCTGATGGCCCGGCGCAGCGCGTCGTTGGTCAGGGTGTAGAGTTCGCGGGCAAAGGCCTTGCGGGCCTCGGGGCTGTCGCCGATGCCGTTGGCCTCGAGCGCATCCTCGATGCCGCGCAGGGACCCGCCCCAACTCATATTGACCACCCGCACGTCGTTGTCGCGGAAGTACTGCACCGTCTCCAGGAACATGGCCGCGTCGCGGTGGGCCTGGGGTCGTGTCGGCGCCTCCGGGACGAGGGTGTGGCCGTAGGTCATGCGCGCGGCGAGGAGCCGGGCGAAGGGGTTGCCGGCGGCGGCGATGCCACCCACGTGCGTGCCGTGAGAATAGTTGCCGTAGGCGCCAAGGGACTCGAGGAAGTCTTTTACCTCGGCCCGGTCGAGGGCGGCCATGCGCTGACGCACCTCGCTGGCTTCGTCGCTATCGACGTTGAACTGGATGTCGCCGAGGCCTTTCGCCAGCCGCTGCAGGACGGCCTCGTCCGCAGCGAACTCGCCGAGGGGGTAGAGCAGCTCGGTAACCGGGTTGGCGTCGAGGTCGTAGGCGATACCGTGGCGGTCATCGACATGGCCGTTGTCGTCGTCGTCGCGGCCGTTACCGGGGACTTCGTCGGTGTTCTCCCAGAGCTGCCCGGTTTCCGCGTAGATCGCCGTGTCGAGGCCGCTGTCCCAGACCGCGAGGGTCACCGGTGTGCCGTCGGCGTCGGCGGCGAGGGCGACCTGGCGCTCGGCCCAGATGTCCTCCTTCTCGACGCGGTTGGCGGCGATGGTGGCAGCGAGTACGCCGTTTATGGCCTCGGCGGCGGGGATGAAGTAGTCGAGGGAGAAAACGGCGCCGACGAGGCTGGCGGCGATGTCGAGGCTGACCTCACCGCCGCTGCGGTCCAGCACCGGCTGGTAGTTCGATTCGAGGCTGCCCAGGACCAGCGCCCGGCTGAGGATCTCCGTGCGGCCCTTCAGGCTCTCGAGATTGGCCTCCACGGTGCCGTAGGGCAGGGGCTCGACCAGGCGCGCCAGCTCGCCGGCAACCGCTTCCGGGGTCGGCTTGTCCTCGAGTGCCGCATTGGCGACGGCGCGGCCGGCCAGGGCGAGGGTGAGCCGCTTGGCTTCCTTGCTCTCCAGGGCCTGGCGTTTCTCGACGGTATCGAGGTAGGTCCTCCAGTCGCCCTCGGCGATGGCCACGGAGCCGAGCATGCCGTAGTAGTCCTGCACCGTGCTGTCGTCGCGGATGTCGAAGCGCTCGAGGTCGCCGGTGACGTCTTCGCGGATCGCCGCGGCCAGAGCGAGCAACGCGTCGCGATTGCCCGGCTCGTAGAGCGCCGGGACGGGCAGGTCCACCCGGTAGCTGTGCCGGGGCAGGTCGTCCTTTTTCTCGATCACGGTCTTGTCGGCGGCAGCGGCGCCTGCAGCCATGAGCGGTAGAAGCGATATGAGCGGGAAGATGGCAGTGATAGCGAGGCGGCGCAGGGTCATGAAGGGTCTTCCGTTGCTTGAAAGTTGCTCAGGATAACGAATGTCCCGGCCGCCGGCGAACCAGTCGTCGG
>CAYFVG010000017.1:4478-20714 GCA_964346365.1 uncultured Alteromonadaceae bacterium
GCTAACACGAGGTGCGGCGGCCCGTCAGGCCACGCGGGCTTTCGCGGCGCCGTACTCGGCCTGAAGGCGCGCCACGAGATCGCCGGTGCGGCCGATGGATTTCACCGCGCCGATGCCCTGACCGCAGCCCCAGATGTCCTTCCAGGCCTTGGCGTCGGTGTTGCCGCCGGAGCCGAAGTCCATCTTCGTCGGATCGCCCTCCGGAAGATTGTCCGGGTCGAGGCCCGCATCGCGGACGGAGGGCTTCAGGTAGTTGCCGTTCACGCCCGTGAACAGGCTGGAGTAGACGATCTCCGAGGAATCGTAGTCGACGATGGCCTGCTTGTAGGCGTCGTTGGCATTGGCCTCGTCCGTGGCGATAAAGGCGGAGCCGATATAGGCCAGGTCCGCGCCCATGGCCTCGGCCGCGAGCACGGCGCCGCCGTGGGCGATGGATCCGGACAGCAGCAGCGGGCCGTCGAACCACTCGCGGATTTCCTGGATGAGGGCGAAGGGGGAGATAGTCCCCGCGTGGCCGCCGGCACCGGCAGCGACGGCGATGAGGCCGTCGGCACCTTTTTCGATGGCCTTTTTCGCGAAACGGTTGTTGATCACGTCGTGGAGGACGATGCCGCCGTAGCTGTGGATGGCTTCGTTGACGTATTCCTTGGCGCCCAGGGAGGTGATCACGATCGGCGCCTTGTACTTCACGCACAGCTCGAGGTCCTCCTGCAGCCGGTTGTTGGAGCCGTGGACAATGAGGTTCACGGCATAGGGCGCCGAGGGCTGCTCCGGGTGTGCTTCGTCCCAGGCCGCCAGCTCGCTGGTGATGCGCTCGAGCCAGCGCTCCAGCTCCTCCACCGGGCGGGCGTTCAGCGACGGGAAGGCGCCGACCACGCCGGCCTGGCACTGGGCGATGACCAGGTCCGGGTTGGAGATGATGAACAGGGGGGCGCCGATAACGGGCAGGCGCAGCCGTTCTTGCAGGATCGGGGGCAGGGCCATGGGGGCTCCTCTTTGGCTGATTGATGTTGGTGGTTGCCGGTAGAAATCGGGGTCTGTGACCGGTGCAAGTTATCGAACAGCGCGAGAGCATAGTCGCTCCCGGGCTATTATGCAATATTTTGCATAAAGCGTTTTTTCGGTCCATAGTCACCGCATGGCCCTACCCCATGCCATCATGACCGCGCTGATCGAGGACGATATGTCCGGCTACGAGCTGGCCAAGGCCTTCGATGCCTCCCTCGGCCTGTTCTGGAGCGCGTCACACCAGCAGATCTACCAGGAGCTGCGCAAGCTGGCGGAAAAGGGCTGGCTGAACCGCCGCAAGGTGGGCCAGAGCGGCAAGCCGGACAAGATCCTCTACGGCCTCACCCCGGCCGGGCGAGAGGCTCTCGGGGAATGGGTGTACCGGGAAAGCCGGGTGCAGGCGCCCAAGGACGACCTGCTGGTCAAGCTCTACAATCTGTCGCCGGCGAATATCGGCCACCTGCGCACGGAGATCGACGAGCGGCGGTCGGCGATGATGCAGCGTCTCTATCTCTACGAGCGCATCCGCCGTGGTCACTATGCCAAGCCCGACGCGCTGCCGCTGCGGCGCCAGGGCGTCTTCCTGGCCCTGCGCCTCGGGATTCTCGCGGGCGAGCAGTACCTGGCCTGGTGCGACGAGGCCCTCGACCTGCTCGCCCGGGAGCAGGAGACGCTCAGCGTTCCCTGAAGAGGGACTTGAGGGCGCCCTCGGCGCTGTCCATGTCCTCGTCCGAGAGGTTCAGCTTGTCCTTGAGCTTGTCTTTCGCCGCGTCCCTGACAGCACCCCCCGCCTTGTCCGTCAGGGTACGGCCCACCGCCGTCTGCGCTTCCGCCAGCACGGCCTCGAGGAGACGACTGGCCAGCGCCGCGGGTGCGAGCCCGGTGGCGGGGTCGCCGATCCCCGTGCGCACGACGTCCGGGATAGGCAGGTCCGCGTCGCCGAACCGCTCCGTTGCCAGCGTCGCTTTTGTGTCCGTGAAGGCGAAGCGGGCCAGAGCGAGGCGCACGTCCGAGGGGTCTTCCGGATCCGCCGGTGGCGCTTTCTCGCCCGTGGCCGCGCGGACGTTCTTCAGGATTGTCGAGAGGTTCGTCGCCGTACCCTTCTGCTCCGCGTTCAGGCGCGCGCCGGCGATGGTTACCTCGTCCAGGCGGATGACGCTGCCAGTGACGCTGGAAGGGTCGATCGCCACCCGGACCGTATCGAGAGCGAAGGCGTGCTCGGTGCGATAGCCGGGCGGGTTGGCGATAACCAGCCCCTGCAGCGTGGCGCTGCCGGCGGTCAGGTCCAGTTCGACACCGTCGAGGGTCACGGCGGTGCCCGTGAGCCGGCTGCCGGTGTCTTCGATGGTGTCGAGCACGAGGCCGTCGAGGTTCTTCAGTAGCCAGGCCACGCCGAGCATGGCGACGACCAGCAGCACGGCGATGATGACAAGGGTGGTCTTGAGCGCTTTCACGGCGTGTCTCCGCGGGATTCGGAAGCTGCCTAGCGTATACTCCGCACCCATGTACTACCAGTATTTCGGCCTGCGCGAGGCGCCGTTTTCCATAGCGGTGAATCCGCGCTACCTGTTCATGAGCCACCGGCACCGGGATGCGCTGGCCCATCTCCTGTACGGGGTGGGTGCCGGCGGCGCCTTCATCGTGCTCACGGGGGAGGTGGGCACGGGCAAGACCACGATCAACCGCGCGCTCCTCGAGCAGTTGCCGGAAGAGGCGGACATCGCCATCGTCCTCAACCCGGCCATGGATGCGGCGGAGCTGCTGGCCTCGGTCTGCGATGAGCTCGGCATCGCCTACGGTCGCGAGGACGCGGCGAGCCTCAAGGCCCTCACGGACCGGCTCCACCGCTTCCTCCTCGACAACCACGGGCGCGGCCGCAAGACCGTGCTGCTCATCGACGAGGCGCAGCACCTGTCTTTCCCGGTGCTGGAGCAGATCCGGCTGCTCACCAACCTGGAGACGGACAGCGAGAAGCTCCTGCACATCATTCTCATCGGCCAGCCGGAACTGGCGGCGATGTTGCAGCGACCGGAGCTGCGGCAGCTGAACCAGCGGGTCACGGCGCGCTACAACCTCGAGCCCCTGTCGCTCCCCGAGACCGCGGCCTACATCCGCCACCGGCTGCAGGTGGCCGGCCTCGGCCCGGGCACGGAGCTGTTTCCGCCGCGGGTGGTGCGCGCGATTCATCGGCACAGCCGCGGTATCCCGCGGCTCATCAACCTGCTCTGCGACCGCACGCTCCTCGGGGCCTACGGCCGGGAAGCGCCGCGGGTCGACAGGCGCATGCTGCGCCAGGCTCTGCGCGAGGTTACCGGCGAGGTGCCGCCGCGGCGGCAGAGGCGTGGTCTGCTTTACACCGCCCTGGGGCTCGCGGGGTTCGCGCTGCTGTCGCTGGCGTGGTGGATGCGGTCCGCGGACGATCCCGCGCCGGCCACGGCTGTCGGTCGCGAGCCCGCCAGCGTGCCTGTGGGAGCGGCGCCCTCGCCGCGACCGCGCCCTGCCAGTAGCGACGCGGGTCGGCGCGAGGGCGCGCCTCCCACAGCGGCGCCTTCCACAGCGGCTTCTTCCACAGCGGTGCCTCCCACAGCGGCGCCGTCCACAACGGCTTCTTCCACAGCGGTCCCTCCCTGGCTGCTGCCCCCGGAAGGTGCTCTGCGCGGGCTCTTCGCCGTCCAGGCCGGGACACCGGTGCCGGCGGATCCCTGCAGTGGTCCGCGTCGCTGTGTCAGCGCGGAGGCAGAGACCTGGCGGGAGCTGGCAGCCCTGGGGCGCCCGGTGATGCTGGCGCTGATCACCCGCGAGCGCTTTGCCGCCGGCGCGCTGCTGCTCGGGCTCGGCGAGCGCAGCGCGACGCTGGCCAGCAGCGGGGGAGTGCTCTCCGTCCCTCTGGCCACGCTCGCCCCCTATTGGCAGGGTGGCTTCCGCTACCTGCGGGATGAGCCCGAGGGCTTCGACGGTGGCCTCAGGGAGGGCGACCAGGGCCCCGCGGTCGCCACAGTGGCCGAGCGCTTTGCGCGCCTTGACAGCCAGGCGAGGCCGCTCGCCGACGAGCGATTCACGGCCCCGCTGACCCGGCGGGTGCGGCTGTTCCAGCGTGCCGAGGGATTGACGGAGGACGGCATCGTCGGCGTGCAGACGCTCGAGCGGCTGAATATTGCCGCCGGTGTCGTCCCCGGTACCGCTGCGCTCCGGGAGCAATGGCGGGCACTCCTCGACGGCGGTTTCCAGCCGTGAGACGGGCATTGTCAGCCCGCTGGCAGGCGTTTGCAGCGATGAAGGGTGGAGTGCCGTTGTGTCCCTGATCCTCGATGCCCTCAACCGGGCGCGCCGCGAGCGCGGTGAGGCCTCGCCGACCGGGGTGCCGACGGCGGTGGCGCGGGCGCCGGGACGGGAGCCGCTGGTGGCGCTGCTCGCGGTCGCGTTGGTGCTTGCCTGCGGGGTGATCGGTTGGCTGGGGTGGGAGCGCTGGGGAGCATCGCCGGCAGAGGCCCCGGCGAAGTCACCTGTGGGAGCGGCCGCCTCGCCGCAAGCCGCTGTTAAGCGCGGCGACGGCAGTCGGCGCGAGGGCGCGCCTCCCACAAGTGTGCCCCCGACAAATGCGCCTCCCGCAAGTGCGCCCCTCACGAATGCGCCCCCCACAAGTGCACCCCCCACAAGTGCGCGCCCCACGAGTGCCCCGCCCACAGGTGCGCGTTCCGGGAGTGGCAATACCGATCCGGCGGTCGCTGCGCTCTACGCCGAGCCGGCGGCAGAAGCCGCTGCGCCCGAACCTGCGCCCGAACCGGTCGCGGAGCCGGCGGTGGCGCCCCCGCGCAACGGTGCGGGGGAGGACAGCATCGACATCGAGGCGGTCCTTGCGCGGGCTCGGGAAGAGCTGGGCGAGCCGGCGCTGGTCGAACACCCGGCGCCGCTCCTCGCCGAGCTCTCTCAGCAGCAGAAGGACGCCATCCCCACGCTCATGTACCTCCGTCACGACTACGTGAAGGACGGGGCCGGCAACGTGCTGATCAACGGCGAACAGCGCCGCGTCGGCGATCGTATCGGGGCCGTCGAGGTGGCGGAGATCCTGCCGGACTCCGTGGTGCTGCGCTACCGCGATACGCTGTTCCGCCTCCGGGCCCTGAACAGCTGGATCAACCTGTGATCAGCGGAAGCTGAGCGCCAGCCCCAGGCGCTCGAAGGCCCGCTGCTCCTGCTGCAATTCCTGCCAGGTCAGCGGGTGCTGATCCAGCCATCCGGTCGGGAACTCCAGGGCCAGCGCGTCGCGCCGGGCCGACAGGTGGAAGTCGGGCAGCTCTTCCAGCAGTTCCACGTACTTGAACAGCGCGGCCAGGCGCACGATGCCCACCATGCGCGGCAGCCGCTCGGCTTCGTTCCCCGCCAGGTCGTCGAGGAGCTCGCGCTTGACCTTGCCGCGGTGGCCGGCGACCAGCAGTGCGAGGTGCTCCTGCTCGTTCTGGGAGAAGCCCGGCATGTCCGAGTTGCGCAGCAGGTAGGCCCCGTGCCGGTGGAAGTGCTTGTGGGAGATGGCCATGCCGATCTCATGGGTGAGGCCCGCGCGCTCGAGCAGCTCGCCGTCCTGGGCGTCGAGCCCCCAGGCCTCCCGGGTCGCTTCGAAGAGCATGCGCGCCCGGCGCGCCACCAGGGCGGCCGCTTCGGCGTCGGCGCTGTAGCGCTGCTGCATGGCATTGATCGAGCGCTCGCGGACGTCCTCGTGACGCAGCCGGCCGAGGAGCTCGTAGAGCACGCCCTCGCGCAGGGCGCCCCGGGAGGTGCGCATGTGCTCGATCTCCAGCACCTCGAAGAGGGCCTCGGTGATCGCCAGCCCCGCGGTGATGACCGGGCGCCGAGCCTCCGAGAGGCCGCTGAAGGACAGCTCGTCGACGCGCTTGTGGGCCAGCACCTGTTTGCGCAGGCGCGCGAGGCTCTTGCGGGTGATTCCGTTCTCGCTCCAGCCCTCGCCGACCACGATTCTCTCGATGGCCTGCAGCGTGCCCGAGGAGCCCACGCACTCCTGCCAGTGCTTGCTCCGGAAGGCCTTGCGGATATGTGAGACCTCCACGCAGGCCCGGTCGTAGGCTCTGTCGTACTCGCGCCGCTCGAGCCTGCCATCGGCGAAATGGCGCGCCGTGTAGGACACGCAGCCCAGCTGCAGGCTCTCGAGGCGGCGGGGTTCGAAGCGCTCGCCGATAATGAATTCCGTGCTGCCGCCGCCGATGTCCACGACCAGCCGGGCCGCGGTGTCGTCGGACAGCGTATGCGCCACGCCGAGGTAGACCAGCCGCGCCTCCTCGCGGCCGTAGATGACCTCGACCGGCGCGCCGAGGATCTCCCGGGCCGGCTCCGTGAACTCGCGCCGATTCCTCGCCTGGCGCAGCGCATTGGTCCCGACCACGCGCAGGCGCCGCGGCTCGACGCTCTGCAGGACCTGGGAAAAGCGGGAGAGGCAATCCAGGCCGCGCTGGATCGCGGCGGCGTCGAGGTGGCCGCTCTTCAGGCCGGCGCCGAGCTGGACTTTCTCGCCGAGCACCTGGCTCGGGCGCAGCTCCCCGTGTTCGTAGCGGGCGACGATGAGGTGGAAAGAATTGCTGCCGATATCGAGGGCGGCGAGCTGGCTGCCCTCGGGAAGTTCGTCTGCGTCGGTGGCGGGCACGGCTGCCTACGGTCAGAGGATGTCACACGGTCTAGAGTAACGGATAGCGTTGGCCCTGTCCCGCCTTTGCCCCGTGGCCCTACCCCGTGGGAGCGGCGCGGGGGCATGCGTCAGCTGTAGAGCCGCGGTGTCCTGGCGGGCATGCCGGCAAGCAGTTCGTAGCCCGTGGTTCCCGCGCCCGCGGCGATCTCGCCCACGGGCAGGCCGTCGCCCCAGAGCCGCACCGGGTCGCCCACCCGGACCGGGGGCAGGTCCGTGACATCCACGGTCAGCATGTCCATGGAGACCCGGCCGGCGAGGGGTGCCCGCTGGCCGTTGACGAGCACGGCGGTGCCGCTGGCGGTGGTGCGCGGGTAGCCGTCGCCATAGCCCGCGGCAACCGTGGCGATGCGCGAGGGTCGCTCGGCCACCCAGCTGCCACCGTAGCCCACGGCGTCACCGGCAGGAATCTCGCGCACCGCAAGCACTGCGGCCTCGAACTGCATCACCGGCTGCAGGCCCGCGCCGGCCGGGTGTCCCGCGGGCAGGGGGCTGTCGCCGTAGAGCAGGTAGCCGGGGCGGATCCAGTCGAGGTGCGTCGCGGGCCAGGCGAGTACCGCCGGAGAGTTGGCGGCGCTCCGGGCCAGGGGCAGGTCGGCGGTGGCTGCGAGGAACGTCTCGAGCTGGGCCGTCGTCTCGGGCCGCTCCGGCTCGTCGGCGCGGGCGAAGTGTGTGCATGTCGCCTGCAGCTCTGCGCTGGCGCAGGCATTGAGACGCTGCCAGGCCTCCCGGGCGCGCCCGGGAGCCAGGCCCAGGCGGTGCATGCCCGTATCGAGCTTCAGCCAGCAGGCCAGGGGCCCGGGCAGGCGCGCGGCCTCGAGCCAGGCGAGCTGCTCGGGCCCGGTGATGTTCACGGTAAGATCCCGGGCCTGGCTTTCCTCGAGGTCCGGGGGCGCGAAGGGTCCCTCCAGCAGCAGCACCGGCGTGCGGATGCCGGCATCGCGGAGGGTGACGCCCTCGTCGAGGGTGGCGACGGCAAAGGCGTCGGCGGCCTCCTCGAGGGCCCGGGCTACGGGAACGGCCCCGTGGCCGTAGCCGTCGGCCTTGATCACCGCCATCAGCCGGGTGCCCGGCGCCTTCCGGGCCGCCAGCGCCGCGTTGGCGCGCAGCCGCCCCAGTTCGATGCGGGCGCGGGTCGGGCGCATCAGTAGTCGAACTTGTGCGCCGCGAACAGCGCCTGCGCCGCGGCCCAGACCGGCCCCACCGCGCCGGTACCCACGGCGCGGCCGTCGATGGCCGTGACCGGCGCTAGCTCCTTGCTGGAGCTTGTCAGCCAGACCTCGTCCGCGTCGTCGAGGGCCTCGCGGCGGATCACGCGTTCCTCGACGGCCATGTCGCCGTGCCGGCGCAGGATGTCCAGCACCAGCTCCCGGGTGATCCCGGGGAGCTTCTGGTGGTCCAGGGGCGGCGTCGCCACAACCCCGTCCTGGACCACAAATACGTTGCAGGCCGCCGCCTCGGTGAGCTCGCCGGCTTCGTTGTAGAGGATCGTCTCGTCGTTGCCGGCAGCCTGCCCCTGGCGCATGTGCATCACGTTCCCGAGCAGTGCCGTGGACTTGATGTGGCAGCGCTTCCAGCGCAGGTCCTCGGCGAGGCTGACCCGATAGGCCTTCACCGCCGCCGGATCGCCGCTGGGGGCCGGGGGAATCTCGAAGGCGTAGCCGAAGACCGTCGCCTGCGTTTGCTCCGGGAAGGCGTGGTTGCGCTTTTCGTAGGCGCCCCGGCTCACGTGCAGGTAGACGCCGAGGTTGCCGGCACCGTTGCGGGTGATGAGTTCCGCGACCAGCTGTCGCCAGTCGTCCTCCGAGAGCCCCGGGTCGATCTCCAGGGCGGCGAGGCCAGCGCGCATGCGCCGCAGGTGCGGCCCTAACCCGACCGCGCGCCCGCCGTAGGACGGAACCACCTCGTAGATGCCGTCGCCGAAAAGGAAACCCCGGTCCATGGGCGAGATCCGCGCCTCGGCCATGGGCTGCCAGGCGCCGTTCAGGTATACGGTGTTCATGCGCTTGCCTCGCGTGTGGCCGCGGCCGTCAGGGTGCGCAGCCCGCTGATGATGGCCTCGCCGGCGGACGGATCCAGGCCGTCCTCGGTGAGCGTGTTCTCCCGGGTGACGCCGTCGACGCTGCCGCGGGAAGAGAGAAAAACCAGGAGCTCCCGGGGCCGGAGGGCGCCGAGGTGGTCCGTGCCTTCGAGGACGTCCAGGCAGGCGAGAAGGCCATAGGCTCCCCAGTTCGAGACATCGGCCACCAGCAGCTCGTCGCAGCGGGTGGCGGACGGCGTGATCGCCAGCCGGGCGACCGCCGCGGCGACCTTGCCCATGCCGATCTCATTGCCGCCGTCACCGATGGCGATGGTGGGGCAGCCGGCGAGCTCGATATAGCTGTCGAAGATCCCGCAGTCCGCGGAGATGTCCTCGCCGCGCATGTTGTAGTAGCGCTCGTCGGCGGCGAGCCCCGGGCGCTCGATGGAGACGATGACCTCGGGCGTGACCTGGGCGAGGCGCAGCGTCGCCTCGTCCCGGGCGGCGGCGCGATCCGTGGCCCGCAGCGGCAGGACCCGGAACGCGTGTTCGAGTTCCGCTGCCAGGGGCGTCGCGCAGGCGATCCAGCACTGCGCGCCGCGTTGCTCCAGGGCCCGGTAGAGGGCCATGGCGCCCACCGGGCCGTCGGTTTCGAAGGTTCCCGCCACGGGAAAACCGGTGCCGATGAGTACCCGCCGGGCGGCGGCCAGGAGGGCTGTAGCGCGGCGATAGTAGCCGGGCACGAGCGCGGCGCGGAGCGACTGCATGCCGCGCGGATTGCGGGCGACCAGCAGCGCCTCGAGGGCGTCATCGAAGCGCTCGGGGGTCACCGCGTGCGCTCCCGGATCGGCCGGGCGGCCTCGTAGGCCCGCGCCAGGTGCAGCGCATTGTGCGCGGCGTGCTGGCTGATGGGCGTGAATACCACCTCGCCGCCGGGGACCTGCTGTGCGAGCCGGGCGAGGTCGAGGGACAGGGCGGCGCCGATCTTCGGGTAGCCGCCGATGGTCTGCCGGTCGTTGAGGAGGACGATGGGCTGGCCATCCGCCGGGAGCTGGATGGCCCCGAGGCAGATACCCTCGGACAGGATGCCGTCGATGTCGGCGCGTATCGCCGGACCCTCGAGACGGTAGCCCATGCGGTCGGCGCGATCGGTCACCGCGTAGCGGCTGCCGAAGAAGCGCCGCTGCTGGCGCCGGGAGAAGTGATGCTGCTGGTAGCCGGGCACCATGCGCAGGGTCACCTGCCGCGGGTAGCGCGGACGGGCGCCCTCGGGCAGGTAGCGGCGGCGCCGGTCGTGCACGGGAGCGCAGGGGAGCAGGTCCCCGGGGGCGAGCTTGCCGCCGTTGAGGCCGCCGACGCCCTCCCGGAGCACGGTGGCGACGCTGCCGAAGGCGGGCTCGGCGGTGAAGCCGCCGGCCACACCGAGGTAGGCGCGGCAGCCGCTGGCGGCGTGGCCGAGCTCGATGCGGTCGCCGGCGCGCACCGGCAGGACTTCCCAGGCCGGTTGCTCGCCGCCGTTGATCGCCAGGGGCATGGGGGCGCCGGCGAGGCAGAGAAAGGTATCCGTCTCCGCCTCGAAGCGGGCGCCGCCGACCGTGAGCTCCACGGCGGCAGCACCGACGGGGTTGTCCAGCAGCCGGTTACAGAGGTCGAAAGCCTGCCGGTCCAGGGGGCCGCCGTCCGTGAGGCCCAGGCGGTAGTAGCCCCGCCGTCCGGCATCCTGGAGCAGGGCGAGCAGGCCCGGGTCCGCCACGCGCAGGCCGCTCACGGCTCTCCCCCGAGCTCGCGGTATTCCTCGCGACCGATAGGCCGGAAGCGGACCCGGTCTCCCACCGCCACGGGCATGCAGGGGTCGGCAGCGGGGTCGAAGAGGCGGCGGGGACAGCGCCCGACGAGGTTCCAGCCACCGGGGGAGACGGCCGGATAGACCGCGGTCTGACGATCCGCGATGGCGATGGCGCCCCGGGGCACGCGCTGCCGGGGCGTCGCCAGCCGCGGGGCGGCGATACGCGCGTCCACCTCGCCGAGGTAGGCGAAGCCCGGGGCGAAGCCGATGGCGTAGACCCGGTACTCGGTGCCGCTGTGCAGCGCAATCACTTCCTCCGTTGCGAGCCCGGCGTTGTGGGCCAGGTCCTCGAGGTCGGCCCCGCTCTCGCTGCTGTACCAGGCCGGCAGCTCCACCAGCCGGCCCGCCTCGGTATCCCCCTGTTCGAGGGCCAGGTCAAGGCGGTGCAGCTCGCGGATGACATGCATGTGGTCTGTGTTGTACGCGTCGTAAATCACCAGCAGCGACGCGTAGGAAGGCACCAGGTCGAGGAGGTGCTCGCCGAGGCCCTTGCGGACGGCAGACGCGAGGGCCTGCACCCGCATCGACACGGCCGGGTCCATGGCCTCACCGAGGTAGACCATGACGGCGTTTTCCCCCGCGGGTTCGATCACCATCGCTGGTGACCGCCGACCTGCTTGCCGATCCGCTCGCGGATCTCCCGGATCGCGCCGACGCCTTCCTCGTTATCGCCGTGCACGCACAACGTGTCGGCGCCCAGGGACAGACGGTGGCCGCGGTGGGTGATGACGGCCCGGTCCCGCAGCAGTGAGTCCACCTGCTCGAGCATGCGCTCGCGGTCGTGCAGCGCGCCGGGCTCGCCGCGGGGCAGGAGATGGCCGTCGTCGTCGTAGCAGCGGTCGGCGAAGGCCTCGAAGAGCAGGCCGATACCGTGCCGGCGAGCTTCCTCGCGGTGGTCGTCGGCGGCCGCCGTCGCGAGCAGCATCAGCTTCAGAGGCCGGTGAAAGCCGGCGAGGGCGGTCATTGCCGCATCGCGGATTGCGGCATCGCGCATCATGTCGTTATAGAGGGCGCCGTGGGGTTTCACGTAGTCGAGCACGATGCCGGCGCAGGCGGCCATGCCGTCGAGGGCGGCGACCTGGTAGCGCAGCGTCGCGATGAGTTCCTCCCGGGACAGGTTCATGGAGCGGCGGCCGAAGCCGACGAGGTCCGGGTAGGCCGGGTGGGCACCCACGGCAACGCCGTGCTCCCGGGCCAGCGCCAGGGTCGCGGCGAGGGTCAGGGGGTCGCCGCCGTGGAAGCCGCAGGCGACATTGGCCAGGTCGATGTGCGGCATGACCTGGGCGTCCATGCCCATGCGCCAGGGGCCGTAGCTCTCGCCGAGGTCACAGTTGAGCAGCATCGTCGCGTTCTCCTGGTCGCGTTCCTCTGGTCGCAGGGTCTCAGAGCACCGCCAGCCGGCTGTTGCTGAGGTCCGTGACCAGCATGCAACCGGGGCTGTGGGTGATGGCGATCGGCGGCCGGGCGTTAACCAGCGCCACCTGCGGGGTAACGCCGCAGGCCCAGAACACCGGCAGCTCCTCCGCCGCCACCGGCACCGCGTCGCCGTAGTCCGGTGCGGCCAGGTCGGCGATACCGATGAGCGCCGGGTCGCCGAGGTGCACCGGCGCGCCGTGCACGGCGGGGAAGCGCGTGCTGATCTGGATGGCGCGGATCGCATCGGCGGCGCGGAAGGGCCGCATGCTCACGACCATGGCGCCGTGGAAGCGACCGGCGGCAGCGCAGGGCACGTCCGTGCGGTACATGGGCACGTTGCAACCCAGGCTGACGTTGCGCACCTCGAGTCCGTCGGCGAGCAGCGCCTCCTCGAAGGAAAAGGAGCAGCCGAGGGCAAAGGCCACGAAATCGTCGCGCCAGCGGTCGGCGATGCTCAGGGGCTCCGCGGTCATCTCCCCGTCCTCGAAGACCCGGTAGCGGGGCAGGTCGAGGCGGATGTCGATGTCGCCGAGGGCGGGGAGCGTCGGGTCCCCGGGGGCCGGGCTCACCGCCAGCAGCGGACAGGGTTTCGCGTTGGCCTGGCAGAAGCGGAGAAAATCCGCGGCAAAGGCCTCGGGCAGCACGACCAGGTTGCACTGCACGTACCCCGGAGCAAAGCCCGAGGTGTTGTCGCTGAAGGCGCCGCTGCGCATAGCAGCACGCAGGGCCGCGGCATTCGCGTGACGATCCATGGTCGACTCCGGTCGCTGCCAACGCCTATAGTATGGCCGCACTATAGCGCGACCGGGAATAACGCTACCGGGATAGCTGTCCAGCCAACGGCTTTGCTGGCGACACGGCCAGCCAGCCCCCGGCAGCGCCGATAATACCCAGACCAGGAGGATTCAACATGCCCCACCCCAGCGTGACCGCCGAGACCCTGCCGCACAAGCCCGCCATCATCATGGGCGGCAGCGGCGAGATCGTCACCTATCGCGAGCTCGACGAGCGCTCCAACCAGGGTGCTCAGCTCCTGCGCAGCCTGGGTCTGGAGAAGGGCGACCATATTGCCCTCATGCTGGAAAACTGCCGCCCGTTTCTGGAGATCTGTTTCGCCTGCCAGCGTTCGGGAATCATCTACACGCCGGTGAGCACGCACCTCAAGGCCGACGAGACGCGCTATATCCTGGAGAACTGCGGCGCGAAGCTGCTCGTCGCCTCGCCGAAGATGCATGCGGTGGCCGCGGAGATGCTCGCGGGGGCGGGTGCCGTACGCCATTTCTACATGGTCGGCGGTATCGCCGACGGCTTCGAGAGCTGGGAAGAGGCGCTGGACCGACAGCCGGCGGAGCGCATTGCCGACGAGGCCTACGGCGTCGACATGCTCTATTCCTCGGGCACCACGGGCAAGCCCAAAGGCGTGTTCCTGGCGCCGCCCACGGACGATCCCTATGCAGAACACCCCATGGCCCCGAGCCTCGGCGCGGCCTTCGGTTTCAGCGACGAGACCGTTTACCTGTCGCCGGCGCCGCTCTACCACGCTGCGCCGCTGCGCTACAACATGATGGTGTTGTCCCTCGGCGGCACCACCGTGGTGATGGAGAAGTTCGAGCCCGAGGCGGCCCTGGCGCTGATCCAGGAGCACCGCTGCACCCACAGCCAGTGGGTGCCGATCATGTTCATCCGCATGCTCAAGCTGCCAAGGGAGACCCGGGAGCAGTACGACGTCTCCAGCATGCAGTTCGCCATCCATGCCGCGGCGCCCTGCCCGGTGGAAGTGAAGGAGCAGATGATCGAGTGGTGGGGCCCGGTGATCGTCGAGTACTACGCCGCCAGCGAGGCCATCGGCATCACCATCATCGATTCCGCTGCCTGGTTGACCCACAAGGGCTCCGTGGGCCCGGCGGTGCTCGGCACGATCCACATCGTGGACGACGATGGCAACGAGCTGCCGACGGGGGAGATCGGCACCGTGTATTTCTCCGGGGAGCAGGCCAGCTTCCAGTACCACGGCGAGCCCGAGAAGACCGCGGAGGCCTTCGATCACCGGGGCTGGGCGACCACCGGGGACGTCGGCTACCTCGACGAGGACGGCTTTCTCTACCTCACGGACCGCAGGCACTTCACGATCATCTCCGGCGGTGTGAACATCTATCCCCAGGAGATCGAAAACATCCTCATCACCCACGGCAAGGTGGCGGACGTCGCCGTCTTCGGCGTGCCCGACGAGGAATACGGCGAGGCGGTGACCGCCGTGGTCGAGCCGCTGAACTGGGTCGACGCCACGGACGAGGTCGCCATCGAGATCATGGAGTGGCTCCGCGATCGCGTCGCCCATCTCAAGGTGCCGAAGGCGCTGCACTTCCACCCGCAGCTGCCGCGCATGGACAACGGCAAGCTCTACAAGCGCCACCTGGCCGAGGAGTTCCGCGGCGGGGCCCGGGCCGATGATGGCCCCCGGGTCGAGCCGGAGGCGGAAAAGCCGGACTGAGCAGCGAAAGATCAAGCCCGTCCGGTTTGCGCCCAGGTCCACGCTGGGCGGGACTCCGGTGAGGCGGTATGCTCGAAGGGTAAACAGAGAGATAGGTGAAGGGATCCAGGCATGGGCAAGGCAGGCAAACTGAGAGCGCTGGAACGCGAGATGGACCGCGCCGAGACCTACGCCGACTGGCGGGAGGCCGCCCTGGCGCACGACGAGTTGAGTGGCGCCCGGCGCTGGCGCGAGATGGACCAGAGCCGGCAGTACGATTACGCCCAGATCCGCCTGCGTCTCGACCGGCTGCGCAGCCTCCGCGCCCGGCACGACAACCACGGCCTGCTCTATACCCTCAACGAGGGCATCCACGGCAACATGGGCGGCATGGGCCGCGGGTCCCTCTACCAGCGCGCCAAGTTCGGCACCAAACAGTTGATCGAGCAGTACATCGACGAGATCGACGATGCCCTGCGTTACCTCGCCGATCTCCCCGAGAAGGAGATCGGCGTGCAGGCGAAGATGGATTTCTTCTACCGCGCCAACATCTGCTTCGGACGCTCCGCGCTTATGCTCTCCGGCGGCGGAGTGCTCGGTTTCTATCACATGGGCGTGGTGAAAACGCTTTTGGAGCAGGGCGTGCTGCCGCGGGTGATCTCCGGGTCCAGCGCCGGGTCTCTCGTGGCCGGCGTGCTCGGCACGCACACGGACGCGGAGATGCAGCGCTTCTACGACCCCGCGAACGTCCACTTCGAGGCGGAGCGCGAGGCGAGTGTGTTCTCGCGCATGTTCCTCGGCACCAACCCCTCCATCGACGTCAGCGATCTGGAGAAGATCATCGACCGGCTGATAGCGGACATGACCTTCCAGGAGGCCTACGAGAAGACCGGCCGGCAGGTCAGCATCACCGTGGCACCGGCGGAGACGCACCAGCGTTCCCGGCTTCTTAATGCCATCACCTCGCCGAATGTGTACATCCGCTCCGCGGTCATGGCGTCCTGTGCGGTGCCCGGCGTGTTCCCGCCGGTGATGCTCATGGCCAAGAACGCCCACGGCGAGCCGCAGCCGTACCTGCCGACGCGCAAGTGGGTGGACGGCTCCATCGCCGACGATCTGCCCGCCAAGCGCCTGTCGCGGCTCTACAGCACCAACCATTACATCGTGAGCATGGTGAACCCCATTGCGACGCCGTTCCTGAACGGCGGCAAGCCGCGCGGCAAAATGGCCTCGGCCCTCGGCGCCCTCGGCATCGGTGTGGGCCGGGAGGTGCTCAATTTCTATCGCGGTGTCGCCCAGCGCCGCGGCGATCGCTTCCCGCGGCTGAACCTGGCCCTGAACGGTGTCCACGCGCTCATGGACCAGGAGTACAGCGGCGACATCAACATCGTCCCGAGTTTTCGCTGGTACAACCCGGCGAAGATTCTCTCCCACCTCTCCGAGAAGGAGCTGGTGGCGCTTATGCAGGGGGGTGGACACTCGGCCTTTCCACAGGTGGAGGCGATCCGCATCTGCACGCGAATCTCCCGGACCATGGAGGAAATTCTCTACCGCTTCGAGTACGGGGACCTGCGCCCGGAGGGCGACAAGTACCACCGGCCGCGGGCCTCGCGGCGCCGGCCGGCGCCTACCCGGGCCGATCGCGAAGCGATGCGGGAAACGGGCTCCCAGCGCCTCGCCAAGGCCGCGCCGGGATCAAAGGTGCCGCCGAAGGTATCGTCGAAGGCGTCGACGAAAGCCAGGGCCCGGGGCAAAAAACGCGCCGCGGGCTGAGGGTCACCCGT
>CAYFVG010000018.1:0-3942 GCA_964346365.1 uncultured Alteromonadaceae bacterium
CAGCGAGCCGGGCTGGCACGCTGAAATACTGCGAACTTCTGACTCAGGACACTAGTCCTCGAGGCTCTTGCTCACCACCTCGTGGACATCCGGCGACAGTGCGGGCAGCGCCGCGAGGCGGGCCAGCTCCGCGCGCATGGCCTCGGCGCGGGCCGGCAGGGCGCGCCATTTGGTGAGCGGCGCCAGCAGCCGGGCCGCGATCTGCGGGTTGCGCGCATTGAGGGTCTCGACAACGCCGCCGAGAAGCCGGTAGCCGGCGCCGTCGGCGCGGTGGAAGTGCACCAGGTTCGCGCCGGCGAAGGCGCCTACCAGGGAGCGCACCTTGTTCGGGTTGCCGAGATCAAAGGCCGGATGCGCCATGAGCGCCTCGACGCGCTCCACCGCGGCGGGTAAATCGAGCGTTGCCTGCAGCTGCAGCCACTGGTTCACGACCAGGGTCTCGTGCTGCCAATCGGCGTAGAAGCTCTCCAGCACCTCCTCCCGGGCCGTCTCGCCCCCCGCCTGGGCGATGACCCGCAGCGCCGCCAGGCGGTCCGTCAGGTTGTCGGCGCGCTCGAGCTGGGCGCGGGCGAGACCGGGGCCCGTTTCCCCGCGCGTGGCGAGGTAGCCGAGACAGGTATTGCGCAGGCTGCGCGGCCCGATCTGTTCACCCACGGGCGCGTAGGCGTCCGCGGGCGGATGCCGGTGCACGCAGGCGACCAGGGCATCCTCCAGGGCCGCGGCGAGCGCGGCGCGCAGCCATTCGCGGGCGCCGTGAATGGCGTCGATGTCCGCGCCACCGGCGTGGGCGGCCAGCTCCACCAGCGTGCTCTCGCTCGGCAGCGCCAGCATGGCGGCGGCCACCGCCGGGTCCGGCACCGCCGGATCGAGCAATTCGGCGCAGGCCCGGGCCAGCAGCGGGTCCAGCACCGGGTCGCTCCCGGCGGCAAGGGCCGCCTGCACGTCCGCGAGAGCGCCGACCATGAGCTGCTGCCCCGCATCCCAGCGGACGAAGCCGTCGCCATCCCGGGTCATAAGCGCACGCAGCTGCTCACGGCTGTAGGCGTAGTCGAGCCGAACGGGCGCCGAGAAGCCCCGCAGCAGGGCCGGTACCGGCCGCTCGGGCAGGCCGGTGAAGGCGAAGGACTGCTCGCTGTCGTCGAGCACCAGCACGCGCTGCGTGTTGTCTGCCTGCTCACCGGCCAGCGCCTCCCCTGCCAGCGTGAGGCGCAGGTTCCCCGCATCGCCGAGGAGCCCCAGGGCCAGGGGAATCACCAGCGGTTCCTTGTCGGGCTGGCCGGGGGTGGCCGGCGTGTGCTGGCGCACCGTGAGCGTGTAGGTGCCCGCGCTCTCGTCCCACGCGTCCACCACCGACAGCTCGGGGGTACCCGCCTGGGCGTACCAGCGCTTGAAGGCCGTGAGGTCAGTGCCGGTGGCATCCGCCATGGCCGCGACGAAGTCGTCGCAGGTCACGGCCCGGCCGTCGTGGCGCGCGAAGTAGAGGTCACTCCCGGCGCGGAAGCCGTCCTCGCCGAGGAGCGTATGCAGCATGCGCACAACTTCCGCGCCCTTTTCGTACACCGTCAGGGTGTAGAAGTTGTTGATCTCGATGTAGCTGTCCGGCCGCACCGGGTGCGCCAGGGGCCCCGCGTCCTCGGCGAACTGGGCGGTGCGCAGCAGCGTCGCGTCCTCGATGCGCTTGAGGTCCCGGGAGCCCATGTCCGCAGAGAACTCCGCGTCCCGGAAGACCGTGAAGCCCTCCTTCAGGCTGAGCTGAAACCAGTCCCGGCAGGTGACGCGGTTGCCGGACCAGTTGTGGAAGTACTCGTGGGCCACGATGGACTCAACGCGCTGGAAGCCCGCGTCGGTCGTGGTCGCCGGGCAGGCGAGCACGCAACTCGTGTTGAAAATATTGAGGCTCTTGTTCTCCATGGCGCCCATGTTGAAGTCGTCCACGGCCACGATGTTGAACACATCGAGGTCGTACTCGCGACCGTAGCGCTCCTCGTCCCAGGCCATGGCGCGCTGCAGGGACTGCATGGCGTGGTCGCACTTGGCGACGTCCTTCTCCTCCACGAAGATGCGCAGGGTGACCTCGCGCCCGCGGGTGCGGAAGCGGTCCTCGACGCAGGCCAGGTCGCCGGCGACGAGGGCAAAGAGATAGCTCGGCTTGGGGAAGGGGTCCTCCCAGACGACCCGGTGCCGGCCGTCGACGCGTTCACCGTGCGCCGTCCGGTTGCCATTGGAGAGCAGCACCGGGTAGCGGGCCAGCTCGGCATCGATAGTCACGGTAAACACGGACATAACGTCCGGCCGGTCGAGAAAATAGGTGATGCGGCGGAAACCCTCGGCCTCGCACTGGGTGCAGAACATGCCGCGGGATTGGTAGAGGCCCTCGAGCGCCGTGTTTGCCCGCGGGTCGATGCGGACCGTAGTGCGCAGCTCGAAAGTGTCGGCCGGGTCGTCGAGCTCCAGGCCCTGGTCGTCGCTGCGCCAGCTGCCGGCGGCCGGCTCCTCGCCGTCGATAAGCAGCTCCCGCAGCTCGAGCCCCTCACCGTGCAGGCGCAGGGCGCCGCGCTCCTCGCTCTCGGGATTGCGCACGAGCCGAAGCGTCGCGTTGACAAGGGTGAAATCCTCGTAGAGTTCGAAGTGCAGGGCCGTTTCCGGGATCAGGAACATCGGCGGGCGGTAATCCGCCAGCCGGATGGAGCGTGGCTGCGCGTCGCGCATGGTCAGGCCTCCGTGGTTGTGGAAAGGGTGAGCTGGTAACCAGCGTACTTGCGCATGTTGATCACGCCGCTGTCGAAGATCAGGTACTGCCCCTTGATCCCGAGGAGCGTACCGCCGACCCGCGGCGACCGGTCGAGATTAAAGGACTTTACCTTCCCGGGATACTCGAGCACCGGGAAGCGGATGGTCGTGACCTCGGCGTCCTCGAGGCGCGACAGCGCCTGCAGGCCGTGTTCCCGCTGCAGTGCCGCGACGTCATCGGCGCAGCGCTCGAGCAGCGCTTCTGCAGCCGCCGGGAGATCCCGCGGCTCGCCATCGCCCTTGAGCATGGCCTGCCATTGCGTGCGGTCGCCGATTTCCCGGGCGAGCGCGACTTCCAGGAGCCCCGAGTGCAGCCGCGAGTCCACCCGGAACAGCGGCAGGGCCTGGGTGGCTCCCTGATCGATCCAGCGCGTCGGCACCTGGCTGCCGCGGGTGATGCCGACCTTGAGGGCGGAGGTGTGCGACAGGTACACGATGTGGTCGATCATGCAGTTGGCCAGACCCCATTCCGGCTCCCGGCAGGTGCCCTCGTGGAAATGGCATTTCTGCGGGCTGACGATGCAGCTGTCGCAGCGGGCAAGGCGCTTGAAGCAGGGATAGCAGTAGCCCTGGTTGAAACTCTTGCTGGTCTTGCGATCGCAGTGGATGCAGCGGATTTCGCCGCTGTACTCCAGCTGCAGCACCTGGCCGAGGAGCGGATTCATGGGTACCGCGCTCTCGCCGAGGGGCAGCGCGTAGCTCACGGGCTGATCGAGCGAGGCGTGCATCTTGCGCACCCCGCCGCTGCCCAGGATGCTCACGCCGGGCCCTTGCCTTCCGCCCAGCGCAGGGGCCGGGAATCCGGCTCACCGGACGCGCCCTTGCGGCCGCGGTCGATGTAGCCGACCCGCTCCTCCGGCGGCAGGTTGCGCTCGCCCCAGGTGATCAACGCCTGCAGACAGTGCTCCCGCTGCTCCGCCGTGACCGCGCGGCCGTCCGGCCAGTGGCCCGTCTCCACGGCCTGCTTCAGGCGCAGGTAGAGCGCCGGCGTAAGGCTGTCGAGAAGTTGTTCGTAATCCATGCGCGCCCCGTCGAAAAAACGCCCATTATAACCGCCGGCGGTAGCGCGCGAAAAAAGCCAGGGGCACGGCGAGCGCCGCGCCCGCCAGCAGCCCGCCGACGTGCGCGGCATTGGCGATGGCCCCGAAGCCG
>CAYFVG010000018.1:4042-20252 GCA_964346365.1 uncultured Alteromonadaceae bacterium
AAGCCGTAGACCACGCCGGACATGCCCCCGAAGAGACCGGCTCCCCCGAACAGGTACTGGGCAACATTGGACACCATGGCCACCGCCAGGAACAGCCCGAGCGTCGACAGGCTGCCCACGCGCGCCTCGATGCGCCGCCCGAACTCCCAGGTCCAGAGCGCGTTGAAGGCGATATGCAACCAACCGAAGTGGAGGAAGGCCGGGGTCACCAGTCGCCAGGCCTGCGCCCCCGCCGCGCCGAACACCGGGCCGCCGGCGGTCAGCTCAAAGGGCGTAAAGGTGAGCGCCGCGACCCAGCTCACCGGCGCATTGAAGTAGATGAGTGAGAAGCCCAGCAGGGAGCCGGCCAGCAGCCCGGCTGTGACCGGAAACGGACGCAGTGCGTTGAGCAGATCCTTCACGTCAATTGACCAGCGAATTGCTCCAGTGGAGCTTGTCCCGGCAGCTGGCATAGAAACTGTGCCCCAGCGGGTGCAGGAGCGTCAGCCGGTGCGGCTTTTTGCGCAGCACCACCGCGTCACCGGGACGCGCGGTCATGTTCACCTGGCCGTCGCTGGTGACCGGCGGGTGGATGCGGTTGCGCTCGAGGACGTCGAGGCGGATCACGCTGTCGCCCTTGACCACGATGGGCCGGCTGCTCAACGTCTGCGGGAACATGGGCACGAGCACAACAGCATCGAGCGACGGGTGCATGATGGGCCCGCCGCCGGACAGCGAATAGGCCGTGGACCCCGTGGGCGTGGCGACGATCAGGCCGTCGGCGCGCTGCCGGTAGACGAACTGGCCGTCGATGGAAAGCTCGAATTCGATCATCTGCGCCGAGGTCCCGGAATTGAGTACCACGTCGTTGAGGGCGTCGGCCCGGGCCACAACCTTGCCTTCGCGCTCGACCGTCACGTCGAGGAGGAACCGCTCCTCGCGCTCGTAGCGCCCCTCCAGCACCGCCGGTACGAGCTCGCCGACCTCGTCGGGGCTGATATCCGTGAGGAAACCGAGGCGGCCGCGATTGATACCGAGCACCGGCGTCTCGAAGCGGGCCATGGTGCGCGCAGCGGACAACAGACTGCCGTCGCCGCCGAGCACGATCACGAGCTCCGCGCGCTCGCCGATTTCCTCGCGGGTAAGCAGCGGGCAATCGCGGGTGGCAACGGCGCCGAGCCGGTCCTCGAGCATCACCTCGCCGGCGTACCCGCCAAGCAGGTCGAGAAGCTCGTCCAGAAGCTCCTGCAGGCCCTGCTGGCGGCTGCGGCCGACGAGACCGATGCGGTGGAACTGGGCTGCCATGCGCGGGTACCTGCGGCAGAGTGGGCGGGCAGTATACCGCTCGCGCTCCCGGCCGCCCACGGCACACGGGCCGGGTCACCGGGGCGCGCGCGAGCGCGCCCGGGCAGGGAGTGGCGACGGCGGCTCAGAGCCCGACGTTGTTCTTCTCGAGCACCTGTTCGGCGCGATAGCTCGAACGCACAAACACGCCGGAGACCACCTCCAGGAAGCCGCGTTCCAGGCCCCAGCCGCGATAGCGCTCGAACTCTTCCGGGGTGACCCAGCGGTCGATGGGGTAGTGGTGCGCGGTGGGCTGGAGGTACTGGCCGAAGGTGACGATATCCACCTGCGCGGCCCGCAGGTCATCGAGGGCCTCGATGAGCTCGGCCTCGGTTTCGCCGAGGCCGAGCATCAGGCTGGTCTTGGTCAGCACGTCGGGGCGATGCGCCTTGGCGTGGGCCAGCACCGCTAGAGTCTGCTCGTAGCCGGCGCGGCTGTCGCGCACCGGGTGCGTCAGGCGGCGCACCGTCTCGACGTTCTGGGCGAAGACCTCGATTCCCGAGTCGACCACGGTTTCCACGTCGGCGAGCCGGCCGAGGAAATCCGGCGTCAGCGCCTCCACAGCGGTCTCCGGGTTCACCGCTTTCACCCGCCGCACGCAGGCAGCGTAGTGGCCGGCGCCACCGTCGGGCAGATCGTCGCGGTTCACGGAGGTGAGTACCACGTATTTCAGCCCCATGAGTTCCACCGAGCGCGCCGTGTTATCCGGCTCCTCGGGGTCGAGCCAGCCGCGGGGATTGCCCGTGTTCACGGCGCAGAAGCGGCAGGCGCGGGTACAGACGTCCCCCATGAGCATGATCGTGGCCGTCCCGGCGCTCCAGCACTCACCCATGTTCGGGCACTTGGCCTCCTCGCAGACCGTGGCCAGACGGTGCTCATGGACGATATTGCGCACCTTCTCGAAGGCAGCGCCCTGCTGGATGCGCATGCGCAGCCACGGCGGCTTGGGCAGACGCTCGCCGCCGCCGGCGCCGGCCTTGACGCCGTCCTTGATGACGCGCATGCCGCGGTCGTTGGTGTATTTTTCCCCGCTGGCCACGTTCACCAGCGGAATTAGTGCAGGATTACCCATAGATGCACCGTTAGTCCTAGTGTCCCCTATTCTAACGCAACGTCCGCTTTCTGCCCGCCCGCGTCCCCGGGCAACGCCACGGCCTATGGACACACGTGTTGGAAAGGATAACCATAGCTGCGTATCCCTGGGCAGGAGCTCGGGACGCCGGGTTCCCTGGGGACCGGTGGAAAGGAATACGAGGTGAGCAACGATGAAGTGGTTTCAGTCGCAACCACAGGGCCGGTCTGACGAAGAAGAAGACAAGGGCGCGACCGCCGATAAGCCGGCGGCGGGCGACCCCGACACCGCCGGGACGGCGGCGAGCGAACCGGCAGGCGGGCCGGCGCCACAACGCCTTGCCGACTTCTTTCTCGTGTTCGAGGAGCACCTGACGCCGGTCGAGAAAGAGGATATGGAGTCCTACATGGCGCAGCTTCGGAAGCCGCCGACGGTGCTCGAGCGAGTAAGCAGAGGTCTCGACGACCCGGAGGATCTGACCGAAACGGTCATGGCGAACCCCGCGCTCTCGGCCGACGTCCTGCGCATCGTGAACTCCGCTGCCTTTCAGCTGAGTGCGCCGATCGCCAGCGTGCAACAAGCCGTGACCTACCTCGGCACGAATCTCGTGAAGGGCCTTGTTCTGCAGGCTGCGGTGGGCCAGATGCTGGCCCTGGAAAGCCCGGCGCAGTACACCGCCTACATGCGCCTCTGGCGCGCCAGCTATGTTGCCAGTGCGGTCGCGCAGGCCCTCGCGAAGGACCTTGCGCTCCCGGAACCCTCGGAAACGGCCACGAGAGCGTTGCTGGCGAACATCGGCGACCTGGCACTGATATCGGCGCGCCCCGACCTCGCCGGGCTGTACTCGGCCCACGCAACGCTGTTCGATCGCGTGAGCGGTCAGCAGGACGCGATCACCGGCAACGCCGCCGTGATAGGCGCTCTCCTTGCCCGGGCGTGGAAGCTGCCGGCGAACATCGAGGCGCACCTGCGCTATTGCTACGTGCCCATGGTCTGGCCACCGGAACGGCAGGAAGAGACCGGGCTGGATATCCGGGAACACGTCATTGTCTACTTTGCCAACCGGGTGGGCGATGCGGTGACCTTCGGCCGCAGCCGTCAGCTCGAAGACTTCTCCATTACCGCAACTGACGCCCCGGAATTTTTTTACCTGCCCGCCTACCTCACCGCGGCGGGCCTCGCCGACCTGCCCGAGCGCCTCGCCGCGCCGGACCACACCAGGAAGCTCCAGCAACTTATTGATCGCTTCGGTGAATAGCCGCCATAGCTCACCGATTCGGCGCTTGGGTTCGCAATGACATTGACAGCCCAGGTTCACATGCCTATTCGGTTTCTCGCCGGATCTTGCACGCTGCAGCGAATTTTTCTCCTGCGGCAATAGCTACGGCTATTGCCTTAGTCGGAAAATCCCCTGCAGCGCACAATCTCTCGCCGAGCTGGACGTTACAAGAGCCAAATATCGGTGAGCTATGGCGGCTAGCGTTCTGAGTCCGGACATCAGCCAGGTGCAACGCCCTCGGGTATGGCGTGGTCGAGGCTTTCGCAGACCCAGCGATAGAGCTCGACATCCTGCCCATTGACCGCCGTCAGCCGGCCGAAAAGCTCGTCACCGAGGTCCTGGCGCACCCTATCCAGCCGCTCGGGCAGCGGCCGGTCGATATCCCTGGCCGTCGCATTCGCCGGGTGTCGCTCGCGGTAGTGCAGGTCCATACCCCGCGCGGCGAGGGCTTCAGAGAAGCGCGGCACGTCCCGGGCGTAGAACTCGGTGCGGGCGAGCAGCGGCACGGCAGTGAGGTTGCGCAGCGCCTGCGCCAGGTCCGCCTCGACACCGCCCTCGGCAGCGGAGCGTGTGCGGGCGAGGGCCCGGCGCTGGTAGACGCCACCAAGGAGTTGCGCCTGCGCATTGGACAGGTTGCCCAGCGGGCGCTTGCCATCGAGCGCCTCGCCCACCCACTGCGAGAAGGACAGCTCGCTCGCACGGCGCTGGTCCCGGGAGGTGTAGGCGGAGCGCGCGGCAAAGCGGAACAGGCGTTTCACCCCGCTGCCCCGCTCGCGCCGGTGCAGATACTCGTACACGGAGCGCACTCGCAGCAGCGGGTGGCGCAGGAAAACGACGGGCAGGACCTCGATATCGAGCGCCACGGGCACCGGCAGACGCACCTGATGCGAGGTGAAAGCGGTGGCCTTCGGGTGGTGGCGGATGACCTTGAGAAGCTCGTCCTGGGCGAAGACCGTAAAGGGATAGGGCCCGTCAAAGGCCACCGGCTCACCCGGGAAATTCTCCGCGAGCAACGCGTCGAAGGATGTGCCGCTGTTCTTGAAAATATGGTAGTGACAGAGCACGGTGCGCAAGGAGGCCCCCTACGGTAGCGGCGCAAGCTTTGCCGCTATTATGCGCCAAATATTCCAGACACCGAATTGGTCACTAGAATTACGGTAAAAGGAGAGATTCATGAGCGACGTGAAACGCTGGTCCGCAAAGCGGCAACCGTCGGTGCTGCCGCGGCTGCTGCAAGGCGACAGCGTGGACGCCCTCCGCCGGGAAACGGGCGCGCACCGATGTAGCCACCTGCTGGCAGAAGTCGCCGGCCGCCTGCCGCGGCTACGGGGCTGATGGCCCGCGACGGCGACCGTCCCCGCACGCGGACCCGCAACCCGGAGCCGGCGGCGGGCAGCGAGGACTGGGTGATCTGGGCGGCCTGGGCGGATCGGATCAGCTTTGAGGAGATCGAGAAGCGCACGGGCTACCGCGAGCGGGACGTGATCAGGCTCATGCGTCGCGAGCTGAAGCCCTCGAGCTTTCGTCTCTGGCGCAAGCGGGTCACGGGGAGAGGAACCAAACATCTGCGGCGTTTCCGGCAGCGCCGGCGCGGATCGAGGGACCTCTGCCCGCCGGACAGCTGAAAACCCGTGCCGATACAGGCAGTGCTCACGACAGCCGCATCCCCCGCATCGATTTCCCGGCTCACGACGCCCCCCCGCGGCGCCAGCGGTGGTAGCGCCCCAGCCACTGCAGCAGGCGCTCGGGCGCGTGTGCCTTCTTCCACTCGCCGGCGGCATACTTGTTGGCCTCCGCCAGCGTGGGATAGACGTGGATCGTGCCCAGGATCTTGTTCAGGCCGAGGCCATGGCGCATGGCCAGCACGAACTCGGCGAGCAGGTCGCCGCCCTGGGTGCCGACGATGGTCGCCCCCAGGATACGGTCGCGACCGGGCACGGTGAGCACCTTGACGAAACCACTCTTGGCACCATCGGCGATGGCCCGGTCCAGCTCCGCGAGCTCAAAGCGGGTCACTTCATGGGGCACGCCCCGATCGATGGCCTCCTGCTCGCTGAGGCCCACGCGGGCGACCTCGGGCTCAATGAATGTTGTCCAGGGGATCACCGAGTAATCCACCTTGAAGCGCTTGAACTGGCCGAACAGGGCGTTCACGGCCGCGAACCAGGCCATGTGCGCCGCCGTATGGGTGAACTGATAGGGCCCGGCCACGTCGCCGGCGGCGTAGATGTTCGGGTACAGCGTTTCCAGGTAGTCGTTGGTGACCACCGTCCTGCTGGTCGGGATACCCAACTCCTCGAGTCCGTAGCCCTCGAGGCGGGCCTTGCGGCCTACGGCAATCAGAAGCTGGTCGAACTCGATGGTTTTTTCCTGTCCATCCCGCGTCACAACGAGCCGCTTGCTCTCGCCCTCGCGCTCGCAGCGCACCGCCATGTGCCCCGTGAGCACCTCCACACCGTCCTGCGCCAGCGCCTTTCTCGCCAGCTCCGACACCTCCGGGTCCTCGCGCTGCAGAATGCGGTCGCCACCCTCGACCTGCGTTACCTGCGAGCCCAGGCGGGCGAAAGCCTGGGCCAGCTCGGAGCCTATGGGGCCGCCGCCGAGTACCAGCAGGCGCCGCGGGGGGGCGTCCAGCTCGGCGAGGGCATCCCACATCGTGTCGCTGGTCACGTAGCCCACCGCGTCGAGGCCCGGCAAGGCCGGCACCAGCGGCGCGGCCCCGGCGGCAATCACGATGCTGCGGGTCGTGAGGCGCTGTTTACCGCCGTCGTTGAGAGCCACTTCCACGGTCCACGGATCGACGATCCTGGCGTAGCCCTGGAGCACGTCGACGCCGAGCGCCGTGAAGCGCTCGACGCTGTCGTGGGGCTCGATTTCCGCGATGATGCGGTGGACGCGCGCCATGACTGCGCGGAAACTGAAGCGCGGTTCCCCGGCCTCGAGACCGTAGTGGTCGGCATGGCGCATCTGGTTGGCGACCTTGGCGCTCTTGATCAGGGCCTTGCTGGGCACGCAGCCATAATTCAGGCAGTCGCCCCCCATCTTGTGGGCCTCGATGAGGGTGACTTCGGCCTTCACGGCTGCCGCGATGTAGGCAGAAACCAGGCCGCCGGCCCCCGCACCGATCACGATCAGGTTGCGGTCGAAGGACCGGGGGCGCTTCCAGGCGTTGTACACGCGCCGCCGCTGCACGATGGCGACCGCCGCCTTGGCGAGCCAGGGGAAGAGCCCCAGCAGCGCAAAGGACAGCAGCAGCTGCATCGACAGGATGTCCCCGACCCGCTCGACGGCTGCCAACTGCGTCCCCGCATTCACATAGACGGCGGTGCCGGCGAGCATGCCGACCTGACTGACCCAGTAGAAGGTCCAGGTGCGCAAGCGGGTCAGACCCATCACCAGATTGATAATGAAGAAGGGAAAGATCGGCACCAGTCGCAAGGTGAACAGATAGAACGCACCGTCGCGCTCAATACCCCGATCGATGGCCTTGAGTCGCTCGCCGAAACGCCGCTCCACCATGTCGCGAAGCAGGAAACGCGCTACCAGGAACGCGAGCGTGGCGCCGATGGTGGAGGCAAAGGAAACCAGCAACAGCCCCTGCCAGAGGCCGAAAAGCGCACCGCCGGCCAGCGTCATGACAGCGGCGCCGGGCAGCGACAGCCCGGTGACGATCACATAGATGACGAAGTAAGCCGCCGGCACCAGCACCGGATGCTGTGCCAGCAGGCCGGCGAACTGGTCCTGGCTCGCCTTGAACCGGGCGAGGGTCAGGTAGTCGTCCAGGCCGAGGGCAAAGAACCCGACCACCACGACGCCGAGGGCCGTCAGTATCAAGAGTTTCTTTTTCACGATGCTCCTTAGCTTTGATCCAGGGTTATGCACGGGCCGCGGGCCCGGAACCCGGGCAGGCCGCCCTCGTTCGATGCCCCTCGATGCGTTTTGTTACCTGCTCCGATGACCCTGGCAGCGGACCCCGAGACCGATTGTTCAGTCGACCACCGCCGGCCTCCCGTCGTCGGCTATTGAGCCGTCATCGCTCATAAGACCCGCGCTGCGGGGGCGCTGCACCGAATTATTTTTTCGCTGCAATTACCGAAGGCTAGGTAAGCGACACCGCGACCCAACACTGGATGCTAGTCGATTTCGCCGCTCTCCATGCGCCAGGAGTGTATATTCTTCGGCTCGTATATGTCCTGCATCAGCTTAAAAACGCCGTGCCAATACGCGTAGTCTACGGCACCGTGTAGCGCCTTCATCCGGGCACGCCACCCCTGAAGATGCCATCGGTGATAAAGAGTGAGCTGGAATTCCTCGCTCCACTGGTTGTCCTTGCGCAGACCCTTGACCGCCAGATCATGCTCTAAAGCCTCTCAAACGCTGCTGTTGTTGGCGGCGCTGCTGGATTAAGTAAACTGTCCCGAATTCTATCGATTTCCTGCTGGCACGCAGCGTGTCGAGCTGTTTCTCCGGGAGGTGACATGACACGGGCCACGGCCAACGGCATCAGCATCGAGTACGAATCGTTCGGCAGGGAAGAGGACGAAACCATTCTCCTGATCATGGGACTGGGCACCCAGCTCACAGGCTGGCCCGATGCATTCTGTGAAAACCTCGCCGGGCGCGGCTACCGGGTCATCCGCTTCGACAATCGCGATATCGGTCTTTCAAGCCACCTGCGGGACGCGCCGGTGCCGAACATTCCACTCCTCGCCGGCCTGCGCAGGCTCAGACTGTCACCGCCGGTTCCCTACACGCTCGGGGACATGGGCGAGGACGTTATCGGCCTGCTGGATGCCCTGGGCATCGATCGAGCACATCTCGTCGGCGCGTCCATGGGCGGCATGATCGCCCAGCTCGTGGCGGCGAGTTTTCCACACCGGACCCTGAGCCTGACCTCCATCATGTCGACCACCGGCAACCGTTCGCTGCCGGGCGCAGATCGACAGGCAACGCGCGCCCTGCTCATGAAGCCGCGGGATCCCGCCGACCCGGAATCGGTAATTGAGCGCAACGTGCGCGTGCGCAAGGCAGTGCAGAGTCCGGCCTATCCGAAAAGTCACGACGAGCTTTACGACGCCGCGGCAAAGGCATACGCCCGCGGCGGCTATCGCCCCGCCGGCGTTGCGCGCCAACTCGCCGCGGCCATTGTCGCCGGCGATCGGCGCCGTCTGCTCGGCGGTATCACGGCGCCGTCCCTGGTGATGCACGGCGATGCCGACCCGCTGGTGAAGCTCCAGTGCGGTATCGATACGGCACGGCATTTACCGAACGCGGAGTTGAAGGTATTCCCGGGTATGGGCCACGACTTTCCCGCCCCGCTCCTCGAAGAAATGGCCGAGCAGATTTGCCGGATAGCCCACCGGGTTTGAGCATGTCGGATCGCTCGCTACGAAATCGCGTCAGGCTCCTTTACGATGGGAGCAGCAGGCGCGCGACCCGATTCCGCTATGTGCTCCTGATATTTGATGCCCTGAGCATCGTATTTTTCCTGGCCAGTGCTCCGCTGCCGCTCACGCCCACGCTGATTGCGGCCGATGTCAGCGTGGCGCTTATCATATTTGCGGACTTTCTCTGTCGGCTCTGGATCGTCGACAACCGTCTAAGGCACATGCGGCAGCTCTATGTAATCGTCGACCTGGTGGTGCTCGCCTCGCTTCTGTCCGCACCGTTTCTGGGTCAGGAACTGGCTGCGCTGCGGCTTTTGCGGGCCCTCAGACTTGTGCACTCCTATCACCTGCTTCGTGATCTGCGGCGCGATGTACGATTTTTCCGGCGGCATGAGGATGCGCTCGTTGCGGCCGTCAACCTGGTCGTGTTCATCTTTTCGATGACAGCCCTTGTGCTGCTGCTTCGCGGCGGGCAGGAGCCGGGGCTCGAGACCTATGTGGACGCACTTTACTTCACGGTAACAACACTGACCACGACCGGCTTCGGCGATATTGCGTTGACCAGCGGCGGCGGGCGACTTCTCACCGTAGGAATAATGATCTTCGGTGTAGGGCTATTCCTGAGGCTCACGCAGACGATCTTTCTGCCCGCCAAGGTGCGCCATAAGTGTCAGGGATGCGGCCTTTTGAAACACGACCCCGACGCGATTCACTGCAAACATTGTGGGCGTGAGCTGAAGATCGAGACGGAGGGCTGAGAGTAGATGCAGCGCGGCATAAACGTCTTCCGGAAGCTACCATAACGGTTTCCCCTGGGAGGCACGCAATGTCTACAGCAGCCAGTAGCGTCATCTGGCACGGCTTTCTCGGCAGCCTGGGCGCGGGACTGGCGACCGGCGTCGGTGCGATCGGTGTGTTCTTTATCCGCCGCCTGTCAGACTGGCTGCTCGACGTGGCAGCAAACATTGCCGTATGGGTCGTAAACGACATCACAACGCTGCACCAATGCTTCCCTCAGCCGCTGTCTTGCCCGTCGAATCCTGGCTTTGGTGGCGGGCAATGAAAGATCTCTGGATTGCGCATAGACCTTTTGCGACATCGGCCCCAGATCGCAGGCCTGCAGTATGTCTCGGTCGCTCTCCGGCAATTCCGGCAGAGTCCGCTTGATGCAGACATCCAGTTCGTCTACCGGCGCTCGCTCCGGCCCGCGCTCATCCGCCAGATGATCCGGCACCGGCACCCAGTGCTTGCGCAGCCGAAGGCCGTCGGTCAGCGCATTGCGCGCAACCTGGAACAACCACGCCCGAGGATTCTGCAGGTCGCAGAAATCCTGCCCTTCGCGCATGGCCTTGAAGAACACATCCTGCAGGACATCGTCAGCCGATGCCGGCTCTTTCAGCTGGCTGATCAGAAACCCGCGGAGTTCCGCCTGGTGGCCATGCCAGGCCTGTAATACACACTCAAATGCCATCTTCGTAAATTCACCTCAAGTAGAGGGGCATTCCCCTGCCCGCCACCGATAAAGAATTAAGTCGCCAGCCGCAAACCCTCACGTTTTCGGGGGTTACAGCAGACGGTTCGTCAGTATCGAGCCTGGGGCACAAACAGGCCCGACGCCGGCGATCAGCAAGCCCGACGCGCACGAGGCTCGCCCCTGTTCTCCTCCGGATTGGCCCGGCATGAGCATCCTTTACAGGGAAGATTCGTCTCCTATTATTCAACACTTCGCTTTCAACGCCAAATTACAGGGTTATCCACAACCATGCTCGAGTTATTCACTCTCCTTGCCAACTGGCTCACCTACGACCTGATGGGGCTGAGTCCAGACGCCAAACTGGGCACTTCCGTCCACTTTTTCATAGAAGATACCACCAAGATCCTGTTTTTGCTGGTGGTCATGATCTACGTGATCGCACTGGCGCGGGCCTCGATGAATCTGGAGCGGGTCCGGGCCTACATTCAGCAGAAACACCGCCTCGTGGGCTATTTCTTCGGCTCCGGCTTTGGCGCCATTACGCCATTCTGTTCCTGTTCCAGCATTCCGCTGTTTCTGGGTTTTACCAGCGCCGGTATCCCGCTTGGGATCACCATGGCGTTTCTTTTCACCTCCCCTATTATCAACGAGGTCGCGGTGATCATGCTGTGGGGTCTGCTGGGATGGGAGTTCACCCTTGCCTACGTCATGATCGGCATGGGAGTGGGCATCATCGGTGGCATGATCCTGGATGCCGTCAAAGGCGAACGCTGGCTGAAGGATTTCGCTGCTAAGGCGTATCAACAGGCCGCTGCGGACGCCCAGACCGGCGACAACAGCGTTGCCGCGCCCGAGGCAGCGAAGTTGACCATGTCCGACAGACACCACTTCGCCAAGGAAGAACTCAAGGAAATCGTCGGCCGCATCTGGAAATGGGTGTTGATCGGCGTTGGCATTGGCGCCGCCCTGCACGGCTTTGTGCCGGATGGCTGGTTTGCCGCAAATCTTGGCTCTGGCCAATGGTGGAGCGTGCCGGCCGCCGTGGTCGCCGGCCTGCCACTGTACTCCAACGCCACCGCTGTTATCCCGGTGATGGAGAGCCTGATCATGAAAGGCTTGCCGGTAGGAACCACGCTCGCCTTCTGCATGAGCACCGTGGCCGCAAGCTTTCCGGAATTCATCATGCTCAAGCAGGTGATGACTTTCCGCTTGCTGGGCCTGATCTTTATTATTCTGCTGGCCAACTTCATGGTGGTCGGCTGGGTGATCAACACCATCAGTCCCTGGTTGTTTTCAGGGTTCTGATAGCTGCAGCAGTGAGTAAACCCGCGAAAAGGAGCAATTCATGAAACACTTTGAAGTACTAGGTACCGGCTGCAAAAAATGCGTCAGTACAGCCGAGAGCATTGAGCAAATAGCCCGGGAAATGGGCCAGACGGTCAACGTGGAAAAAGTCACCGACCCGGCAAAGATCATGCAATACCAGGTAATGTCCACCCCGGCCGTGGCCATGGATGGCAAGGTCGTTCACAGCGGCTCTGTCCCGGAGCACGACAGTATTGCTGGCTGGCTCAAGTCATGAAGCAAATGCCGCAGTAGAAACACAGTACCCGGTGTGCGGGATTGCCCTGCGCACCTCTCAACTATCTCTTTTTTCCAGGGACCGGTATCCCATGAAAAAACTGGTTTTTGTTTCTGCGTTTTTTGTCCTGCTGATTGCCTGTTCATCCGAGGAAAACGCGAAGGATACACCACCGACTCCGGTCAGCGTCGTGAAAGCTGCAGCTTTCCAGGCACCCGCGGCAACTTATATCGCCACCCTGACTCCCCGTTTCAGAACAGCGGTCGCGTTCCGTGTAGCCGGTCGTGTCGACCAACGGCATGTCGAGGTGGGACAGCGCGTAGAGCAGGGGCAGTTGCTGGCCAGCCTGGATCCTGCCGATTTTGAGCAACGCATTCAGGCGGCAAGAGCATCGCTTACCGCGGCTCAAGAGGTCGTAAAAAAGGCGACCAATGATCTCGAGCGCGGCGAGACTCTATTCAGCACCGGCGCCATCAATAACGAACAACTGGAACGCTACCGGGTGCAGGTGGAAGAAGCCCAACGGGGGCAACAGGCGGCAAGCTCGGAACTGAATCAGGCAGAGAATGCCCTGAGTTACACTCGCCTGGAAGCGCCCTTACCCGGCAGCGTGGTCTCCGTAGAGGCAGAACCGGGGCTCGTGGTTAGTCCGGGACAGCCGGTATTACAGCTGGCGCAGGGCAAACCATTGCAGGCGACCATTGATTTGCCCGGGGAGCTTTCGGCACCGCAAACGGCTGCTCTGCTGGTAGATGGTAAAACCTACGAACTGATGTTGTTTTCGGCCAGCGATACACTGGACCCGCAGAGCTTCACGCGACGCGTTATTTATAATTTCAAAACCGAGCCTGAACATTTTTTCTATGGCCAGCTAGCAGAAGCATCCCTGCCACTTGCCACGGGTTTTCCGGCGGATTCCGCGATGACCCTTCCTGTCACCGCCCTTGATGAACGCGGCGAGCAGGCAAGCGTCTGGGTTATTCGGAATGGTAAGGCCACAGTGGCGCCGGTCACGGTATTGGATCTCAACACCCAGAGCGCCACGATTACCTCGCAGGAGCTCTCTGCGGGCGAGCAAATCATCTCCCATGGCATTAACCGTTTGACGCAGGGCCAGAATGTACGGGCGGTGCAGTAATGTCACTTCCCAACCTCTCGGCCGTAGCGGTTAAAGAGCGCGCCGTTACCCTGTTCTTTTTATTGTTGATCATCGCCAGTGGAATCTACGCGTTCTTTTCGCTCGGGCGCGCGGAGGATCCAAATTTCACCGTGCGCGTGATGATGGTGTCGGCGCAGTGGCCCGGCGCGACCGTTGAAACCATCGAAGCGCAGGTCGCAGACCCGATCGAAAAAGAAATACAGAACGTGCGCGACATTGATGCCATCGAAACCACGATTCGCCCGGGCGCTGCCTATCTGAAAGTGGAGTTCGAGGATTTTGTCAGCTCCAGGCAGCTGCCCGACCTTTTCTACGAAGTTCGCCGGCGCATGCGGGACCTGCAGCCCTCCCTGCCCGCGGGGGTGCTTGGCCCGCAGGTGAATGAAGACTTTTCCGATGTCTATTTCTCGCTTATGTCCCTGACCAGCGAGAGCCGCGATCAACGAGAGCTGCTGACCCTTACAGAAACTCTGAGAAATCGGCTGCAGCAAGTCAGCGGCGTCAATAAAGTGCACATTTTCGGCGAACGGGAACAGCGGGTTTTCGTCCAATTTGATAGCGCAAAATTACAGCGGCTCGGCATCGAAACGGAGCAGTTGATGTCGCAGATCCAGCAGTTCAATGCCTTGCTACCCGCCGGACGGCTTGAAACGGCGGGACCAACCGTCCGGCTCAGGCTGGATAACGACCTCTCTGATATACAGAGCATAGAAAAGCTGCCAGTAATCATCAATCAGCGGCAATTTGTACTCGAGGACATTGCGGCCATCGAGCGGGGTTTTCAGGATCCGCCGCAGCAGCTGATCCGGGCTCACGGGGAAAACGCCCTGGTTCTCGGTGTGGTGATGCAGGAGGGCGAGAACGGACAGGCATTCGGCCAGCGTCTGGCGGATTTTGTCACACAGCAGAAGCGCAATCTGCCAACAGACATCCAGTTTAACGTGCTGACAAACCAGGCAGATGCCATCGATTCTGCCGTGAACCTTTTTCAGCTGAAGTTCCTGATTGCCTTATTGGTCGTCACCGGCGTCAGTATTCTGGCCATTGGCCTGCAGGCCGGCATGGTGGTCGGCATTGCCATACCGGTCACTCTGGCAGCCACTTTTATGGTGATGCTTGCCATGGGAATGAACCTGGACCGCATCACTCTGGGCGCACTGATTATTGCACTCGGTCTGCTGGTGGACGATGCCATTATCACGATTGAAATGATGCTGGTAAAAATGGAGGAAGGTGTCGATCGGGTCCGGGCTGCCAGCCATGCCTGGAAAGTAACCGCCGCGCCCATGCTGTTCGGCACACTGGTTACCGCATCCGGATTTGTGCCCATCGGCTTTGCCAGGTCGATGGTCGGCGAATACGCAGGGAATATTTTCTGGGTACTGGCCATTTCGCTGTTGCTGTCCTGGCTGGTTGCCGTGATTTTCACACCCTATCTGGGCGTCAAGCTGCTGCCGGAGGTCAGCGCCGATAATGACCCCCAACCGGCCAATGAAAAATATCCCCGTGTCAGGACAATCATCACCTTCTGCGTGGCGCATAAAAAGCTGGTGACATCATTAACACTGGCGTCGCTGGTGCTGTCGTTCGTCGGGCTGGCTGGGCCGGTAAAAAAGCAGTTTTTCCCGGCATCCAATCGCACTGAGGTAACGGTCACCGTCAACATGCCCGAGGGCACAGCCATCCATGCCACAAACCGTACCGTGCAGCAGCTTGAAGCGATTGTTGCCGAATCGGACGGCATTGAATCGGTATCCGCCTATGTGGGGGCTGGATCCCCGAGGTACTTTATTTCAGCGGACCCGGAACAGCCGAGCAGCGCTTTTGCTGAGCTGTTAGTGGTTACTGAAAGCCCGCAGGCGCGGGATGCCCTGATGCGCACCTTCAAGCAGGCCATTCAAGACGGCCAGTTCACCCAGGCGCGGGTAAGGGTCGAAAAATTGCGTTACGGCCCCCCCGTGGAATGGCCCGTGGCGTACCGGGTGCTGGGGCCGGACCCGGTCACGGTCCGCGACATTGCCGGGCAGGTGCGGGAAGTGATGGCAGCCCATGCGGACACAAGTGATCCGCACCTGGAATGGGGCGAGAGAGTGCCGTCACTGGCGCTGGCGTGGCGCCCGGCTGAACTCGTGCGCCATGGCTTCACACCACAACTGGTCGCACAGCAGTTGAACCTGTTGCTTGACGGCCACCGGGTTACCGAGTTGCGTGACGGCTACCCCACCGTCTGGCTGGAAGCTATTGGAGACGCTGTCCTGCTCGATCACAGCCAATCCGCCGCCGACCAAAAAACCATGCTGAGAACGACAGAGCTTCGCAATCAACAGGGCCAGGTTGTTCCTCTGGCGCAGTTAGCGGATATTCGGGTGGCGTTTGAAGATCCGGTCCTGAAGCGTCATAACCGTGAGCTGTCAATCTCGGTCAATACCGATCTTGCGCCAGGCGCGCAACCAAAAGCGGTTCATGCTGCCATCTGGCCACAACTGCGAGAGCTGAAGGAGGAATTACCTGCTGGCTACGCTATTCAGGTGAGTGGCAGCGAGGAGCAGTCGGCCAAGGCGCAGGGCTCGATCAGGGCGCTGTTGCCCGTCACCGTGGCACTCATGCTGATTTTTGTGATGCTGCAGATGCGCAGTTTTACGGGCACCTTTATTACCCTGATCACCGCGCCTCTCGGCCTGGTCGGCGCTGTGCTCGCTTTATTGCTGTTCAACCAGCCATTCGGGTTTGTGGCAACGCTTGGACTGATTGGCCTGGCAGGCATCCTGATGCGCAATGCACTGATACTGACCCAACAGGTAAGTGACAACCGCCGGGAGGGAATGGCCGACCGGGAGGCGATTATCGAGGCGGCGGTGCAGCGTGCCCGGCCGGTGCTGCTGACTGCCATTGCCGCTGTGCTGGCCTTCGTACCACTTACCCACGACAGTTTCT
>CAYFVG010000019.1:0-20245 GCA_964346365.1 uncultured Alteromonadaceae bacterium
ACGACGCGTTGAGGGAGGCCTGCGAGCACCTCCGCTCGGTGAAGGGCATCGGCGGGGGGAGGGGGGGCAAGATCCTTGGCGAAATGGTCATGAAGCCCGCGGCACGGGCCGTGCGGGGGGGGGGCCCGAGCACCCCGGCGACATACCAGCCCCGCCCGGGGGCGCCGGCCGGGGCGGAACCCGCCGCGGCGCGGGGGGGGGGGGCGCCCGCCACGTTCAGCTCCCGGGCCAGCGTCTGCAGGCCGTAGTCGCCCTGGGCGACGGCGGTGCTGTTGAAGGTGTTGGTTTCGATGATGTCGGCGCCGGCCGCGAGGTAGGCCTCGTGGACGCGCCGGACCACGTCCGGGCGGGTCAGGGAGAGGAGGTCGTTGTTGCCCTTCAGGTCACCGGGGTGATCGGCGAAGCGCTCGCCGCGGTAGTCCGCCGCCTCCAGCTCCTCGTCCTGGAGCATGGTCCCCATGGCGCCGTCGATGACCAGGATACGCGCGGCCAGGGCGGCGCGAAGTTCGGCTTCGACGGGATGTTTCCGGGGTGGGCTGCAGGCTGCCACGGATACCTCTGGTGTCACTGCACGACCCCGGTAGGACGTTGGCCGGGAGGCCGCGCAAAAAGCGGGTATTTTAACAGAAGGCGCGCTTCGCCGGGGGCGGCCGGATGCTTGCGCCAGCCCCGGATCGGGCTGCTATAATACCTGAGTAAATCACTCAGGAAGAAGCGGCCGACATGATTACGATTACGGAAGCAGCTCAGGACTATCTCGCGGAACTCCTCGCCAAACAGGATGATGCCCTCGGCGTGCGGGTCTTCATCAACCAGCCGGGGACACCCCGCGCCGAGACCTGCATCGCCTATTGCCGGAGCGGGGATGTGAACGAGGAGGACGTGGAGCACCACTTCGACAAGCTCACCGCCTGGTTCGAGCCCCGCAGCGTGCCGTTCCTGGAAGACGCTCTGGTGGACTTCGCCAAGGACCGCATGGGCGGTCAGCTGACGATCAAGGCGCCGAACGCCAAGATGCCCCAGGTGGACGACAACAGCCCCCTTGAGGATCGGATCAATTACATTCTCTACAACGAGATCAACCCGTCCCTGGCCGCGCACGGCGGCGAAGTGAGCCTGGTGGAGCTGACCGACGATCAGTTCGCCGTGTTACAGTTCGGCGGCGGCTGCCAGGGCTGCAGCGCGGTGGATATCACCCTCAAGGACGGCGTCGAGCGCTCGCTGCTGGATCAGCTGCCGCAGCTCGCCGGAATCCGCGACGTGACGGACCACACGGACCGCAGCCAGGCCTATTATTGATCGGCGGCCGTTGCCGTGGCGGCCATTGCCGCGGCAGTGCCCTATCGCCGCCGCGTCGGTAGTGCGCCCCGCAGGGCATCGCGGGCCGAGCGCAGGCAGCGCTCCGTCTCCTCCCAGCCTATACAGCCATCGGTGACAGACACGCCGTAGGCCAGCTCCTGCGGTGGCGCCAGGGGCTGGTTGCCCGCGTTCAGGTGGCTCTCCACCATGAGCCCTACGATGGATTCGTTGCCCTCCAGAATCTGGTTTACGACGTTCTCCAGCACCAGCGGCTGCAGCGCCGGATCCTTGCTCGAGTTGGCGTGGCTGCAATCGACCACGATATTGGTCGACAGGCCGGCCTCGGCCAGGGCCGTTTCGGCGAGCTTCACGTGCACGGAATCGTAGTTCGGTCCCCGGCTACCGCCGCGGAGCACGATGTGGCCGTAGCGGTTGCCGCGGGTGGCGTACACCGCTACGCGGCCCTCGTGATTGACACCGAGAAAACGGTGGGGGCGGGCGGCGGATTTCAGCGCATTGGTGGCGACCGTGAGGCTGCCATCCGTGCCGTTCTTGAACCCTACCGCCGACGACAGGCCGCTGGCCATTTCCCGGTGCGTCTGCGATTCGGTCGTGCGGGCGCCGATCGCCGACCAGGCGATAAGATCCTGCAGGTACTGCGGGGAAATCGGATCCAGCGCCTCCGTGGCCGTCGGCAGGCCGAGCCCGAGGATGTCGAGGAGCAGGCGCCGGCCGATGCGCAGGCCGTCTTCGATGCGGAAGGAATCGTCCATGAAGGGGTCGTTGATCAGCCCCTTCCAGCCGACGGTGGTGCGGGGCTTCTCGAAGTAGGCGCGCATGACGATAAACAGCGTGTCGTCCACCTCATCGGCGAGGACCTTGAGCCGGCGCGCGTAGTCCAGGGCCGCTTCCGGGTCGTGGATGGAGCAGGGCCCGACGACCACGAAGAGGCGCGGATCCTTCCCGTCGAGGATGTCCCGGATGACCTCGCGGCTCCGGGTGACCGTGGCCAGGGCATCGTCGCCCAGAGGCAGGACGGTCTTCAGCTCAGCCGGGGAGCTGAGCACCTCCTGGCCGGCAACATTGATGTTGTGGACTTCGCGCTCGCTCATGGTGGTCTTCCTCGGCTTCCTGCTACAGTCCCTCCGCTACTCCGGTATCGAGGTAGAAGGGCCACCGCATTCTAGCAGCGCCCGCCTGGACAGAGAACGACCACGGGACCATGCCCGGCAAACCGCTTTTCGACATCACACCGCTGGCGCCCTGGCTCGACCGCGGCGACACGGTGCTGACCAGTAACCACCGGCTGGCGCGCTATATCCAGCGCGCCTGGGACGAGCACCAGCGCGCGGCCGGCGCCCGGGCCTGGGCGACGGCGCCGGCGGCGGCGGTGGAGAGCTGGCTCCTCGCCCGCTGGGAAGCGGCAGCTCTGGCCGGGGACGTGCCCCGGCGCCGCTGCCTGGAGCCGGCGGCCATTCATTACCTCTGGCGCCGGGTCATCGACAGCGACCGGGAAGACGCCACCGGCTTCACGCTGCTGCAGCCCGGCGAGGCGGCACGCCTCGCCCAGCGGGCTCGGGACAGGCTCCTCCGCTGGCAGATCGACTGCCGTGATGAGGCCACCCGCCAGGGGTTCCGCCTCGGCGGCGACAGCGCCCATTTACTGCGCTGGCTTGACCGTTTCGACGGCGAGCTCGAGCGCCTCGGGGTTGCCACGCCGGCCGACTGCCTCAGGGACTTGCTGACCCCGGGCGTGGCGTCGACCCAGCCCCTGCAGCTGGTTGCCTGCGACGACCTCTCGCCGCTGGTGAACGCCTGCCTGGCGCAGCTGGGCGAGCCCGTCGTCCACGCGCCCGCGGCGCCGGCATCGGCCCGGCGCGAGGTGCGCTGCTACACCGACCAGCAGGACGAGCTGCGGGCCGTCGCCGACTGGTGCGCCGAGCGGGCGGCGGCGCAACCCGGGGCGCGGATCGGCGTTGTTCTCGACGCGGATCCCCTGCGTCGCGCCGCTCTCGATTACCAGCTGCGGCGGGCCTTCGACTGCGTCGACGCCAACTATCACCGCTTGCCGGTGAACTACAGCGCCGGCCTCGCGCTAGACCGGGCGCCACTGGTCCGCGATGCGCTCGGCGTGTTGTCACTGCTCACCGGAAGCGTGCAGGTCCAGGATCTCCTGGCCCTGCTGCGCTCCCGGTTCCTGGCGCTGCCGGATCGCGATGAACCGGCGATGGCCGGGCTCGTGGACGAGCTGCGGGCGCTGGGTGGGAAACGCATCGATGGCGGGCTCCTGCGCTTCCTGGCCGCGCGCGCGGGCACGGAGCTCGGTGAGCGACTGATGGCACTGCGGGAGCGCACGCAGCGCCTCGGGCGCCAGGATGGGGGCGCCTGGACAGCTCTGTTCCGCGGGCTCCTGGAGAGCTTCGGCTGGCCCGGGCCGGGCCTCGATTCCCTCGAATACCAGCAGCACGGGCTCTGGGAGGAGGCGCTGGCGAGCTTCGAGCAGTGTGCGGCCCTGGGCCCCGCGCTTGCGGCGGGCGAGGCGCTGCAGCTGCTCCGCGACTGCCTCGGCCAGCGCATCTTTCAGCCGAAGACCGCCGATGCCGATATCCAGGTCCTCGGCGCTCTCGAGGCGGGGGGCCTCGCCTTCGACGCCCTCTGGGTCTGCGGCATGCACGCCAGTGCCTGGCCCGCGCCGGCCCGGCCCAACCCCCTTATTCCCCTCTACCTGCAACGCCGGGCGCGCATGCCCCAGAGCACGCCGGAGGCCGAGTACGCATTTGCAGGGCAGCTCCTCGGCCGCTACGCGGGCGCGGTGGGCACGCTGATCATGAGCACGGCCCTCGCCGCCGACGGCGCGCCGCTGCTGCCGAGTCCCTTTCTTGGCGAACTCCCGGAGCCCACGGCGACACCCCGGCCCGGCGAGACGGCCTGGGCTGCGCGCCGGCAGGGCCTGCGCCTCGCGGCGGTCGACGACAGCGCGGCGCCGCCGGTCGGGGAGGCCGGCGTGCCTGGCGGCGCCGGTCTCATCGAGGCCCAGGCCGCCTGTCCCTTCCGCGCCTTCGCCCGCTATCGGCTGGCCCTCGCGGCGGTACCGGAACCGGGCAACGGCCTCACAGCGCTGGAGCGTGGCGTCCTGCTGCACGGTGCGCTCTTTGCCCTCTGGGGTGCCCTCGGCGACAGCGAGACCCTCTCATCCCTCGACGTCCCGGCGCGCCGGGCGCAGTGCCTGGCCGCGGCGGACAGCGTCATGGACACCCTGCCGCCGGAGCGGCGCCAGGTCCTTGGGGGCGCCTGCCTCGCCCTGGAGCGGGAGCGGCTGGCGGAGGGCCTCGAGGCCTGGTTGGCCGTGGAGCTGGCCCGCCCGCAACCCTTCGTCGTCACGGCCCGGGAAGAACGGACCGAAGTGGTGCTCGGCGACCTGGCGCTGACGCTCAAGCTGGACCGGGTCGACCAGCTCGCCGACGGCAGCGAAATCGTCATCGACTACAAAAGCGGTAGCGGCAAGCTGGCCGGTGTGTTCCGGGAGCGGCCCGACGCGCCGCAGCTGCCCCTTTACAGCCTCGCCCGCGGCTCTGCCCTGGCGGGCGTCGCCTTCGCCCAGCTGCGCCCCCGGGACCTGCGTTTCCGCGCGCTGGGCACTGGCACCGGGCTGCCGGACATGGAGAAGAACCTGGCGCGCGGTATCGCGGGCGACCCCGTGGTCGAGGACTGGGACGGGCTCCGGGCGGCCTGGGAAGAGCGCCTGCAAGCTCTCGCCGGCGAGGTGATGGCGGGGCATGCGGCGGTCGAGCCCCGGCCCAATGCCTGCAGCTATTGCGACCTGGCCGGGCTCTGCCGCATCGGCGCCAGCGCGGAGGCGGAGGCGTGACGCTGGCGGACAGCGCCGCGCGCAGGGCGGCGATCGACCCCGCACGCAGTGTCTGCGTGAGCGCGCCGGCGGGCTCCGGCAAGACGGAGCTGCTGATCCAGCGTTTCCTCGCCCTGCTGGCGCGGGTCGAACACCCGGAGGCGGTTCTGGCCATCACGTTTACCCGCAAGGCGGCGGCGGAGATGCGCGAGCGCCTGCTGCGCGCTCTCGCCGAGGCCGCCGCCTCCGCGCCGGTGGCCAGCGCCCACGGACGGCTCACCCGGGACCTCGCCGCGGACGTCCTGGCCCGGGACCGGGCGGCGGGCTGGGGGCTCCTGGAGAATGGCAACCGGCTGCGCGTGCGCACCATCGACAGTTTCTGCGCGGAGCTCGCCCGGCAGATGCCGCTCCTCAGCACCATGGGCGGGGCGGTGGCGACGGTCGACGATGCCGATGAACTTTACCGGGAAGCCGCCGAGGGCCTGCTGGGCACCCTGGACCACGATCCGGCGCAGGCCCCGGACCTGGCCGTACTGCTCCGGCACCTGGACAACAACTGGGAGCGCCTCGCCGGGCTGCTGGCGGCGCTCCTGGCCTGCCGCGACCAGTGGTACAGCCACGTCGGCGCGCACCGCGACGAGGCGGCTTCCGAGGCCAACCTGCGCCGCGCGCTCCATGCCCTCGCCGAGGATGTGCTCGGCGATCTCGCCGAGCGTTTTCGCCCCGCGGCCGCGACCCTCGACCCGCTCCTGGCCTGGCGCCACGACCAAGGCCACGGGGACACGCTGGCGTCCACGCCGGACGCCACAGCGGCAGCGCTGCCGGCCTGGCGCGAGTTCGCGGACCTGGTGCTGACGGTCACAGGCGAGTGGCGCAAGCGCGTCACCAGCCGCGAGGGTTTTCCGGGCGGGGGCAAGGTCGAGGCGGTGGCGGCCATGAACGCCTGGCTGGCGTCCGTGCGGGCGGACACCGCGCTGGCCACGGCGCTGGCCCGCGTGCGGATCCTGCCCTCGCCGGATGATGCCGGGGCCTGGCCGGTGCTGGTCAGCCTGGCGCGGGTGCTGCCCCGGGCCGTGGCGCAGCTGCTCCTGGTGTTCCAGCGCCGCGGCTGCGTCGACCACTCGCAGATGGCCCTGGCCGCCCTCGAGGCCCTCGGCGAGGACGAGCACCCCACGGATCTCGCGCTGCGCCTCGACTACCGCATCGAGCACATCCTCGTCGACGAATTTCAGGATACGTCGAACAAGCAGTACGAACTCGTGCGGCGCCTGACCCGGGGCTGGGCCGAACACAACGCGGTCGATCCCGCCGCTCCGCGCACGGTCCTGGTGGTGGGGGACGGCATGCAGTCCATTTACGGCTTCCGGGACGCCAACGTCAGTTTGTTCCTGAAGGCCCGCGACGAGGGCTTTGACGGCCTGCGCCTCGACCCGCTGCAGCTGTCCAGCAATTTCCGCTCCGTGCGGCCGCTGGTCGACTGGGTGAACGCCCGCTTCGCCCCGGCCTTCCCGGCAGCGGACGACGTGGTTGCCGGGCGTGTGCGCTACAGTCCCGCGTCGCCGACCCGCGAGGGTGCCGGCGGCGTCTCGGTGCACTGCTTCCGCGGCGGCGACCCGGCGGCTGAAGTGGCGGCGGAGGCGGCCTTCGTGGTGCAGGGGGTCATGAACGCACTGCAAGAGGCGCCCGGCGAGGACTGTGCAATCCTCGCCCGGACCCGGCGCCAGCTGCAGCCCGTGCTGGCGCGCCTGCGCGCCGCGGGTGTGCCGGTGGCGGCGCAGGATGTCGATCCCCTCGCGAGCCGGCCGGTGATCGCCGACCTGCTCGTGCTCTGCGAGGCTCTCGGCGACCGCTACGATCGCCTGGCCTGGTTCTCGCTGCTGCGGGCGCCCTGGTGCGGTCTGCGCCTTGCCGACCTGCTGGCGGTGCACGCGGCAGTGGGGCAGGGCACGGTGCCGGGCTGGTTGGCAGGTCCGCGCGCGAGCGACGCGTTGAGCGCGGACGGGGCGCGCCGCCTCGCCGCGCTGGCAGCAGTGCTGGCGCGGGCAGAGGCCACCCGCGATCGGCGTGGCCTCCGCGGCTGGCTGGAAACGACCTGGCTCGGCCTCGGCGGGCCGGGTTGCTATCCGGCGGCGAGCGACAGCGCCGCCGCACAGTTTTTCAAGCTGCTGGAGCGGGCCGAGGCAGAAGCCGGCGGCCTCGACGTCGCCTGGCTGCGGCGCGAGGTCGAACGCCTGTACGCGGAGCCCGGGGACCCGCGCGCCCCGGTGCAGGCCATGACGCTGCACAAGGCCAAGGGCCTGCAGTTCGACCGGGTATGGATCCTCGACTGCACCGGCGGCACCCGCAGTGACGAGCGCGCACTGCTGGCCTGGGACGAGCACGTCACACGCCGCGGCGAGCGCTTTTTCCTGCTCGCCGCCGAGGACCACAGTGACAACCGCTCCCCCAGCCTGTACCAGTACCTGCGCGACGAGGCCGCCGTGAAACGGTCGCTGGAGGCCACGCGGCTGCTCTACGTCGGTGCCACGCGCGCCGCCTGCGCGCTCACGCTCTGTGCCCGTCCGGGCTGGGACGACGGGCGGGAGACCTGGCGCGAACCGGCGCCCGGCACGCTGGCGGCGGCGCTCTGGCCGGGTCTCCTCGAGGACGCGGAGGAGCACGTGGTCGAGGTGCCGGCGCCGCCCGAGCCCGCGGGGGCGCCGCGGCTTCTGCGCCTGGACCAGCCGGCGGAAGCGCCGGTGGAGCCGGTATCGGAGGTGCCGCTTGCCGAAGCGCCAGCCGCGGCCGGTGGCTTCCGCGAGCGCTGCATCGGTAGCGCGGTGCACCGGCTGCTGGAACACCTGGCAGGGCGGCAGCCCCTGCCCCGGCGCTGCGCGGCGGCAGAGCGGCACCAGGCGGCCTTTGCGCTGCTGCAGACGGGGCTCGGCGACGCTGAGCTCGCCGCGGCGACGGCGGAGGTGCTGGCGCACGTCGACCGCGCCCTGGCAGACCCGGACGGGCGCTGGGTGCTCGCCGCCCACGTCGCTGCAGAGACCGAACGCCCGCTCACGGCTCTGGACGAGGCCGGCGAGCCGCGGCAGCTTGTGCTGGACCGCTGCTTCCGGGACGGGGGCGACCAGTGGCTCATCGACTACAAGACCAGCCGCCCGCTCCCGGGGGAGGCCATCGAGGCGTTTGAGGCCCGGGAGCGCGACGCCCATGCCGCCCAGCTGGCCCGCTACCGCGACGCCCTGGCGGCGCTCTCGGACGGCGCGCCCGTGCATTGCGCGCTCTATTTCACGGCCCTGGGACGGCTGCTGGCCTGCCCCTGAACGCCGGCAGCGTGCAGGCGCCGGCGAGAAACCAAAAAGGGGTTCAGCCTGTACTCAGGATATGAATGGGATTCGCAGCGCCGAAGCGGTGAGCTCTGGTGGCTGGAGCCTGAGCCGGGGCGGGGACTGCGAGGTTGCGGCGGGCGATGCCCCGACCTCGCTGCTGACACTGTTTGTGCTGCCAGCGCGCTACGCGCCTTCTCCGGGAAGAGGTTGCGGCCTAACGTCCGTCGGGAAAGAGCCGGAGCTGCTGCCCGGGTTGCAGGTACCGGCTCGGGTCCAGCGCATTCCAGCTCACGAGGTCGTCCACGGTCACGTTGAAGCGGCCGGCGATGCGGTAGAGCGAGTCACCGCGCCGGACCCGATAGCCCCGCGGCTTGCGCGGGCCGCCAGCGTCGGCCAGGGCGAGGCTATCGGGCCAGGCCGACCCGCGGGGAATCAGCAGCGTGCCACCCGCGCGGATCAGGTGGCCGTCGATGTCGTTGACCTCGCGCAGGAGCGCAACCCGGGTGTCGAAGCGCCGGGCAATGCGCACGAGACTGTCGCCGGGCTGGATGCGGTAATGGGCCCAGGAGACGCGGTCCTCGGGGGCCAGGGAGGCCATAGCGGTCCGGAAGCGCTCCGCCCGATCCGCGGGCAACAGCAATTCTTCCCGTCCCGGGGCGCTGGCCCAGCGCAGGTGCCCCGGGTTCAGCGCCCGAAGCGTGCGCAGGTCCACGCCGGCGAGCTGCGCGGCGCGCTGCAGCTCGATCTGCCCGCCCGTGGGCACGACGGCAAAAGCCGGCGCATTGGGAACCGGCGGCAACTCGGCGCCGAGCGCCTGCGCGTGGCGCACGATAGCGGCGAGGGCGAGGAGCCGGGGTACGTAGTGCCGCGTCTCGCGCGGCAGCTCGAGGGACCAGTAGTCGGTCGGTCGTCCGGCCTTTGCATTGCGCGCGACCGCCCGGGATACCCGGCCCTTGCCGGCATTGTAGGCCGCGAGGGCCAGCAGCCAGTCGCCGTCAAAGCTGTCGTGCAGCGACTGCAGGTAGTCGAGGGCGAAGTTCGTGGCGAGGCGCACGTCGAGGCGCCCGTCGTACCACCAGTCCCGGGGCACGCCGAGGTAATCTGCCGTCGCCGGCATGATCTGCCAGAGTCCGGCCGCGCGCTGCGGCGAGACCGCGTAGGGATTCAGCGTGCTTTCCACCAGGGGCAGGAGGGCGATTTCCGCGGGCATGTCGCGGGCTTCGACGGCCTCGACGATGTGGTAGAGGTAGTGGCCGGCGCGTTCGCCAACCACGTTCAGGTAGCCCGGCTGAGACAGGAAGCGGTCGCGGGCGCGAACCACCTGCGGTTGGTGACTATCGTGCCAGCGCAGCGTCCGGGACAGGCGCTCCCAGAGATCGTCGGGAGGTGGCAGGGGCGTCTCATCCGGTGCCGCTGCCGGCGCGGAAGCCATCGGGTTTCCGTCGGTGGGCAGGGCGTTGCCGGCGTGGCCGCCCGGCGCGGGCATGCTCTGACAGGCGCCGAGGAGCAACACCGCCGGTACGCCGAGACACAGCCTGACCAGGCGCGGCACCACTAAAAGCTGTCTTTCCAGGCGCGCAGCTGCGCAAAGCGCCCGTCGCTGTCGGCCGCCGGCGTCTGGCCCGCGGCGGCGAGGCCGTCGCGGATGCCCTCGACATCGGCGCGCAGGAACGGGTTGGTGGCGCGTTCCAGGGCCATGGTGGAGGGCACCGTCGCTGCATCCCGCGCGCGCAGGGCGCGGACTTCCTGTACCCGGCGCGCCAGGGCGTCGTTGTGGGGCTCGGCGGCGCTGGCAAAGGCGAGGTTGGCTTCGGTGTACTCGTGCGCGCAGTAGACGGCGGTGTCGGCCGGCAGGGCGGCGAGGCGCTGCAGGGACGCATTCATCATCGCCGGGGTACCTTCGAACAGGCGGCCGCAACCGCCCGCAAAGAGCGTATCGCCGCAGAAGAGCCGCGGTACCGGTGCCGCGCTAAAGAAGGCGATGTGGTCCAGCGTGTGGCCGGGCACTGTGCACACCTCGAAGGTCAGCCCCAGCACCGTGACGCTGGCGCCGTCGCCGAGGCGCCGGTCGATAAAGGGCAGGGCGGGGTTGTCCGGTCCGTACACGGTGCAGCCCGTCTCGGCCTTCAGCGCCTCGACGCCGCCGACGTGGTCGAAGTGGTGATGGGTGACAAGGATCGCAGCCAGCGTCAGTCCGCGCGCCTCCAGGGCCGCACGCACGGGCTCCGGGTCCCCCGGGTCGACGGCGAAGGCGCGGCCGTCGCCATCGTCGTAGAGCCAGATGTAATTGTCGCTGAAGGCGCGCAGGGGCTCGATTGTTGCCATGGATCCCTCGCAGAAGAAAAGCGGTTGCCAAAGGCAGCGCGTGCTGGCTACCCTTCGAACTTGGCCAGCCTATGGTACCCGGATGAACCTCGAGTTTAGCGAGATTTCCCAGCAACTGGAAACCTGGTACGCGCGCGAGCGCGGCGACTTTCTCTATGCGGCATTGCGTCAGCGGCTGCGGCCGTTGCTGGACGTGGCCTTCGGCTACCACACGCTGCAGCTGGGCCCGCTGCCGTTCCGCAGCCTGCTCGACGACAGCCCGATCAACCACCGCATCGTGGCCGGCGAGGAAATCGCCGGCGCAGTCAGCCTGGTCTGCCACTGCGGGGAGCTGCCTCTGGAAAGCGACAGTATCGATATGGTGGTCGCCCTGCATACCCTCGACTTCTGTGACACCCCCCACCAGTGCCTTCGCGAGATGCAGCGCGTGCTGACCCCGCACGGTCACCTGCTCATCGTCGGCTTCAACCCGGCAAGCCTGCTTGGCCTGTCCCAACGTCTCCGGGGCGTCGGCGGGCGTGGCCCCTGGCGCGCCCTGCAGCCGGTGAGCCAGCGCCGCCTTACGGACTGGCTGCACCTCATGGGTTGCGAGCTCGAGCAGTTCCATCACCTGTGCCCGCTTCCCCTCTGGGGCGGCGAGCGGCTGCGACGGACCGTAACCCGGGTCGATGACTGGGCGGCGCGTCGAAATCTGCCCGGCGGCTCGCTGTACATCGCCCACGCGATCAAGGAAGTTCCCAACATCCGCCGCACTACCGACCGCCTGGCCGTGCCCCGCCGGCTCATCGGCCTGGTGCCCAAACCTGTCGCCTCCCCGGGCGGCACGGCACGACACCCGCAGCGCCAGCGCAGCGATATCGCGGCGTGAAGCGCGTCGCACTCTTCACGGACGGGGCCTGTCGCGGCAACCCGGGGCCCGGGGGCTGGGGCGTGCTGCTCCGCTATGGCGGTCGCGAGCGCGAACTTTACGGCGGGGAGGCCGCGACCACCAACAATCGCATGGAGCTGCGCGCGGCCATCGAGGGCCTGAAGGCCCTGCGGGAGCCCTGCGAAGTGACGCTGACGACAGATTCCACCTATGTCATGAAAGGGCTTACGGAATGGCTGCCGGGCTGGAAGGCACGGGGCTGGCGCACGGCGGGCAAGCAGCCGGTCAAGAACGCGGAGCTCTGGCGTGAACTCGACGCCCAGGTTGCCCGCCATACGGTGAGCTGGGAGTGGGTCAAGGGCCACAGCGGCCACCCGGGCAACGAGCGCGCCGACGCCCTTGCGAACCGCGGCATCGACGAGCTGGCGACAGGCGCGACATGAGGCAGGTGGTCCTCGACACGGAAACCACGGGTCTCGAGGTCAGTCGGGGGCACCGGGTCATCGAGATCGGCTGCGTGGAGGTGGTCAACCGGCGCCTGACCGGCCGACACTTCCACCAGTACATCAACCCGGAACGGGAAATCGACCCGGGCGCGATCGAGGTGCACGGCATCAGCAACGAGTTCCTCGCCGACAAGCCGACCTTCAACCGCGTCGCCGCTGTCTTTCTGGCGTTTATCGAGGGCGCCGAGCTGGTGATCCACAACGCCCCCTTCGACGTCGGTTTCCTCGACAGCGAGCTGAAGCGCGTCGACGCCGGGGAGCCGGGCCTCGGCGAGCGCTGCCGGGTCGTCGACACGCTGCTTATGGCCCGGCACCGGCACCCGGGTCAGCGGAACAATCTCGACAGCCTCTGCCAGCGCTATCGCGTGGACAATTCCTCCCGGGAACTGCACGGGGCCCTGCTGGACGCGGAAATCCTGGCCGATGTCTACCTCACCATGACCGGTGGTCAGACCACGTTCCAGCTCGAAACGTCGAGCCAGGGCGGGGAGGGTCAGCGCGGCGGGGCGGAGCCAAGGCGGCTGGCGGCAGACCGGCCGCGCCTGACTGTCATCGCGCCGAGCGCGGCAGAGCTGGCTGCGCACGAGGCGGCCCTCGATGCGATCGCGGCCAGTAATGGTGGCACCGTCGCCTGGCGTCGTTCGTGATGCCCTGCCGGGAGACCCGTGCCGGGATTGACCCTGCGCTTCTGGACTCCGCGCGAAAAATCGCTACTATGGCACCGCTTTCGGATGACAGGCTTCTCTGCGATGCGACCCGTCCCTGCAAGACGACAGCGACAGCTACAGCCACAGATACAGTCACACTCAGCCCGGCGGCGGCCCGGTAGTTGATGCGCTACCTCGGCCTGCTGGTTGTCTTTGCCGTGGTCTGGGTGCTCCTGTCCGGCATGATGAAGCCGCTCCTGCTCGGGCTCGGGTTCGCGTCCTGTCTGCTCTGCGTGTGGCTGGCCGGCCGCATGCACCGGGTGGAGGGGGAGGCGGGTCCGGCGCTGCGCCCGGCCCGTCTTCCCATCTATCTGGCGTGGCTGCTGAAGGAAGTCGTGGTAGCCAATCTGCAGGTCATTCGCGTCGTGCTGAGTCCGCGTATCGAGCTCGACCCCGTGCTGCTCCGTGTCCGGGCCAGCCAGCGCTCGTCGCTGGCCCGGGTGCTATACGGCACTTCGATCACGCTGACACCGGGCACCCTGACCCTCGATGTGGACGATGACGAGGTGCTCGTACACGCTCTCGACCGGGCCGGCGCCGAGAGCCTCCGCGGCGGCGCCATGGACGGCCGCGTCACTGCCCTGGAGGCCGACCTGTGATTTTTTACCCGGTGCTGTTTGCGCTCATTGCAACCATGGCCCTCGCGCTTGCCCGCGCACTGCTGGGGCCGTCACTCTACGACCGGGTGTTGGCGGTAAACATGTTCGGCACCAAGACCGTGCTGTTTCTCGCCGTCACCGCTTTCATGCTCGGTCGCCCGGATTTTCTCGATCTGGCCCTGGCCTATGCGCTGATCAACTTTATCGGCGTGCTCGCGGTGCTGCAGTTCTTCCAGTCCAGGGAAATCCGCGAGCGCTTCGAGCGAGATGGGGAGACAGCGGAATGAGCGGTGCGATCGACATGATCAGCCTTGCGCTGATGCTCGCCGGCGGCTTCTGTGTGTTCGTCGGTGGCATCGGCGTTCTACGGCTTCCGGATCTGTACACCCGCATGCATGCCGCGAGCATTACTGACACCGCCGGGCCCCTGCTGGTGCTCGCGGGGCTGACGCTGCAGGCAGGCTGGAGCCTGGCGCTGTTCAAGCTTGTCGTGATCCTTCTGTTTCTCTTCATCACCTCACCCACGGCGGCCTATGCGCTTGGCAATGCGGCCATGGTCTCCGGGTACCGTCCGGCGGTGGTCAGCGATGAGACGGACAGCGCGGACGGGGAGCGCTCGTGACCCTCGTTTTCGGCGTATTCCTCCTGCTCCTGCTGGTCATCGTTGCCCTGGCCATCGTGCGCAGCGCGGACCTGTTTGCCGCGGTCATGTTGTCCGGGATTTTCTCTCTCCTTATGGCCGTCAACTTCTTTCTCCTCGACGCCGCCGATGTCGCGCTCACGGAGGCTGCCGTGGGCGCCGGCGTCGCGACGGTCCTGTTCCTCGGCGCGCTGGCCCTGACCGGCAAGCAGGAAGCGCCGCACCCGGTGGGGCGTGGCGGCCGCTGGCTGGCGCTCACGGTGGCTTTCGCCACCGCCGCGGTGCTTTTCTACGCCAGCCTGCAGAATCCCGCTATCGGCGATGGCGGCGCGCCGGTTCACCAGCATGTCGCGCCCTGGTATCTCGAGAATACGCCGGCCCTCATCGACATCCCCAATGTCGTTACCGCAGTCCTCGGCTCCTTTCGGGGCTTCGACACCCTCGGCGAGGTGTTCGTGGTCTTTACCGCCGGCATCGGGGTCATGTCGATCCTGGGCGTGCGCCACACCCTGGTGGAGCTCTCCGGCGGTGAGGTCGACGCGCGCCAGCGCTCCCTGCGCCATCACCTGATCCCCCGTATCGTCGGCCGCGGCATGGTACCGCTCATCATGCTGTTCGCGCTTTACGTGCAGTTCCATGGCGAGTACAGCCCCGGCGGCGGCTTCCAGGCGGGCGCCATAGCGGCCGCCGCGATCATCCTCTACTCGCTTCTCGAAGGTGATGACCGCGGCCGCGAGCTGCTGCCGGAGTGGCTGCTGCGCGTGATGGTCGCGGGCGGCTGCCTCCTCTACGGCGGCGTCGGCCTCGTATGCATGCTGCTAGGAGGCAACTTCCTCGACTACTCCGTGCTGTCTGACGTGCCCTCGGCCGGGCAGCACCTGGGCCTGCTGCTCATCGAACTGGCCGTCGGTATCACTGTTACCGGTGTTCTCGTCTCGGTTTTTCACGCCTTCGCCCGCCGCGCCAGCCGCGCCATCCGCTGAGTTTCGAACATGGCTATCCTCGCTTACTTCAATTACTGGGTGTTCGCCGTGCTGCTGGTAATCGGCCTGTACGCAGTGATTGCCAAGACCAACCTGGTCAAACAGCTTATCGGGCTGTCGATCTTCCAGGGCGCCGTATTTCTTCTCTACATATCGATGAACAAGGTCGAGGGAGGTACAGCCCCGATCTTCCTCAATGGGAACACCGAGAGAATTTTCTCGAATCCGCTCCCGCAGGTGCTGATCCTGACGGCCATCGTGGTCGGTATTGCCACCACGGCCCTCGGCCTCGCAGTGGTCGTTCGCATCCGCGAGGAGTACGGGACCGTGGAAGAAGACGACATCAAGGCGAAGGACGTCGGCTCGTGAGTGTCCAGGCGCACCTGCCGGCACTGCAGATCGTGGTGCCGCTATTGCTGGCGCCCGTGGTCACGCTGCTGCGTGTGCCGTCGCTGCCCTGGGCGGCGACCACCGCCACCAGCGCGCTGACCTTCGCCGTGGCGATCGCGCTCACGGGTCAGGTCGAGGCCACGGGCGCGTTGAGCTACGCGGTCGGTGGCTGGCTGCCGCCCTACGGCATCGAGCTGGCCGTGGACCGGCTCTCCGTGCTGATGCTGCTGATCATCAGCGGTGCCTCGACCGCCGCCCTGGTGTTCGGGAAAGCCAGCCTCGACCAGGAGATCGGGCAGGAGCGAGCGCCGCTGTTCTTTGCCGCCTGGCTGCTGGTGCTTGCCGCCCTCTGCGGGATGGTCACCACGGGCGATGCCTTCAACCTGTTCGTCTTCCTCGAAATCTCGTCCCTGGCCAGCTATGTGCTCATCGCCGCCGGACCGGATCGACGGGCGCTCATGGCGACGCACCGGTACATCATCCTCGGTACCCTGGGGGCCACCTTCTATCTCATCGGCGTGGGCCTCATCTACATGATGACCGGCACCCTGAACCTCGCGGACATGGCGCTGCGCATCGGCGAGGTGGCGGAACTCCGCCCGATCCTGGTCGCCGCCGGCTTCATTACCATGGGCCTGGCATTGAAGGTGGCCGTGTTCCCCGTGCACGCCTGGATGCCAAACGCCTACGCCTTCGCCCCGCATGTGGTGAGCGTCTTTCTTGCCGCCTGCGCTACCAAGGCCGCGCTCTACGTGCTGATCCGCTTCGACCTGATGGTCTTCCTGCCCCATCTGTCCGAGCACGCCGCCCAGTTGCGAGGCTTTTTTATCCCGCTGGCCGTGGTGGGCTTCCTGGTCGGCTCCACGGTCGCCGTCTTCGAGCGCAACCTGAAGCGAATGCTCGCCTACTCGTCCGTCGCCCAGCTCGGCTACATCCTGCTCGGGCTGGCGCTGCTCACACCGCTGGCGCTGACCGGCGCCGTCGTGCACCTGTTCAACCACGCCCTGATCAAAGGCGCACTGTTCATGGCCGTTGTCTGCATCGCCCATCGCAGCGGTAGCGTGCAGCTGCCGGCCATTGCCGGCTGCGCCCGGGAAATGCCCCTGACCATGGCGGCTTTCGTGGTCGCCGGCCTTTCCATGGTCGGCGTGCCGCTCACCGTCGGCTTTGTCTCCAAGTGGTACCTGGTGCAGGCCTGCCTGGAACTCGGCGTGCCCGGCTATGGGCTCGCGGCGGCCCTGCTGCTGTCTTCGCTCCTCGCCGTCGTGTATGTCTGGAAGGTGGTCGAAGTCGCCTATTTCCAGCCGCGGCCTGAGGAGGCCCCGGCGCTCCGTGAAGCACCGCCGATGATGCTTGCGACCCTTTGGCTGGTGACCCTGGCCAACCTCTGGTTCGGCATCAACAGCAGCTTTCCCCTGGGCCTTGCCCGGGCCGCATCCGCTACGCTGCTGGGCGGGGCACCATGAGTCCGGAGCAGCTGCTCGCCACCGCCCTGGTGCTGCCGTTGGTCGGCGCGGTTGCTATCGCCGCGGCGGGGCGCGTCCCGAACCTGCGGGAAGCCGCGACGCTGACAACGGCCGGTGTGCTCGCGCTCACGGTCTGGAGCCTGGTGCCGCCGGTGCTCGCGGGTGCAGCGCCGCAGCTGGTGCTGGCAACGCTCTTCAGCGGCCTCGACCTCGCCTTCCACATCGAGCCCCTGGGCATGCTCTTCGCCGCGCTTGCCTCGACCCTCTGGATTGTCAACTCGATCTACTCGATCGGCTACATGCGCGGCAACAACGAAAAGCACCAGACCCGCTTCTATATCGCCTTTGCCATTGCCATTTTTGCGGCGCTGGGCGTTGCCTTCGCCGGCAACCTGCTGACGCTGTTCGTGTTCTACGAGATTCTCACCATCTCCACCTACCCCCTGGTCAGCCACAAGGGCGACGCGGCCACCGTGCGCTCCGCCCGCGTCTACCTGGGCCTTCTGCTGACGACGTCCATCGGCCTGCTGCTCCCGGCCATCATCTGGACCTATGCGCGGGCCGGCACGCTGGACTTTACCCCCGGGGGCATCCTCGCCGGCACCGGCCCGCTTACCCTGGGCGTCCTGCTGGCCCTGTTTGCCTTCGGCACGGCGAAAGCGGGGCTCATGCCGGTACACCGCTGGCTTCCGGCGGCCATGGTGGCGCCGACGCCGGTGTCCGCGCTGCTGCACGCTGTCGCGGTGGTCAAGGCCGGGGTCTTTACCATCCTGAAGCTTGTGATCTATGTTTTCGGGGTGGACACGCTGGCCGAGTCCGGTGCCCAGCAGTGGCTGGTGTGGGTTGCCAGCGGGACGATTGTTCTCGCGTCGCTTATTGCCATGACCAAGGACAACCTCAAGGCGCGCCTCGCCTATTCGACGGTCAGTCAGCTCTCCTATATCGTTCTCGGTGCCGCGCTGGCGACCGCATCCGGCGTCATCGGGGCCACCATGCACATCGTGACCCATGCCGCCGGCAAGATCACCTTGTTCTTCTGCGCCGGCGCTATCTACACCGCCGTTCACAAGACCCTGGTCAGCGAACTGCGGGGCCTGGGGCGCACCATGCCCTTTACCTTTGCCGCTTTTACCATTGCCGCGCTGAGCATCATCGGCCTGCCACCGCTGGGCGGCGTCTGGAGCAAGTGGTTCCTGGTACTCGGCGCTCTCGAGGCGGGAGAATTGCTGGCGGTAGCGGTGCTGATGGTGTCCTCGCTGCTGAATATCGTCTATCTGCTGCAGATTCCGCTGCTGGCCTTCTTCCGGGAGCCCGCGGCGGGCGATGAGTTTCGTGGCGTGCGCGAGGCGCCGCTGCCGAGCCTGATCGCTATCGGTGTCACTTCCCTGTTTTGTGTCGTGCTTTTCTTCGCGGCGGGACCCCTGTATCAGTGGGCCCGGCTGCTGCCATCGGGATGAGGACCGCGCCATGAGCACACCGGAAAAGAAACATCTCTTCGATGATCCGCGTAACGTGCGCCGGCTTATTTCCGCGCTGTACGTTCTGTGCGGTCTGAGCCTGCTGCTGGATTTTGTCATACACCGGCATGTCGACCATCCCTGGGAAGCTCTCTGGGGTTTCTATTGCCTGTACGGCTTCGGCGCCTGCGTGCTTCTGGTCCTGGTCGCCAAGGAGCTGCGCAAGGTATTGATGCGCGGGGAAGACTACTACGATGAATAGCGTCGCGCCCTTTCTCATCTTCTATGTCGGCGGCCTCCTCATGGCGCTGGTGCCGGACGCGCAGCGCCGGCTGCTCGCCCTGGCGGTCCCCCTTATCGGCGCCTGGAACCTCTACGGCCTCGAGGCGGGAGTGAGTGGCACCCTGACGCTCTTCGACCAGACGCTGGTGCTGGTGAGGCTCGATCGGCTCAGCGAGCTGTTCGGTTACCTGTTTCACCTCGCGGCGTTGCTCGGTTTCATCTACGCCTTCTCGCTGCGCGACCGCATGCAGCAGGTCGCGGCGATGCTGTACGCGGGCAGTGCTCTGGGGGCCGTCTTTGCCGGGGACCTGCTGACGCTGTTCCTGTTCTGGGAGCTGCTCGCGCTGACCTCGGTCTTCCTCGTGCTGGCGCGGCGCACGGCACGCGCCTTCAGCGCGGCCATCCGCTACCTGGTCATCCAGGTGAGTTCCGGCTTGTTGCTCCTGGCGGGGGCGCTGGTTGTTATCGTCGAGACCGGGGACGCGAGTTTCACGCGCATGTCCCTCGACGGCCTCGGCCCCTGGCTCATTTTCCTCGCTCTGGGCGTCAAGTGCTGCTTCCCGGGGTTGCACAGCTGGCTCACGGACGCCTACCCGGAGTCGACCCCGGTGGGAACGGTGTTTCTTTCCGCTTTCACCACCAAGCTGGCCGTCTATGCCCTGGCCCGCGCCTTCCCCGGTACCGAGCTGCTCATCTACATCGGGGGGACCATGGCCATGTTCCCGATTTTCTTCGCGGTGATCGAGAACGACCTGCGCCGGGTGCTGGCCTACAGCCTGATCAACCAGTTGGGCTTCATGGTTTGCGGCATCGGCATCGGCACCGAGCTCGCTATCAACGGTGCCGTCGCCCACGCCTTCACGCATATCCTCTACAAGTCGCTGCTGTTCATGACCATGGGCGCGGTGCTGTTGCGCACCGGGCGTATGAACGGCTCGGACCTCGGCGGCCTTTACAAGTCCATGCCCTGGACCGCGGGCTTCTGTATCGTCGGCGCCGCTTCGATCTCGGCCTTCCCGCTGTTCTCCGGCTTTGTCTCCAAGTCCATGATCCTGGTCGCAGCTCTCCACGAGCACCACGAAATCGTCTGGCTGGCGCTGCTGTTCGCTTCTGCCGGCGTGTTTCACCATGCGGGTATCAAGATTCCCTATTTCGCCTTCTACGCCCACGACTCGGGGCTGCGCTGCCGGGAGGCGCCGATGAGCATGCTGGTGGCCATGGGCCTCGGGGCGGCATGCTGCCTGTTCCTCGGCATCTACCCCTGGCTGCTCTACGACCGGCTGCCCTTCCCGGTGAATTACGAGCCCTACACGGCGGCGCACGTTCTCACCCAGTGCCAGCTGCTGTTCTTCTCGGCGCTCGCCTTCGTCTGGCTCAATCGCAAGGGCCTCTACCCACCGGAACTGCCGAGCACCAATCTCGACGTCGACTGGAGTTATCGGCGCCTGCTGCCGGCGGCTGCCGGCGTCGTGCGCCGGGCCGCTGGCGGCAGTTTCGGCGTGCTCAGTGGGGGCAGCCAGCGCCTGCTGGCGGGCGGCGTGTCCGGCACCGAGGGGCTC
>CAYFVG010000020.1:0-20099 GCA_964346365.1 uncultured Alteromonadaceae bacterium
TTCGCACCCGCACAGCGTCTCTGAGCGTTACCGAACTTACCGCGTGGCCCACTAGGTAGGCCGGCACGAACGCGGCCGCTTGCCGGCTCCCGGGTTTTTGCGTAGCCTTTTCGACAATACCGACAGGCATTCGCTTTCACTCCTGGCCAGGGGCTGAAGCGACAGGGGCAGAAGCAAAGGCTGGATGGTTGCAGGTTTCTGCAGGCAGGCCCCGGGACAGATCGGTAGCAAGGCACCCGCAAGACAACGTTGAGTCCAGCGCGAGGCACCCCGGCACCGGCCGGTATGTGCCGTGCCTGACTCGGGCAAATGAGGGGTAGCCATGATCAATTGTCACCGTTCCATGCCGTTTTCGTTCAGTGCGTGCCGCAGCCTCGTCAGGGCCGTCTCCGCGGACCGCCGGGGTCGGGCCCACTAGCGTGAGTCGCTGCAGGGACATCAGCCGCCGGGATTTTCTCGGTGGCGTCGCCCTGGGTACGGCCGCGGGGGCCCTGGCGCCCGCGGAGCTCCTTGCCGGCGGGGCCGATCCGGCCTATCCGCCGGCGCTTACCGGTCTGCGCGGCAGCCAGCCGGGGGCCTTCGATGTCGCCCACGCGCTGGCCTGGCATGGAAAGACCTTTCCGCGGCCGGCGGCGCCGGACGAGCCGCCCTACGACCTGGTGGTGGTCGGCGGCGGCATCTCCGGCCTCGCCGCGGCGTTCTACTGGCGTCAGGCGAAGGGGCCGGATGCGCGCATCCTGATCCTCGACAACCACGACGACTTCGGCGGCCATGCCCGGCGCAACGAGTTCACCGTCGATGGCCAGCGCCTGGTCGGCTACGGCGGCAGCCAGTCCATCGATACCCCCGGCCGGTACTCGCCGCAGGCCGCGCAGCTGCTGCGCGACGTCGGCATCATTACGGACCGTTTCTACGAGTATTTCGATCAGTCCTTCAGTGAACGTATGGGGCTCGACGCCGGCATCTGGTTCAGCCGCGAAGCCTACGGCCGCGATGTCACGGCCCCGGGGCTGGACCTGTGGCGGTCCCCGGAGAAAGGCCTGGACCGTGCGCAGGTCGATGCCTATCCCATTGGCGACGCGGCGCGCGCGGCGCTCCTCGAGCTCCTCGCCAGCGAGCGCAATTATCTGGCCCACCTGCCTCCCGGGGAGCGCGTGCCGTGGCTCAGGCGCACCAGCTACCGGGACTTCCTCCTGGGCACCGTGGGCGTGCCCGAGGCGGTCTACCTGCTCTTCCGGGACCAGATGCGCGGCTGGTGGGGCGTCGGCTGGGATGCGGTGTCCGCCGCCCAGGCCGCGGACCTCGGCATGCCCGGGACGCGCCACCTGGCGCTTCCGGAGCCCCCGTCGGACGCACCGGAGCGCGACGAGCCCTATATTTTTCACTTCCCCGATGGCAACGCCGGCGTGGCCCGCTCCCTGGTGCGCGCCCTGATCCCCGGCGCTATCCCCGGCAGCACCATGGAAGACCTGGTGCTGGCCCGCGCCGACTACGGCGCCCTCGACCGCGCGCGCCGGCCCTGCCGCCTGCGCCTGGCCAGCACGGCGGTGGACGTGCGTCACCGGCCGGACGAGTCCGCGGTGGACGTGTCCTACGTGCACAACGGGCAGCTGCGCCAGGCCCGGGGCCGCCACGTGGTGCTGGCCTGCTATAACGCCATGGTGCCCTACCTCTGCCCGGAGCTGCCCGCGGCGCAGCGGGAGGCCATCGCCTATGCCGAGAAGGTGCCGCTGGTCTACCTGAGCATGGCCGTGCGCAACTGGCGGCCCCTCGCCGAGCTGGGCATGCGCAGCATCAGCGTGCCGCGGCCGGACCTCATGCATTCCTTCGGCCTCGACTTCCCCGTGAGCATGGGCGGGGTCGAGTTCGCCCGGGACCCGGGGCAGCCGACGGTGCTCCACGGCAGCTATATCCCCGCCGCCCCGGACCGGGGCCTCAGTGCCGTCGAGCAGCACCGGGCCGGCCGCCGTGCCATCTACGAACTCTCTCTCGACGATTTCGAGCGGCGCATCACCCGCCAGCTCGACGGCGCCCTGGGGCGGGCCGGTTTCGACGTGGAGCGCGACCTCGCCGGGCTCACGGTGAACCGCTGGCCGCACGGCTATGCCTACGAGTACAACGAGCTCTTCGACCCGCCGGAGTACGGTCGCGACCAGGGGCCGCACCGGCTCGGCGCGCGGCAGCTGGGGCGTATCTCCATCGCCAATTCCGATGCCTCTGCCTGGGCCTTCGTCGACGGCGCCATCGACGCGGCCTGGCGCGCCACGCGCGAACAGCTGGGGTAGGCCGTGACAGCGACCGAGTGGGGTGCCCTCTGTCTCCTGCCCACCGGTCTGGTTTTCGTGCTCGCCCTCTGGACGCATCGCCCCATCGAGTCGCTGCTCTCCGGTTCCCTTCTCGGCCTGATGATGCTCAGCGGCCCGGGCTTCGTGACCGCCATGGCGGAGACTTCGGTCACGGTCCTGACCGATCCGGACGTTGCCTGGGTGATTCTGGTCTGTGGCCTTATGGGCGGCCTCATCGGCCTGCTTCTGCGCACCGGGTCCACCGCCGCCTTCACCGCCTACCTCACCCGGCGCGCGGGGACCGAGCGCCGGGCCCTGTTCATTACCTGGCTTCTCGGCATCGCGATGTTCGTGGACGATTACCTCAATTCCCTCGCCGTCGGCGCGGCCATGCGCGACATCACGGACCGCTTCCGCATATCCCGGGAGAAGCTCGCCTACGTGGTCGACTCCACCGCCGCGCCGATCAGCGTGATCATCCCCTACTCGACCTGGGGCGCCTTCTTCGCCGGGCTGATCGTGGCCAACGACCTGGCCGCGGACGGCGCGGGTCTCGCCGCCTATATCGCCGCGATTCCCTACATGTTCTACGCCTGGGCCGCAGTGCTGGTGGTGCCGCTGGTGATCCTGGGCTGGCTGCCGGCCATCGGCTCCATGGCCCGCGCCGAGCGCCGGGCCGGCGATCAGGGTGAGATGGTGCCGCCGGCGGCCGCGCATATCGAGGCGGCAAACCGCTCTATCCAGCCCAAGGCCGGCCTGCGCCCCCGGATGTGGCTGTTCGTGGCGCCCATGCTTGGCCTGGTCGCCGCGACCATGCTGGCCGGCAACGACTTCCTCGTCGGTATCTACATCGCCCTCGGCGGTACCGTGCTGACGGTGCTGGTGCTGCGCCTGCTGGACCTGCACGATACCTTCGATACCGTGATCGACGGCTTCAAAATCATGATCGAGCCGCTGGCGGTGCTGGTTGCGGCCTTCATTCTCAAGGAGGTGAACGACGATCTCGGCCTGCCCGCCTATGTGGTCGCCAGCCTCGAGCCGCTGCTGTCTGCGCAGTCGCTGCCGGTGGTGATTTTCGTCGCCATGGGCCTCGTCTCCTTCATGACCGGGTCCAACTGGGGCGTTTTCGTCATCGTGCTGCCCATCGTCGCCAGCCTCGGCAACAGCCTCGGCGCCGACATGACGCTGCTCATCGGCGCCACGCTGTCGGCCAGCACCTTCGGCAGCCACGCCTGCTTCTACTCGGACGCCACCGTGCTGACAGCGCAGGCGACCGGCTGCACCCCCATGCAGCACGCCCTGACCCAACTGCCCTACGCCCTGGTCGCCGCCGCGGTGGCCGCCGCGGGCTACCTGGCGATCGGCTATCTGTGACCCCCACCCAACCCGGAGGTAATCATGATCAACGCAAGAACGCTTCTCGCCGCCGGCGCCCTCGCCGCCACGCTGCCCCTCGCCGCCGCGGAGACCGTTCATCCGGCGGCAATGAGCCGGGAAGACCTGGCCGGTGCTCTGTTCGACAGCCCGGACACGCAGGTGCTTAAGAAGGGTACGGTGCTTGACATCACGTCCCTCAAGGCGAGCGACGGCAAGTTCGCCTCGGGCATGTACCGGGCGGGGCCCTCGCGCTCGGAAATCGACGAGCCCTACGGCGTGGACGAATTCATGTACTTCCTCGAGGGCGGTGTGACCCTGACCTCCAGCGACGGCACGGTCACCGAGATCGAGGCGGGGGAAGCCGTGACCATCCCGAAGGAATGGACCGGCGTCTGGGAGACCGATGGCTACAGCAAGATCTGGGTGATCTACTCCGCCGATGGTTCCGGCCTGTAGGCCTGCTTCCCCGGCGCGAGGGCGCGCCTTCCACAGCGCCCTTTCCACAGCGCGCCTTCGACAGCGCGCGCCGCCCGCGAGCGGGCACGTTGCTACCGGTCGCAAAGCGGCTGGTGCCGCGCTAAGGTAGGAACTGTTTCAGGTCACCCGGGGAGAGAGTAATGATCACGTTCACCGTCAATGGCGAGGCGCACAGCGTCGAGGGCGACGGCACCCTGCCGCTGCTCTGGTACCTGCGCGATGTCGCCACCCTGACCGGCACCAAGTACGGCTGCGGTGCCGGGCTCTGCGGCGCCTGCACGGTTCACCTCGACGGTCGGGCGGTGCGCAGCTGCGTGACCTCCGTCGCCGCGGCCGGGGGCAAGGCCGTGACCACCATCGAGGGCCTGGCGGAAGACGCCGACCACCCGGTGCAGCAGGCCTGGGCGAAGCACCAGGTGCCGCAGTGCGGCTACTGCCAGCCGGGGCAGATCATGCAGGCGGCGGCGCTGCTGGCCGCCAACCCGTCCCCGGATAGCGCGGCCATCGACGAGGCCATGGCCGGCAACCTGTGCCGCTGTGGCACCTACCCGCGTATCAAAGCCGCCATTCTCGACCTCGCGGAGCCCGCCTCATGACCGATTACTTCGACCTCTCCCGCCGGCGCTTCCTGCGCACGACGGCGGTGGCCGGTGCCGCCGTGTTTGCCGTGCCGCTCCTCGGGCGCCGGGCGGCGCCGGGTGCGGTCGCCTCGGAAGCTGCCGCCGCCGACAGCGAGGCCCGCCTCTTCCTCGCCCTCCAGCCCGATGGCACCGTGCAGATCACCTGCCACCGCTCCGAGATGGGCCAGCACGCGCGCACGGCGGTGGCGCAGATCGTCGCCGACGAGCTCGAGGCGGACTGGGAGCGCATCAGCCTCGCCCAGGCCCTCGGTGACAAGCGCTACGGCGACCAGAACACGGACGGCTCCCGGAGTATCCGCTTCAACCTGGAGCGCCTGCGCCAGGTCGGCGCCACGGTGCGCCGCATGCTCCGGGACGCCGGGGCCGAGCGCTGGGGCGTGGATCCCGGGAGCTGTCGGGCCGAGCTGCATCGCGTCTACCACGACGGCAGCGGCCGCTCCCTGGACTACGGCGAACTCGCGGCGGACCTGGTCGGTCGCGAGCCGCCTGCGGACGTCCCCCTCAAGGAGCGCAGGGACTGGCGCTATATCGGCAAGGGCAAGGCCATCGTCGATATGCAGGACATCGTCAGCGGCCGGGCGACCTTCGCCGCCGACGTGCGCCTGCCCGGCACCGTTGTGGCGATGATCGCCCGGCCACCGGTGGTGCTCGCCGCCGTGGCGTCCGTCGACGACAGCGCCGCGCGGGAGGTACCCGGCGTTGTGGACGTGATCCGCATGCCCGCGCTCACGGAAAACCCGGTCCTGTTCAAGCCCCTCGGCGGGGTGGCGGTGCTGGCCGAGCACACCTGGGCCGCGCAGCTCGGCCGCGACAAGCTCGCGATCGACTGGACCGACTCCCCGAACGCCGGCTACGACTCCGCCAGCTTCCGCGGCCGCCTCGAGGCCGCCTGCCGGGAGCCCGGGGACGTCCACCGCAGCAAGGGCGATGTCGGGGCCGCGCTGGCGGAAGCCGGCGACGGGCGCCGGCACGCTGCCGAATACTACGTGCCGCTCCTCGCGCAGGCGCCCATGGAACCACCGGCGGCGACGGCCCGCTTCCAGGACGGCGTTATGGAGGTCTGGGCCGCGACCCAGAACCCGCAGGCGGACCAGTCCCTTATCGCCGGCCTTCTCGACTTACCGGAGGAGAAGGTGAGAGTCCACGTGACGCTCCTCGGCGGCGCCTTCGGCCGCAAGTCAAAGCCGGACTTCTCGGCCGAGGCGGCGTGGCTCGCCTTCAAGAGCGGGCGCCCGGTGCGGGTGCAGTGGCAGCGGGAAGACGATATCCGCCACGGCTTCTTCCACACCGTGAGCGCGCAGCGCCTGGAAGGGGGCCTCGACGACGGCGGCCGGCTCACTGCCCTGCGCCACCGCTCGACCTTCCCGACCATCAACGCCACCTTCGAGGCGGGCGCCGAGGTGCCCGCCTTCGAGACGGATCTCGGCCTGTCCGATGCGCCGCTGGCCATTCCGCATATCCAGGCCGAGACCGGCCGCGCCCCGGCGCAGGTGCGCACGGGGTGGATGCGCTCCGTGGCCAACATCTACCACGTGTTCGCGCTGCAGTCCTTCCTGGCGGAGATGGCCCACAAGGCCGGCCGCGACCATCGGGGCTTTCTCCTCGAGGCGATCGGCCCGGATCGCATTATCGACTTCGAGGCCGAGGGCTCGACCTTCGGCAACTACGGCGCCGATTTCGCCGAGTACCCCTTCGATACCGCGCGCCTGAAGCACGTGCTGCGCCGCGCGACCGGGATGGCGCGCTGGGGCCGGGAGCTCCCCGCCGGGTCCGGCCTCGGGCTGGCCGTGCACCGCAGTTTCCTGACCTACGTGGCCACGGTGGTGGAAGTCAGCGTTGCCGAGGACGGCAGCCTGCGCATCCCCGGCACCTGGGTCGCCGTCGATGCCGGTACCGTGGTCAATCGCGACTCGGTGCGCAACCAGATGGAGGGCGCATCGGTCTTCAGCCTCAGCTACGCGCTGCACTCGGCGATCACCGTCAAGGACGGCGCCGTCGAGCAGGGCAACTTCGACGACTACCCGGTGGCGCGCATGCCGGAAGCGCCGGCGGCCATCCGTGTTGAAGTGGTCGATTCCGATGCGCCACCCGCCGGGGTCGGTGAACCGGGCACGCCGCTGTTCGCGCCGGCCCTGTGCAACGCGATCTTCGCCGCCACCGGCAAGCGCATCCGCGAACTGCCGATCGGCGATCAGCTCCGCGCCTGACCGGACTTACCGCGTGGCGCCCTAGAGTCCCTGCTCTGCCTGCCCCGCGCCGCCAATGACGATGGCTGCAAGATCGGCCTTCGTCAGCGGCTGCTCCCCCGGTCGATAGCGCGCGTCCTGCAGCATGTAGGCGAGCACTGCCACGTAGTCGGTGTCCTCAAGCGTGCCGGGGGCGTTCTGGGGCATCAGCGCTATCATGACGTTGAACAGCTCCGCCAGGGTCTGGCCCTGGCGCGTGGCCAGCACCTGCCGGAAGTACCCTCGCTCATGGCAGCTGATGCAGTGCCGGTTATAAAGCTTCTTGCCGGCGCGCGCCTGCTGCTTCGCGTAGACCCCATCACCCAGGGTGCGCGCGGCAGCGGCAGGATCCTCGCCGGACTCCGCCATACAGATGGTCGCCGGCAGGCTCACAACGAGCGCAACCGTGGCTAGCAAAAACTTCACTGCTGCGACACCTCCCGACCCATGGTCGTGGCGGCCGCGGCGACCGGCATCAGAGCTTCAGGCAACGCCAGGGTAGTGAGCTTACTGCCGGTCTGGAGAATCACGTACTGCCGACCCTCGTGTACGTAGGTCATCATGCCGTAGTAGCTGCTCGCTGGAACCTCGACCCGCGCCAGCTCCTTCCCGGTCTTCTTGTCGATGGCGAACAGATAGGGCGTGCCGTCGCTGCCCAGGGAGGCATACATGAGCATGGATGGCGTCACCGCCATGGGCGGGGTGAGGCCTGTGCCCGTGTTCGGCAGGTCCTTATCGACCAGGTCCGGGTGCTCCAGGACCCGGGCGGGGGTCTCGCCCACCGGAATCCACCACAGGTGCTCGCCCGTGTTCATATCGATCGCCGTGATCCGCGAGTAGGGGGGCTTGTAGAGCGGTAGCCGATCCGGGCCGGTCACGGCCTGGTAGCGCAACACGGCGTAATCGGACACGGTCTTGCCGCTGGGGGCCTCCAGCATCGCGTCCCGTTCCTCGCCGGGCGCGATGATGCGCGAGGTGCAGTCCTTGCGCGAGGAGACGTAGAGTACGCCGGCCACCGGGTCGGCGACCGCCGGGCTGTAGATATTCGACGCGCCGTTGTCACCGGGGCACCAGAACGCCGCGAGCTTGCCGAGGTCGTTGTCCCGATGCAGCGGTGCCATGAACATCGGCCCGATCTGGTAGTCCTCGAGGATATCGATCGCCTTCTGCCGCAGTTCCGGGGTGTAGTCGATCAGGTCGTCATAAGTCAGCCCCTGCATCTCGTAGGGGGCGGGCACCGTCGGGAAGGGCTGGGTCGGCGACAGCTTCTCCCCGGGAATGGCCCCCGCTGGTACGGGGCGCTCCTCGATGGGCCAGATGGGTTCGCCGGTTTCGCGGTTGAAGGTGAACACCATGGCCTGCTTGGTGACCTGCGCAACGATCGGCACCTTGCGCCCGTCCCGGGTGACGTCGAGAAGCACCGGTGCCGTCGGCAGATCGTAGTTCCAGATATCGTGATGCACGAGCTGGTAGTGCCAGACCCGCTTGCCGGTCTTCACATCAAGGGCGATCAGACTCGAGCTGAAGAGATTGTCGCCGGGGTGGAAGCCGCCGTAGAAGTCGATGGTCACGCCGTTGGTGGGGATATAGACAATGCCCCGCTCCTGGTCCGCCGACAGCGGCGCCCAGGACGAGATGTCGCCGGTGTACTGCCAGGCGTCACTCTCCCAGGTCTCATGCCCGAACTCCCCGGGCCGCGGGAGCACGTTGAATTTCCAGAGGAACTCCCCGGTCTTCGCGTCGTAGCCGAGGATGTCGCCGGGTACGTTCTCGATCCGCGACTGGTTGTAGCCCTGCTCGTGGGAGTTGCCCACCACCACCACGCCGTCGACCACGATAGGCGGTGCCGAGGAGGTAATGTAGCCCCGCTCCAGCGGCAGACCCTCGTAGGGATCGTAGTCGTGGCCGAGATCGGCGAGCAGATCGACCACACCGGTCTTCGGGAAACCGTCGATGGGCACCGGCTTGCCGAAACCCTCGAGGGGCTCGCCGGTCTTGGCGTCGAGGGCGGTCAGGAAAAAGCCGGGCGAGACGATATAGATCACGCCCTTGCCATCGACCTCCGCATAGGCCACGCCCTTGCCGTAGTCCTTGCGCATGGAATACTCGTGACGCGGCGTGTTCGGTTCGCGGTAGGCCCAGATGGTCTCCCCGGTCTTCGCATCAATGGCCACGACCCAGCGCCGCTCACCGGCAACGGTGTACAGCACACCGTCGATGTAGCTCGGCGTGCTGCGGCCGCTGCGGGCATCGAAGCTGGCGCCGTCCCAGACCCAGGCCTCCTCCAGCTCCGTGAGATTCTCCGGACTGACCTGGCTGGCCGGTGAATAGCGCGTGTGCGCGGCATCGCCGCCAAGGTAGTGCCACCGACCATCCTGCGTGCCGGGCGCCTCCCCGGCGATGGCGGATGCCGCGACCAGAAGCGCCGCGAGCACAGCCCCTGCTTTTTTATTGTCTGTCACTGTTATTTTCTCCTGTGATCAAGGGTGAACGCGGTCCACCGTGGGCGTTTGGCCGATGTCAACGCGCCATACTCCTGCGCCCGATCCAAGTTGCCGGCAGCCGATGTTCCGTCCAATTCCGGACGGAAGAGCGACACATGCGGCACGGTTACCGGGTAATGAATGCGCGTATGCGCGTGCGCACGGGCATTCAGTCCCCGCGACCGGCTGCCTCTCGGCCCGCCGCCAGTCCCCGAGCAGGGCCATCGGAAATACCTGCGTCGCTCCAGTAACCAACTGTCACGAAACGATAGCCCTTTGCCAGGTAGTCGGCCACGGTGTCGGCATTGGTGGTGAGACCGCAGGGAACGTCATTTGCCTTGCACGCCGCCAGCACTCGGTCCATGGCTCCAGCAATCTCGGGGTGATCGAGCTGGCCGGGGCGACCATAGGATCGGGACAGGTCAGCGGGGCCGATGAAAATAGCGCCGACGCCGGGGACCGCCGCGATCTCCTCGATATTCTCCACACCCTCGCGGGACTCGATCTGGAGCACGGCCAGCAGATCGCCGGCGGGGTCGAGGGGCCAGACGTCGGCGCGTTGCATATAGTCGCCGACCCCCCAGTGCCAGGCGGCGGCGCCCGGTGATGACCCGCGCAGGCCGACGGGCTCGGGCTGTGGGTCACCGACGGGCTGCGGATAGCGCATGGCCTGCACCGCCAGCTGCGCCTGCGCTACCGTTTCGATAAACGGAAACACAATGCCGAAGCCGCCGACGTCGAGCACTTGCTTGACGAAGGACTGGGGATTGACCTGGCCATAACTGGGAATGCGCACCAGCGCCGTCACCGCCGGCTGGACGCTACCCTTTGCAAGCACGCTGCGCTTGTCGGCCATCCCCAGCAGGAAAGTCTGCAGGGTCTCCGCGTCGAAGGGCGTGTGCTCCATGTCGATGAAGATGAAATCGAGATCGGAGCGCGCCAGAGCGCGGGCATTGGCAAGGGAGAAGTTGCCGGTGAAGATACCGAAGACCGGATCGCCCCTCTCAAGAGTCTCGACAGTCCGGTTCACGTGCAGCTGCTGGGCTGCAGCCGGCTGGGCGAGGAATGCTCCCGCACACAGCAGCACACCTACCATCCGCAACACGCACCTTTTGCTCAGCTCGATCATGGGTCCTTCCTCCAAGTAGGATGTTGTTATTTCGAGTCTTCCGTCAAGCCTAACACGGTCTGCTTGCAGCAACCGCCACGCAGCTAATTGCTGCCGGTGCGGCTCCTCGCACGCCTCTGGACTGCGCTGGCCCGGTAGAAACGCGGCCCCCGGGATAGGGTGCAGAAGTTTCTCGGGCACCATGAGCGTAGAACGCGTCTCTGTCTACACGCTGCTAGAACGCAGCGGGTCCAGTGTCTGCCGCTGTGTCTCGTTGGTGGGGGGTGAGCAGGTCGAGCGCTGGCGCGTCATCGCCCTGGCCCGGCGGGCGACCGGTATTGCGCACGATGCTTGACAACTCGGCCAGCAGGGTGGCAAAGCAGTGCGTCGGTGTCTCGTGGTGCAGTCGACGCCTGGCGCAGATGCCCCTCGGCAAAAACGCCAGCATGCACAGAAACAGATGCGCCCGCACCCGGTTTTCCAGGTGGTGATGAATCGGGCGCACCTTCAGGTCGATGGTTTTGAGCGAACGGAACGCCCGCTCCACGTTGGCCAATGATTTGTAGTGGCACACACCCCCGGCGCTGTCCAGCTGTATCACCGGCACCGACTACCCGTTGGCGCGCATGCCGGATCGGCGCTTCCTCTGGAGCTGCACCAGCTCTGCCATGATCGCCACGGCGATCTCCAGCGGTGTCTTGCTGCCGATGGCGAGGCCGACCGGCGCATGCAGGCGCGCCAGGGCCTGCTCGGAAACGCCGAGTTCGAGCAGTCTCCCGCGGCGCGCCTCGCTGGTGCGCCGGGAGCCCAGCGCCCCCACGTACCAGGCGTCGCTGTCCAGTGCTTCCATAAGCGCCATGTCGTCGATGCGCGGGTCGTGGGTAAGGGTGATGACCAGCGAGTGCCGGTCGGCGGCGTGCGCCCGGGCCATGTCGTCGGGCATGCCCTGAAGCAGAGGTACCGCCGGCCCCGTCCACTGGTCCAGGGCGCTCTGGCGCGGGTCGGTCACCAGCACGTCGTAGTCCATGGCCAGGGCCAGTTCGGCGAGGCTGGCGGCCAGCTCTCCGGCACCCACCAGCAAGAGGCGCTGCTGCGGGCCAAAGACCTGGCGAAAGCGCGCGTCCTCCAGCGCCGGCACGGCGAGGTCCTCGTGCTCGCTGAGGGTCGTTGCCCCGCTCGCGAGGTCCACGCTCCGGCAGAGGCAGCGACGCTCGCCGATGGCGCCGGCCAGGGCGTCCAGCCAGGCCCGGTCCCCCGGCCCGAGGCGCTGCAGCAGGAGCGTCAGCTGTCCGCCGCAGGGCAGGCCCAGGCGGGCGTTCTCCTCGGCGCTGACGCCGTATTCCAGGCGGGTGACCGCGCCGCCGGCGAACTCCCCGCCGGCCAGCCGCTCCAGCAGGTCATCCTCCACGCAGCCGCCGGACACCGAGCCGGCCCGGGTGCCGTCGTCGGCGCAGGCCAGCAGCGATCCCACGGGCCGCGGCGAGGAGCCGCTGGCGGCGATGATGGTCACCAGCCAGGCGCCGCGCTCGCAGCGGTCGCGCGCGAAGGCCAGTACCTGCTGTTCCCGGTGTTCCATGGGAGCTCCGTGCCCAGAGGGAGACGGTGATGGCGCGCTGATGGCACCGTGTCCGCCGCTTCGCAGCCTCCCATTATAGTCGCGCCAGCGCTGCGCTAAACTGGTCGCGTACCGTTTCCCGTGAACAGGAGTGAGCCGTGAAGACATCCCACGATCTCGTCGCCGATGCCAAGGCGAAAATCCACGAGGTAAGCCTCGCCGAGGCCGAGGCGTCCCTCGCCGACATCGACCTGGTCATCGATGTGCGCGAGCCGGAGGAGTTCCGGGAGGATCACCTGCCGGGCGCGGTGAACATTCCCCGGGGCATGCTCGAGTTCAAGCTCACCGCCGACCCCTCCCTCGAGGATCGGCAGCGGCGCGTGCTCGTCTATTGCAAGACCAGCGGCCGGGCGGCGCTGTCGGCCGCGGCCATGCAGGACATGGGCTACCTGCACGTGGCCTCCATCGCCGGCGGAATCGATGCCTGGCGCGAGGCCGGCAAGAAGCTGGTCAAGCCCGCGCTGCCGGACTTCGAGTAGCTTTTTCGCGAGTAGCCGTTTTGACAGCGCGTCAGGCGGGGAGGAGCACGTCCTCGCAGATGGCGCGCACGTCGTGGGCCTGCCCACCCTCCTCGAGGGTCAGGTAGAGGGTGATCAGATAGAAGCCCACCCACACGAAGTCGCTGTGCAGCTTGTAGTCGTGCGCCAGGAAGAAGTCGAACAGCTCGTCGAAGGAGGCCTTGAAGCTGTCGATGGCGAAGCGCTGCCGCGACTGGCTGATGCCGAAATGCTGGCGCAGCAGGGCGAACAGCGCCTCCCGGTCGGCCGCGGGCAGGTCGGGCCGGAGCATGCCGGTAGCCAGCAGGGCCGCCTCCAGCGTTTCCTCGTCGCCGCTGTAGAAGCCCCGGTAGATAGCCGCCATGCCCTCGCGGAAGCCCGGGCGCAGGCGCATCCAGAGCCCGTTCGGCGCGAACACCAGCGCCTGCCCGTCGACGGCGAAGCGCTGGCTGCGCAGGTCCAGGAACAGGCCGTCGTCGTTCAGCCACTGGGCAAAATACAGGCGCAAAAGGTCGTCGCCGCAGCGCTTGCGCAGGCGCTGCCCGCCGACCTCCGCGAGGGGCTGCAGGTCGTCGAGGTCTGCCGCGAGCGTTGGCCCGGGGGCCTGCGCGGCGAGGGTCTCGCGCAGGCCGCTCACGCCCCGCCCGCTGACAAAGCGCCAGCTCACGGCCCGCAGGCTGCCGAGCAGGGGCTTCCATTCGATCGCATCCCAGCCCCGGGCCGGCACGAAGCGCGCCAGCTGGCGCAGATCCTCGGGGACGAAGCGCGGTAGTTCCATGGCTCAGTCTTCCGCCCCGCCCGTCGTAGGGCGGGTCATGGCGTCCACATCCACCAGCCGGTCGAAGCTCGCCGCGTCCACCGCGCCGTCCGCCAGGGCCGCCTCGCGCAGTGTGGTGCCCTCGCTGTGGGCCCGCTTGGCGATGGCGGCGGCCCGGTCGTAGCCGATGGCCGGGGCCAGGGCGGTGACCAGCATCAGCGACTGCTCCAGATGCAGCGCGATGCGGCCCTGCTCCGGCGCCATGCCGTCGAGGCAGCGTACCGTGAAGCTCTCCGCCGCGCCGGCGAGCAGGGCGATGGACTCGAGCACGTTGCGGATGATCACCGGCTTGAAGGTGTTGAGCTGCAGCTGACCCTGCAGGCCCCCTGCGGTCACCGCCGCGTGATTGCCGATCACCTGCACGCAGACCATGCCCAGCGCCTCGGCCTGGGTCGGGTTGACCTTGCCGGGCATGATCGACGAACCGGGCTCGTTCGCCGGCAGCTGCAGCTCGCCGATGCCGCAGCGCGGGCCCGAGGCGAGGAGGCGGATATCGTTGGCGAGCTTGCCGAGGCTGACGGCCAGGGTGTTCAGGCTGCCCGAGAGCTGGACCAGCGCGTCGTGGGCCGCGAGGGCCTCGAAGCTGTTGTCCGCCGGGCGGAACGGCAGCCCTGTCTCGCCGGCGACCAGCGCGGCGAAGCGCTCCGCGAAGCCCGCCGGGCAGTTCAGCCCGGTGCCCACGGCGGTGCCGCCCTGAGCCAGGGCATGAACGTCCTCGAGCGCAGCCTCGACGCGTTTTTTCCCCTGTGCGACCTGGGCCGCGAAGGCCGAGAACTCCTGGCCCAGGGTCAGCGGCGTGGCGTCCTGCAGGTGGGTGCGGCCGATTTTGTTGATGCCGTCCCAGGCCGCCGCGTGGCCGGCCAGGCGGGTTCGGAGCTGCTCCAGCGCCGGCAGCAGGCGCCCGTGGGTCTCGCGGGCCGCGGCGATGTGCATGGCCGTCGGGAAGGTATCGTTGGAGGACTGGCCGCGGTTCACGTGGTCGTTCGGGTGCACCGGGTCGCGGCTGCCGAGCTCGCCCCCGAGCAGCTCGCAGGCCCGGTTGGCGATCACCTCGTTGGCGTTCATGTTCGACTGGGTGCCGGAGCCGGTCTGCCAAACGGGCAGCGGGAAGTGTTCGTCCCAGCGGCCGGCCATGACTTCCCGGGCGGCGCGCGCGATGGCGTCGGCGATGTCGGCCGGCAGGGCACTCAGCTCGCCGTTGGCGCGTGCCGCGCAGTACTTGACCAGTCCCAACGCGCGGACCAGGGGGAGCGGCATGCGCCCGTCGCCGATGGGGAAGTTGCCGAGCGCGCGCTGCGTCTGGGCCCCCCAGTAGCGGTCCGCCGGCACCGCGACGGTGCCGAGGGCGTCCTGTTCCTCCCGGGTGGTCATAGCGGCGGCGCCCCGGGGAACCGGGGCGGGGCGTGGTGCTCGGCCATGGTCTCTCTCCTGTCTCCTCTGTCGTAGCCGGCAGCGGCCGCCGGTTCCCCTGCCGGGCTGATCCCTCACGGTAGCAGGGTAGCACGGCCTGCGGCCGCGGTTTCGCCGCCCCGGCGCGGTCTGTTAGGGTGCAGAAAGGCTCGGGGATAAAGCCGGGTCCACACCGAAGCCCGGAGGAGGCACAGCATGAAGCAGGCACAGGCGGGCGATACCGTTCGCATCCACTACAACGGTACGCTCAACGATGGCACCCAATTCGACTCCTCCGAGGGCAGCGACCCCCTGGAATTCGCGCTCGGCAGCGGCACGGTCATTGCCGGTTTCGAGAAGGCCGTCGAGGGCATGGCAGTGGGTGAGAACAAGTCCGTGAAAATTCCGCCGGAGGAAGGCTACGGCCCGCGCCACGACCAGCTGGTGCAGGAGGTGCCGAAGACCGCACTGCCGGAGGACATCGCCCCCGCCGTGGGCATGCAGCTCCAGGGCAAGAGCGGCGATGGCCAGGTCATGAACCTGACGGTCACCGATGTCGGCGACGAGGAAATCACCGTGGACGCCAACCACCCGCTGGCCGGCAGAGAGCTCACCTTCGACATCGAGCTCGTCGAGATCGTCTGACCATCCGGCACCACCGGCCCGGCATGCCCGCCGGTGGCGCTGTCGCCGTGGCGAGTCTTTTTCCCTATAACGATTATCATTATTATCGGCTTCTCCCTGTCAGGCCACTGGGCTAGAGTGTTCAAACACATCGACAGAGGCTGAAATCATCATGGCCGGGAAGAAAACACTGAGTTTTGCCGCGGTGCATTTCACCGTGGCGTTCGCCGTGGGTTGGCTGGTGACGGGCAGCCCGTGGCTGGGCGGAACCCTTGCGCTTCTGGAGCCGCTGGTCAACACCGGCGCCTTCTACCTGCACGAGCGCGCCTGGCAGGCGGCCGCTGCCGCCCGGTCGGCTCGGGCCCCGCGCCTGGTGGCCTAACGCACCAGCAGCCAGCTCGCGCTGGCGATGGTCAGGACGGTCGCGCCGCCGTAGGCGAGACCGGCAACGAGCCGGTGCGGCAGCGGCACGTGCAGTTCCTGCAGGCCGTGATGAAGCCGGTGCACCGTGTGGTAGAGGGGCAGCGCAATGCAGACGAGCAGCCCCAGCTTGCCCAGCGGGTTGGCGATGAGACCGTCCACCGCATGGAAGGCCGCCGCCGGCTCGGCGAAGGGCAGCAGGAAGCCGGTGGCGAGGACCAGGCCCGGCCCCACCAGGGCCAGCAGCATGCCCCCGGCGCCGAACAGACTCCAGGCGATGGGTTCGTTGGACCGCTTCACGCGCCGCCTCCCGGCAGCGACCAGGCGAACAGGGCTGCGACCACCACGGCCCCCGAGCCCAGCATCGCCGCCCCCTGGTGGGCGCGTTTGATGGTCGTGCCGCTGATCCCGGGGAGGACCAGCAGTTTCGGCACCAGGTCGATCCAGGTCACCGCGTGCAGCACGCAGGCGGCCACGGCGAGGGCGTGGAAAGCGAGCCAACCCGGGGCCTGCAGCGCCTCGAGCCAGCGCGTGAAGGCGACCTGGCCCTGGGTGTAGCGGTAGAGCCCGGTGACCAGCACCAGGGCGTAGACAAACAGCGGCAACGCCGTGGCCTCGCGCAGCAGGTAGCGGCGATAGGCCGGGTTGCGCTGCCACCAGTTCCAGCGCTGGGGTGCCCGATAGGGTTTACGTGTCATGTTTGCCTCCCGCCAGGCGCAGCAGGTTGAGCCCGTAGTTGATGGTCGAGGCCACCTTGCCGCGATTCACCGCCGCCGCCGGGTCGACATCCTTCGGGCAGACTTCGGTGCAATAGCCGACGAAGGTGCAGCGCCACACCCCCTCATCGGCGTTCAATGCCGCCATGCGCTCGCTGTTACCGTCATCCCGGGAATCGAGGTTGTAGCGCAGGGCCAGGGTCAGCGCCGCCGGCCCGAGAAAGCTGTCGTCGCGGCCGAACTGCGGGCAGGCGGCGTAGCAGAGCCCGCAGTTGATGCACTGGCTGAACTGCTGGAAGCGCTCGAGCTCCTCCGGGGTCTGCCGGTACTCGCCCTCCGCCGGCGACCGCTCGGTCTCGTGCATCATCCAGGGCTTCACGGCCTCGAGGTGGTCCATGAAGCCCTCGAGATCGACGATCAGGTCCCGCTCCACGGGGAAGTTGTCCAGGGCGCGGACATGGAGTTCGCCGCGCTCCGCGAACTCGCGCAGGAACGTCTTGCAGCCCAGCCGCGGCTCGCCGTCGATCATGACCCCGCAGCTGCCGCAGATCGCCATGCGGCAGGACCAGCGGTAGGCGAGCGTCGGGTCGATCTCGTCCTTGATGTAGTTGAGGACCTCCAGGACCGAGAGGTCTCCGTCCAGGGGCACGTCGTAGCGCTGCGCCGTCGGTGCATCGTCCACCCCGGGGCGGTAGCGACTGATGTGGATGGCAATACTGTCACTCATGGACCGCCTCCTTCGCGTGCGCCGCGCCGCCGTACAGCCGCTCACCGGGTTGCGAGCGCGTGATGACCACGTCCTGCCAGTCCACGGTGGGCGCGCCGGCACCGCCGTGATACGCCAGGCTGTGTTTCAGGTAGTTGTCGTTGTCCCGGGCGGGGAAATCCTCGGGCCGCTGGTGGCTGCCGCGGGACTCGCGCCGGGCGAGGGCCGCCGCGGTCATGGCCTCGGCGACGTCGAGCAGGAAGCCGAGCTCGATGGCGGACAGCCATTCCGTGTTGAAGGCGAGGCTATCGTCCTCGAGGCGCAGGCGCCCGTAGCGCTCGCGCAGCTCGGCGAGGGTGGCCGCGGTCTGTTCCATGGCCGCGGGCGTACGCTGGATGCCGACCCCGTCCTCCATGGCCGCGGCCATGGCGTTGCGCAGGTCCGCGAGCCTTTCCGTGCCCCGGCTGCCGCGGAGCGCGTCCCACCGTGCGGCGTTGTCACGGGCTCCGGCGAGGAGCGCCTGCTCGGTGGCTGTGCTGCCAGCGCGCGCCACGGCAGCCGCCTCCTCGCCGGCAACCCGGCCGAAGACACTGAGCTCCGCCAGGGAGTTCGAGCCCAGGCGGTTCGCCCCGTGCAGCCCGACGCTGGCGCACTCGCCGGCGGCGAAGAGCCCGGGCAGGGCGGTCGCGGTGCGCCCGTCCGTCTGGATGCCGCCCATGGTGTAGTGGGCCGTGGGACGCACCGGGATCGGTGTGTGCACCGGGTCGACGTCGATGTAGGTGCGGGCCAGCTCGCGGATGAAGGGCAGGCGCTCGTTGATGCGCGCCTCGCCGAGGTGGCGCAGGTCCAGGTTGACCGCCTCGCCGCGCGGCGAGCGGGTCGTGCGGCCGGCCTGCCACTCGTGCCAGAACGCCTGGCTCACCTTGTCCCGGGGGCCGAGCTCCATGGTCTTGTTCTGCGGCGCACCGAGGGGCGTCTCCGGGCCCAGGCCATAGTCCTGGAGGTAGCGATAGCCCTCGCTGTTGGTGAGCACGCCGCCCTCGCCGCGGGCCGCCTCGGTGATGAGGATGCCGGAGCCCGGCAGGCCGGTCGGGTGGTACTGGACGAACTCCATATCGCGCAGCGGCACGCCCTGGCGCCAGGCCATGGCCATGCCGTCGCCGGTAACGATGCCGCCGTTGGTGTTGTAGCGGTAGACCCGCGCTGCGCCGCCGGTGGCGATGACCACCGCCGGCGCGAGGATCGCGACGCTCTCGCCGGTGGCCATCCGGATGCCCTGGACGCCGCCGCAGTGGCCGTCCGCCACCAGCAGGTCGGTGCAGAACAGCTCGTCGAGGCGGCGGATAGACGGGTACTTGAGCGAGGTCTGGAACAGCGTGTGCAGAATGTGGAAGCCGGACTTGTCGGCGGCGAACCAGGTGCGCTCGAGCTTCATACCGCCGAAGGCGCGCACGTTGACGCGGCCGTCGGGCCTGCGGCTCCAGGGGCAGCCCCAGTGTTCGAGGCGCAGGTTCTCCTCCGTGGCATGGCGCACAAAATACTCGACCACGTCCTGGTCGCAGAGCCAGTCGCCCCCGGAGACCGTGTCGTCGAAATGGTAGTCGACAGAATCGTGGTCCTGGACCACGCCCGCGCAACCGCCCTCCGCCGCCACCGTGTGGCTGCGCATGGGGTAGACCTTGGACACCAGCACGATGTCCAGGGACGGGTCGACCTCCGCGGCCGCGATCGCGGCGCGCAGGCCGGCGCCGCCGCCGCCGATGATGACGACATCCGCACGTTGCTGCTGCATGGATTTTTAACTCAAGATGTTGTTATTCAATGATAACGAGGACCGGGCGTGGCGACCATGATGCCGTTTGCCTGTCGGACTCCGCAGAACGGACCTGAGTCCGACAGGCTGCTAGACTGGCGAGCGCGTTATCGGGGTGATGGAGGCCCTTGCCGTCGTGGATGCTTCTCCGCGCTGTGAGTTCGTTGCCGATGCGGCGCGGGCGCGCCTGTGCCTGGCGGGCTCCTGGCGCGCGGCCGCGCTGCCCGACACGGAAGCCGTGCTGGCGGCGCTTCGCCGGACGCAGCCCACCGGCCTGGCCGTGGAGGCCGACGGCGTCAGCGACTGGGACTCCCGGCTGCCGGCTTTCCTCTGGCGCTGCTGGCAGCTCTGCGGTGAAGATCGCTTCGCGGTTGCCGGCACGGCGCTGCCCCCGGGGCTCGAAGCGCTCCTGCGCCTGGCGACCGCGACGGAGCCGACGGCCCCGGCGCCGGCACGCACGCCCGGTCCGTTCAGCCTGCGCGCGCTGCGTCGGCAGCTGCACGAGATCGGCGAGGAGGTGCTCGACTCCCTGGCCTTTCTCGGCGCGGCGGTGGCGGCCTGCGTGCGCGCCGCCCTGCCGCGCTCCATGACCCGCTGGGTGGACCTGCGCGACTGTCTCTACCAGGCCGGCCCCGCTGCGCTGCCGATCATCACGCTGACCAGTGTCCTCGTGGGCATGATCGTCGCGTATCTCGGCGCGGTGCAGCTCCAGCAGTTCGGCGCCGAGGTCTATGTGGCGGACCTCGTGGCGATCGGTACCCTGCGCGAGATGGGGGTCCTGATGACCGCCGTGGTCATGGCGGGGCGCACCGGCGCCGCCTACGCGGCCCAGCTCGGCACCATGCAGGGCAACGAGGAGGTCGACGCCATCGTCACCCTGGGCCTGTCGCCCATGGAGCTGCTGGT